>PMJF01000014.1 GCA_003157295.1 Candidatus Moraniibacteriota bacterium | reverse complement strand
CCGCAAAAACAACGAGGGTTATGTAAAAAAAAGTGAGAGCGTTTTCTTTTGCCATCCCTTTCGCTTTCCCCGCTTTGATGGAAAATATTTTTTCGCTTTGCGAGGCAAGAATTGGCAGAGCAAAAAAACCTAGCATGGTGAAATTCCTTATCTGCACGAGACCTATGGCCCCAAAGAATATTCCAAGCAGCGCGTTCGGCAGCGAAATTTTTCTCCAATTGATCAAAATCGCTATTAAAAGAGTCGCCACCATCAATCCCATCACTATTTTGGCCAGCAAAAAATTGGAATTTACGATTCCATAGTTTTCCACGAACCAAACCGATTTTTCTTCCGCAACCGCGTATCCGTAATTTTTATAAACGTACAATGGATGAAGCGCTCCTTTGAGACCAAAGGGATTTATGAGCGCTGCTGCCGCGGTGAGAAAAAGAATCGTGGCCAGTTCCTTGAAACCTTTCCAATTTCTTCCGATAAATTCGGAAAACAGAAACACGCCGATCAAAAAAAATCCCAGGAAAAAATAAATATGGGCATTCACCCAAAAAATCATCATGATCGGTAGAAGAAACAGCCAGCGCCAAGAAAATTCTTCTTTTTTCCAGAGCCAAAGCAGCAAAAAAAATGCTGCTAGGAAAAAATAGCTAAAGATCTCCGGCCGGATCTCCCGCCGCTCGGCTATAAGCGGAATAAGAAACACCGAAAGCACCGCGGCCGTCGTGAAGTCTGCCTCGCGATAAGCAACAAGAAAAAAAATGATGAAAGTCAAGAGGCTCAAAAGAATATACATGATCGAAAGCCCCGAAAAACCGGACAATTTCTGAACTGCATAAAAAAACACTCCGCTGGCCCAATGGTGGTTCAAGAAAGGAAAATCCGGATAGGTGTAGGAATAAAAATTGCTGCTCAAAACAGTATTGGCTTCCCCTATCTTTAAGCCCTCGCCTAAAACGATCTCGCCGTTCTTGAGATGCCGACCTATATCGGTATTCGACAGATCAATTTTTTCGGCCATGAAAAAGAAAAGCCAGCCCAGGAGAAAAATAAAGATCCCTATTTTTATATATTTTTTATTTTTTCCACCAGATTCATGGATGGCCGTCCCAGACCGGTCAGTCTCTGATTGTGATTCGCCTTCGACGGACATTGTCTCTTTTTCCTTTATCATACTTCTCCCCAATTATCCCCGACCTTGACATCGACTATCAATGGCACGGAAAGTTTGTAAACATTTTCCATAACTTCTTTTAAATTTTCGGCAAATTTTTCCGCCTCGCGATCGGGAACTTCAAAGAGAAGTTCATCATGAATTTGCAGGATCATCCGGACTTTGGAATATTTTTCGCGAATCAGCCTGTCCGCTTCGATCATGGCTAGTTTTATTATATCGGCCGCAAGACCCTGGATGGGCATGTTCACCGCCATACGCTCGGCCGCCGCGCGCACTTGAAAGTTTGAAGAGTTTATTTCCGGGATATTGCGCCGCCGCCCCAGTTCAGTTTCGACATATCCTTTTTCTCGGACAGATATTTTTATTTCGTCCAAAAAATGGGCGACTTGCGGATAATTTTCGAAATATTTCCGGATGAATTCCCGGGCCTCTTCGTTGTCCACTCCGGCGCTTTGGGAAAATCCGAAAGTGCTCATGCCGTAAATTATCCCAAAATTGAGAGCTTTGGCGGAACTGCGCATTTTCCCGGTCACTTTATCCAGATCCAATTTGTTCACCCGGGCGGCAGTAGCGGTATGGATGTCCTCGCCATTGAGAAACGTCGTGATCATTTTGACATCCCCGCTCAAATGAGCGGCAATGCGCAGTTCTATCTGGGAATAATCGGCGCTCACCATTCGAAAACCTCTTTCCGCCTCAAAGGCCGTTCGGATAACTTGTCCCAGATCGGTTCGAATAGGGATATTTTGAAGATTCGGCTCCGACGAGGAAAGGCGCCCCGTCGCCGTCACCGCTTGGTTGAGAGTTGTATGAAGACGGGATTTTTCGTCCGTCAGATTCGGCAGAGGATCGAGATAGGTGGTTTTGAGTTTGAATAATTCTCGATATTCCTCGATTTTCTCGATGACCGGGTGGAGATGTTTGATCTTTTGCAATTCCGGAGAAGCGGTTGAAAAACCCGTCTTTCCTTTTTTGATATCTTTCGTCGAGATTCCCAGCTTTTCAAAAAGGATCTCCCGCAGCTGGACGGAAGAATTAACATTGAACTCCGAACCGGCCAGTTTCTGAATTTCCCGCTCAAGAACTTTTACCCGCCGGTCAAGCTTGACCGAAATTCCCTCAAGGATCGTTTTGTTGATCTTGATCCCGTCCTTTTCCATCCCCGCCAGAATTTCGACCAGCGGCATTTCCAGTTTTTCAAAGACATCTTTGAGGGTTGATTTTTTTTCCTCGGAAAATTGTTCCCGACTGATCTCTCCCAGTCTCTCCTGAAGTTTCTCAGAAAGGGAGAAATTATGAGCGGCTCGAAGGCACAATCTCTCAATCTCTTTTTCGTTTTCCTGGAAAATAAGAGCCCCTTGTCCGCCGCCTTTTTCTTTTTTCTCTGCGATTATCCCCAGCTCCTGGAAAACCAGATCTTCCCAGCTTAAGTTGGACCCGTAGCGGAGAAGATAAGCCGCGAGCTGCGTGTCAAAAACCATGGCTTCCAATTTCATCCCCATTCTATCGATGGTCCGCCACTCCCTTTTGAGATCAAAACCGATCTTCCCGATATTTTTGTCCTCCAAAAATTCTTTTATTTTTTTCGGAACAATAGATCCGGAAAAGGGAAGGTAGAAAGCTGACTGCGGATCCGGGCTGATGGCGATTCCTTTGGGGAACTCTGCGCCCCCATTGTCAAGAGCGAAAGAAACATTTCCCGCCATTTCCGGAATTTGGGCGGAAGTTATTTTTTTCCATTCCACTTTTTTCTTGGCGTCCGGCACTTTCCCTTTTTCATCAGCGTTGCTTTTTTCCTTCTCATATTCTTCGTATCCGGGAAGACGCCGTAAAAGAGAGAAAAATTCCAGCTCGCGCATAAGGTTGATGACCTTGACCCGATCAAAATCCTGCCAGGCGCTTTTTTCCAGATCAAATTTCACGGGGACGTTATAGACGAGCCTCGCGAGCTTCTTGCTGAAAAAGGCCTGCACCCTGTCTTTTTCCAGTTTCTTACGGATTCCCTCTCTGATCTCGGGAAGATTTTTATACACCCCTTCGACCGATCCATATTTTTTGAGCAATTCTGTGGCTGTTTTTTCGCCTACGCCCTTCACGCCCGGCAAGTTATCGGAAGGATCTCCTCTCAACCCTTTGTAGTCGATCATCTGATCCGGCGCCAGACCATAGCGGCCGAAGATCGCTTTTTCGTCATAAAGAACCGATTCGCTCATCCCCCGCCGCAGGGCAAAAACTTTTGTCTTGTCGTTCACCAGCTGCAAAGTATCAAGATCCCCGGTCACAATGATGTTTTCGATCTCGGGATGAAGATTTTCAATTTGACGCGCGAAAGTGGCAATGAGATCATCGGCTTCAAAGCCCTCTCTTTCGGCGATCGGAATATTGAAGGCTTTGACCAGCTCTTTTATCCTGGGAATTTGGGCATAGAGATCATCTGGCGCTTTGATGCGTGTGGCCTTATAATCCTTGAATTCCTTGTGCCGGAAAGTCGGCTCCTTGAGATCGAACGTGGCGACGATATATTCGGCTTTGAACTTATTGACCACGTTCAACAGCAACGAAGCAAACCCGTATACCGCGTTCACCAGCTCTCCTTTTTTGGTCGTGAGCGGAGGAAGCGCATGGTAGGCGCGATGGATGATAGCGTTGCCGTCGATTAATATCAGCTTTTTTTTAGATGAAGGCATAGTATTAAATAAAAAATTTCCAATTATCAATTTTCAATTTACAATAAAGTTTCAATGATCTAATTTTCAATGTTTGTAAATTGAAGAATTGATCATTGATTGAAAATTTAGCAGATTGTTATTTCCCTCTCGTTTTTGCTCTTATGCTCAAATTTTATCCAAACCGCATTCTTTGGAATGATGTTTTTTATCCTTTCCGCCCACTCGACTATCACGACGTTTTTTTTACCCGCGGTAATTTCTTCCCACCCTAGATCAAGAATATCTTTTCCGCTTACTCTATATGCGTCAATGTGATAAATATTTACTGGCTCTGACTTTTTCGCCGTGGCTTTGATCTTATATTGCTTCATCACCACAAACGTCGGACTTGTAAATGGTTCCTTCGCCCCCAGTCCTCTTAATACGCCCTGAGAAAAAGTGGTCTTCCCGCTTCCCAGTTCTCCCGAAAGACAGATAATTTCGCCCCCTCGAAGTTCGCCGGCCAGCAGTTCGCCTAGCTCCTGCGTTTGCTTGGAATTGTTCGTAATAAAAGTCTTTTTCATTGGTTTTATTGTGGCACAAATTTTCTTTTTGGCAAAGAAAAAAGCCGGAGGTAAGTGAACACTCACGGCTTTTTGGCAACTCCGCTCGATGAGCGGAATCGCTAGTTGCACCGATGCCCAGTGGGCACCGGAAATTGGCCATCAGAGTTTTGGAAAGTCCTTCCTAAATACTTTCCGCACTGATTGCACCACCAATCCTTAAAGTGCACCACTTCCACGAAAATTACTTGTGGCTGAGGCGGTGGACAGTAGTATACAGGCGGCTGATAATAAATCCGTCCACCACCGCAACCGTGATTCCTCCAGGCTAGCGCCTCAGAAACAGACCCTAAAAATAGAGCACCCAGAATCATTAGAAATGCAACCTTTTGAAACATCTTTTCCCTCTCCTCTCGGCCGGAATTTATCCAACCTGTGACTGTATTTTTTTGTCTGTCTTTATATTTCTTTTAATCACTTATTTTACTCCTAAAAGCGCTCCGTGTCAAGGTTGCGTGAAACAATTCAAAATAGGTCTATTTTACGGCTCAAAACAATGCTTCACTACATGAGAAAAAAGGGTTGATTCCAGCAATCCCAGTTGAAAACACCCAAGAAAGACCAGTCAAAATTGATTAGGAAATGATCACCATTTTTGATGCGATGGTCACCGTTTGAGATAAATTGGTCAGAATTGAAGATGGATCCATTGGAATTGGCTATTCTCGGCGCTTCCGGATTTGAGATACCTGGCGTGTTGTTTCTGATTTCCGAGTCAGGGTTTTCTATATTTCCAGCTTGCGGATTATTTATTCTCTGATCGCGATTTATAACATTCGCTGTTTCCGGGTTGCTGATCCCCTGATCAAGATTCGCAATATTTCCGGCTTCCGGATTGCTTATGGTCCGGTTCCGGTTTTTTATCTTTCCTGAGTTATCATTGTCTATTCCTTGGCTCCTGTTTTTGACGCGCGGGACTTTGGGATTGCGGATCTTTTGGCAGGGATAATCATTATCAATTTCCGGAGCGGGATTGTTGGTGATTGACTGATCAGGATTGGATATTCCGGACAATGCACTATTGTCCACTTGGAACCCTGCATCGGCTGCGGGCTGATTGACGATCTCCGCAAAACATCGCGGCGGCAGTGCCATAGTAAAAAACGCAAATGACATGATCAATAAAATTTTCGAAATCCGCTGGATCATTGAGATAAAATGATAAGCCATTATTAAACATCACATAATAGCATTCAACTATCCCTCTGTCAAGCCATTCGAAAAACCGGAACGTTTGACGATTTCCGAACCGTTTGGTACTTTGATTGACTAACCCCTTTTGAAATTATGCTTTCCATCCCAGATCAAATCAAAAACCAAATTGAATCCGCCGAGAGTGTTTTGATCTTGACGAGAAAAAACGCCCCGGATGATGCGATCGCCGCAAGCTGGGGGTTGTCCCATCTTCTCAAAAATATCGGCAAGGATCCCACGGTTTTGGAGAACGAGAACGGAAACGGAAAAATGGTCTTTCTCCCCCAACCGGATCATATGATAAAAGAGATCAAGAGCGCCCGAGATTTCGTCCTTTCCTTCAACACCGCGCGCAACAAAATAACAGATTTCCGCACGGAAAATAAAATTGATTCTTTCGACATATATATCACTCCCGAAAAGGCCACCATTGACCCGCGAGATTTTTCTTTTATACCGGCCAAGTTTAAGTATGATCTGGTCATTCTTCTCGGATGCCCGAATCTTGAAAGCCTTGGGGATATCAAGGACAAAAACAGCGACCTTTTCTTTGAGGTCCCGATCGTGAATATCGATGCTTCCAGCGCCAACGAGAATTACGGCCAGATCAATCTCGTGGATATGACCGCGTCGTCCATCGCCGATATTTTGTCGGGACTCGCCAAGTCTTTCTGGGAGAAACAAACAGATGCCGGGTCCGCCCAGTGTTTGCTCGCCGGACTGGTTTCGGCCACTTCCAACTTCCAGTCCCCTCACACCAATCCTCAAACTTTTATGACCGCCTCCTGGCTCATTGAAAAAGGCGCCGACCAGCAAAAGATCATCCGCGAGCTTTTCAAGACCCAATCCTTCCCTTTTATGAAGCTTTGGGGCCGAGTAATGGCGCGGCTCAACTGGAACGAGGACTCGAAACTGGCCTGGTCGATGGTGTCTATTGAAGATTTCGTGAAAAGCCGGACGAACCCCGGCCAGCTTCCCTTGATCTTGGAAAAGATAAAAGATAATTTCTCGGCTGGAAAACTTTTCGCCATTCTCTATTCCGAAACACTCGATCGGAGCGTCGCTTTCATCAAAAACGGCGAATCCGAATCGCTCCAAAAGATCCAAAAGGCTTGCGGAGGAGAGATCAAGAACGGATATCTTAAAATAGTTTTTGAGAAAAAGAATATTTTAGAAGCGGAAAAAGAATTGTTGGAAAAAATAAGATCAGTCTAGTCCAACCAACCCGGTTTACTCACTTTTCATAACCTCCTTCGCCGCCTCCCAGAATTCGGGGCGGTTTTTTTTTGTTTTCATCCAGAACCACCACTCGGCGCCCCAAAGATAGTCTTCCGGAAAACCAACCCGTTTTGCGTATTCGATATTCGCGTGAAATTGATTGATATCCATCGATTTCATCTGCTCGTCAACCGGCAGATCATAAATTTGTTTCGGCCCCCAAGGCTCAGCCTGCAGCTCGGAAACAACGATCGGTCTCTCGGGATAGAGAAGATGGACAATATTGGCCTTGAGCCAGAAAAATTTGGGTGGAAGAGGATATTTGAAATACCCTGCCGGACTTTTCCAAATGACGCGGTACATTGTCGTTCCGAAAATGTCAGCGCGCTTGGCCGCCTGCACCCAAGTAGAAAGCTCCCCGCTGTCCGTGACCATGATTTTGTGGCTCGGGTCCATGTTCCGCGCAGTCGCGATTTCCCGATCCAGAAAATTAACGTCGAACTTCGTGCAGGCTCCAAACGGCAGAAAGGGCTCGTTGTCTACCTGCCAAAGATAAAGGTTATCAATATTTTTATATCTTTCGACCGATGCGGAAATATATTCGATTATCTTTTCCTGTTTTTCGTTTTCCGAAAGTTTGTCCGCCCAAGAAGGGCTGTGGCACTCCGGCCAGCGGGGGACTTTGCGCCCAACCACCAGGATCAGTTTCACTCCCTGCCTTTGCGCCTCCTGAGCCATCCAGTCATAATCGGAAAAATCATATTTTCCCGGCTCGGGTTCGATATCCTGCCAATAGATCGGAAGGCGAATGGTTGCCGGTTTGAGATCCGTCAGAATGGCCAGATAATTCTCTTTCCAATCGAGTCCCAGCTGAACGCTAAAAATCTTGGAAAAGGCGACGCCCCATTGGACATCCCGCGCGTTGCTCACGATGCCGGTAGGCTTGCGGACAAGATAGAAAATAGACAGGACTAAGATAATGAGAATAAAGAGTAGTATTTTTTTAATAATTTTTATCATAAATATAGCAAACTTAAGCCTGTTATTATCGACAGGATAGCAATGATCTTCTGGATCATTGTTTTTCGGTCAATATTTTCTTTTAGAAATTGTGGATATTTTATCGATAGCATTATGGTGAAAATAAAAAGGAAGACATATTCTGTTCCCTGCATGGCATTTACCAAGGATACACTAGTCATTGAAATGGCGAGGTGGATCAATAGTGATCCCACCCCGGCCGTAAATTTATTAATAATAAGAGAAAAGCTTAGACCCGCCGTAGCTCTCTTCTCGGAAGAAAGGATCAGCCTCCGCCATCTGGGAACTAGTAATATCGAAGCGGAAGTTATCGCCAATCCGAGACGGGACCAGATAAACCCGCTGACAAAACCTTGCTCGGTAAAAATGTATTTTTCAAGAACATAGTATATCGCGCCTAGGCCCACCGCTAAAAAAAGGTTGGCGCTTCCTTTTACTAGCCGGCTTTTTTTCCGGCTTGTTTTCAG
Organism: Candidatus Moraniibacteriota bacterium; assembly: GCA_003157295.1. Taxonomy (GTDB): domain Bacteria; phylum Patescibacteriota; class Minisyncoccia; order Moranbacterales; family UBA11712; genus Fen-1326. Next base: position 2,537 of record PMJF01000014.1, on the reverse strand, counting down.
CGAGATCAGGACTCCTCCCGTTACAAGCAGAAAGAAGGCGATAATATGGATCTCGCTGAGCGATTCTTTGAGAAAAAAATAAGACAAAAAAAGGACAAGAATGGGTGTCAAACCGCCAATGGCCGGCAGGGTCCGCGAGGCTTCATTAATATCCAGGGATTTATAGAGGCTTACGAGAGACAGAAAAAAAATAAAGCCTGANNATATAAAAAGAATAAACCACGGGATTGGTAACCGCTCTTTGTTTGAGCAATATCTTATCCGCAACTCCGACCGCGGCGATGAGAAAATATCCACTAATGGCAAAAATTATCCAAGTCATATTTTTAGAGTGTTTGTTTCACAAATCTTTTTGTATTCCAACGCGCTCGGGCGAATTTTACGCTCGAGTGTTTCGTAATCAATTTCCACCAGTCCAAAACGCGGCCAAAAACCCTTGTCCCACTCGAAATTGTCGAGAAGCGACCAATGGAAATAGCCGTGAACATCCACCCCTTCGGAAATGGCTTTGTGAACCCAGAGAAGATGTTCCCTGATAAATTTGGCCCGTTTTTCGTCTTTGGCATCGGCTAAGCCGTTTTCAGTGATAAAAATCGGGAGATTAAATTTTTTGTAATCTTTCAAAATATGATAAATTCCCTCCGGATAAATTTCCCAGCCAAGATCGGTAATATTTCTATTGGCGTTATTTTCTTTCGCGGGGAACTTCAGCCGATGATGGAAATAATAATCCACTGCCAAAAAATCATTATTGTTCGTGAGATTGAAAAATTTTTTATTGCTGAAATAATTCGCGAGTCCAACTGAAAGCTTGTCCAAATATGATTTCTTTTTGAATGGGTCGAAATAATTCAAAATATTCACAAATCCGACCTGAGCAGAACTTGAAACTTGATGGATTTCTTTGTATGCGGCGTTGTGAGATCGACCCAGATTTTTGAAAACTCGAAGAGCAAGGATGGGATTTTTCTTTTGCGGCGGCCAAACGCCGCTCAGATAGCCCATGCTAGTCACCGCTGTTGGTTCATTTAATGTTAGCCAGTATTTGACAATATTACTGTACTCTTTTGCCATTTTTTGAGAGTAACGTTCGAAACATAAAGGGAATTTCTTGCTGGAAACTCCGCCGATCTCAGAAAGCCACAGGGGTAGAGTCCAATGCCAAAGCGTCACAAACGGCTCCATCCCCCGCGCGCGGATAGCTTCAATGACTTTCCGGTAATGCTCAATTTCTTTCTCGTTGAATTCCCCTTCTTTGGGTTCAATCCGCGACCATTCAATAGAAATGCGAAACGCGTTCAAATTCAAAGATTTCGCGATGTCAAAATCCTCTCCATAACGGTTGTAGTGGTCGCAAGCTCGTCCCGAGATATAATTTTTCTGATCAAACATCTCCGGAAATTTGCTTGACGGTTGCCCGGTTTTTCTTGCCTGCCATTTCGCCTCCGCGCCTTTAGCCAATCTTTCAGCGCTTTTCTTTTCCCACTCCGACCAATCGTTCGTGTTTCCACCTTCAATCTGATGGGCCGACGTTGCCGCGCCCCAGAGAAAGCCATCCGGAAATTTTAGGGTCTTTTTTTCCATTCTTTTTACTGATTTTACCAGTTTATTGAAAGAATATCTAGTTTGTGTTTTTGAGGTGGATGAAATAAAATATAGCTATGCCAAACGAAAACAAAAATACCGATGGAATTCACGGGGCTCACGAAGAAGATGTTCGGCAAGTGCTCGCCAAAATGAAACACGTTTCAGAAGAGCAGCAAGCGGCGACGGTCGCCTCCGTTTTGCGGTTGCCATATATCGATCTCAATATTTTTCCGGTTGATCCGGAGACGCTGGGAACGATCAAAAAAGATGACGCCGAAAAATATCAGATAGTCTGCATTCAAAGATCCGGAAACAACGCGAGCCTGGCCATCGCCAACATTCAAAACGCCGGCCTTCAAGATTTTTTGGAAAAATTTCAGCAGGAAGATGGTTTCAAGATCAAGCTTTTCATCTGCTCCAAGTCCGGACTCGATAAAACCATTGAAAAATATAAGCATATCGCCTTGGTGGATAATTTGGAGGATATGCAGCTCACTCTTTCTGGAAAAGATCTTGAGGAATTTGAAAAAAACCTAAAAGACGTCATTGATCTCAAAAAGAGGATCAATGAAATTCCAACCACCGAAGTGATCAACATTGTCCTGGCCGGCGCGGTTAAGATGGAAGCCAGCGATATTCATTTTGAGCCCCAGCAGGACGGTATCCGCCTTCGTTATCGCCTTGACGGAATTTTGCAAAACATTACTGTTCTCCCCAATCAGGTTTACCATTATATTTTGTCGCGGGTGAAAGTTCTTTCCGGAATGAAAATAAACATCCGAGACATCGCCCAAGACGGACATTTTTCCATCACTATCGACAATAATGACGTTGATATCCGCGTTTCAATTCTTCCCGGAAACTTTGGCGAAAACATCGTGATGCGGCTTCTCAACCAGCAAACAGTCGCTCTTCGATTTGATGATTTGGGGCTCAAAGGGCTGGCCTAT
>PMJF01000043.1 GCA_003157295.1 Candidatus Moraniibacteriota bacterium | reverse complement strand
AAAATTTCCAAATTTTCCACGCTATGCGAAGTTTGAAAACCGTCCATGATGACCATGACAGGAAGCCGCACTTTTTCCGCCAGTTTCAAGGCAATGAAAGTATTGTCATAGACTTCTTGCGCGTTTTCGGAAAAAATCTGTATCCATCCCAGATCGCGCACTGCCATCACATCTTGATGGTCTCCATGAATGTTTATCGGCGCCGAAATTGCCCGCGCGCTCACGAGCATCAAAATTGGCAACCGCATACCCGACGCAATCGGCAGTATTTCCGCCATTAGCATAATCCCCTGTGAACTGGAAGCAGTCATCGCACGCGCTCCGGCCGCCTCGGCGCCCACCGCCGCGCTCATCGCACTGTGTTCCGACTCCACCTCGATCATAACCGTGTCCGCCTCTCCATCGGCCACAAATTTCGCAAAAGTTTCAATGATCGGCGTTTGAGGTGTGATCGGATAGACCGGCATCACGTCTGGATCGATCTGTTTCAAGGCTTCGGCCGCAGCAGCGCCCCCGGTCAAAGCTAAATTTTTATTCTTTTCGGCCATTATTTTAATTTTTCTGCATAATTATCGCTTTCTTGGGACAGACTGTCGCGCAGACTCCGCAGCCTTTGCAAAAATCGTAATCTATATCGGCTTTTTTTTCCGCGTCAAAATCAATGGCCGCTTCGGGACAAACCGAAAAACATTGACCGCATCCGATGCACTCGGCCTTCTTTATTTCCGGTTTCATATACCGCCAATCACCCGTGCGAGGCGACTTGGTAATATCGTGTTTTATCACGGCGCCTTCCTCAATATTTTTCCAAGCCTCATTCATAAAAAATATTAAATACTAAGTATTATAAGCTATCGTACGCTTTTTCGATCGCCGCCACGTTCTTGTCAGTTTTTTCCGCACCGATCTTATCAATATATTTTTCCCGGAAAACATCCGTCACGCTTTCCAGCCTGACAGCTTCCGTGACCTTTATTATTTTCCCGAGAATAGCCGTGTTCGGCCGCGGTTCGCCGATAACTTCCATTGAAAGGCCGAGAGCGTCAATCGGATAAATATTGCCGACATAGCCCGTCTCGCGGGAAACAGTTTCTCTATCCCTGGTAGTGTTCACTATCAAACTCTCATTTTCATCCAGGTTTTTGGAAATTTCGATCACTCCCAAAAGCGTTTCGTCGAGCACGGCCACCATATCCGGATCGACTACCGGCTCGTGCGTCTTGATCGGTTCGTCGGAAATACGGACATATGTTTTCATTGGCGCGCCGCTCCTTTCCGGTCCGAAATCTGGAAAAGCCTGGACAAATTTCCCCTCCCGAAGCGCCGCCTGCGCCAAGAGCTCGGCCGCGGTTTTCGCTCCCTGCCCTCCCCGCGCGTGAAAAATAATTTCGAAAATTTTCTTGTCGAGTTTCATCCTGTTAGAAATAATTTATAGAATCCCGCTTAAAAATTCCATCTAAAAAATTTCTAACGGGATTCATAAAGACATTATAGCATAAAAAAACTCGGCTTCAAACAAGAAGCCGAGTTTCGATAAAGATTTTGGCTAAAAACTATTTAGCCAGCTCTCCGTCCAGAGTTTTCTTTAATTGGTCATAAGTAACAAGACCGCCGAAAAACTGGTCGTCCACAAAGAAGGAGGGTGTGCCGGAAATTCCAAAATTCTGAGCCTCGGCCTGATCGGCTGCTATTTTATCCTTATATTTGGAATCATCCATACACTTATTGAACGTTGCTGCATTCAGGCCAAGCTGTGCCGCGTATGTTTTGAATTTCGCCGTTCCGTCGGTATTGCTCCAATCGGCTTGGGCCGCATAAAGCTTGTCCGACATTACCCAAAACTTTCCCTGCTCCTGGGCGCATTCTCCCGCCATCGCCGCGTTCATAGCTTGCTTGTGAAAATCAAGCGGAACATGTTTGAAGACGAACAATACCCGGTCACCGTAATCCTTGGTTGCCTGCTTAAACGTGTCATAAAAAGTTTTGCAATAAGGGCACTGAAAATCGCTGAAGAGAATCATCTTGACCTTTGCATCTTTCGGACCGACTTGGGCGTCATCATCAGAGGCCGTTGGAGTTTCCAGGAATTTCCCTGGCTTGATCCCAACTTGATTCGTGTCCATCAAGTAATTGTTCCCCTCTTTCGAGAAAATTGCCTGAGCCTGTGAATAAACATCGGTCTTTGTCACGCTTTCGTCAAATATAAAAGAAGGAATATTTTTTATCTTGAACTGGGAAACTAAGCTTTTCCCCTCCGTAGAGTCAATTTCCACTTTTTTTGCGAGAAGTGTCGGCATAACGCGCTTCAGCCACTTGAGCGGTTCGGTCGGGTCGCAAGCTTCACATTTACTGTCAGTTACCACCTGGACGTTCACTACCGGCTCATTAAAGGCTACCCAAGTTTTTCCTTCAAAAGGAAAGATGTCCAGATCCCTGAGGACGCGGGGAGATACTCCCTGATGGCTGAAAAATTGCGCCACGTCGACAAAAATGCTGCCTACGAGAAGCCCGGCGAGCAGAATAATGATCGAAACATAGTTTTTTAACTTCTTTTTCGATGGTTGTTCGTTTTTTTCTTTTGCTACAGAATTTTTTTCTTCCTCCTTTTTTTCGATCGGCATGTCAGATGCCACTTTTTCCTCTTTTTTTTCGTCCATTTTCAAATAATTAAAGCTTAATATTCATTATCTTAAAATTCTGTTTTATTGCGGTGGGACATTTCCGCTATTGCCATTGTCGGGATTGCCACTAGCGCCATTATCGGACTGAGGCGGAGTATTGCTTGCTGCCGGTTGCGCGGTTTTATTCATCAGATCAAATCCCTGTTTCAATCCGCTAACCTGGTAATCATTATAGCCTATGGTTATCCTCTTTTTTGCCTCCGTTTTTACTGCCACCCCAACCAGAAAACCTAAAATGAAAATAAGCAGAAAATTGATAGATTTCTCATTTACCCTGATTTTCTTTATAAACTTAACCATTGATTCTTTCATAAATAAAGTTTCTTACAACTTAGCGCTAGCAGTCTAGCAAAAGGCTTTTATTTAGGCAAGCCTGACCCGTTAGATCCTGTTCGTCTTCGTAAACTACCGTATTACTATCGCATCGTTGACAGAAATGTTATATTTGTCGCAAAAACCAGCCGGCGTCTCAAGCACAAGGCCTGCCATGGTCGGCGAAGTAAATATTCGCTCGTCTTTGGGAGAAATATTTTTCTCGCACCCGACAACCCGGCCCTGCTCGATCCAGATTATGTCGATCGAAAATTGCATTCCCTTCATCCAAAAGCGCAAATAATCCGCTTTGGGCATCAAAAAGAGCATTCCTCTTCCTTCCGGAAGATCCTTTCTCCCCCCAAGGCCCATTTCTATTTTTTTTTGATCGCTCACCACCTCCGCCTTGATAAAAGTGTTCTTGAAATAAACTTTCTTGATCGGATTGCCAGAAGTTGAATAAATCTCGCTGAACATGTAATTCAAAAAAATCAATATTATCCCAAACAGTATCAAAGACGAGAATATTATAATTTTTGTTTTTTTGGCCATACAATAAAGAAAAATGAATAAATTATGATCACCAGTGCCATTATAGCTAATTTTCCCGATGCTTTCAAATAAAGAGCCGCCGCTCCGATCAACAGGCTGGCCGAACAAACGAAAAATACTACACTCTTTTCCCTAAATCCCGTTTTCAAGAGCCTGAAATGAAGATGTCTGTCCTTATCCGCTAAAAATATCGGCTGGCCCGCCCGATATCTTTCCCAGATGACCCTCATAAAATCCAGAATGGGAATGATCGCCACCATCAGAACCGTGGCGATCTTTGCTCCGGCAAAAATAGAAAGACTGGCTAGAATAAATCCGAAAAACCAGGCACCGGTTGTCCCTGCCAAGATCTTGGCAGGACTCCAGTTTAAAACCAGAAATCCCAGTACCGCCCCGCCGGAAATAGCGCTTAAAATGGCTGTTGCCGGCTGGTTTACTTCGGGCTTAAAGCTCAAGAGAAAGATCGTCCCAAGCACCACCAAGGATACGCTGCCGCTCAATCCGTCGATCCCGTCCAGCCAGTTGAGCGAATTGATGAAAAGTAAAAAATATAAAGTAAATATGGGTAAATATACCAGCGGATTTTCAAGATTAACGGCGCTTCCAAAAGGATTGGAAATATATCCGCTCTTTACACCAAAGGAAATGGCCGTAAGAGCAACTGCTATTTGAAAGAGCAGCTGTGTTTTCCAATTAAGGCTTTTTATGTCGTCCCAAAGGCCAAGTATGAGAATTAATATCCCGCCGGCCAATATTCCCAGAATTGGTTTGGTCATTACCAGGTCCTTGTTGAATATGACCAACAAAACAAAGACAAGGATCACCGCCACTCCGCCAAAGCGCTTGATCGCCTGCAAGCTTTGCTTTTTGCCGATCCACAACAAAAAAGAGATCAGCAGTATTGATAAGGCAAAGGAATAAAAAAAGGGCAATAAATATTTCTCCATTTACTTTTTCCTAACTTTTTCCGTCACCCAAAATTCACCGAAATATTTACCAAGCAGGATTCGGGTCTGGGAATCGACAGCCGGCATAGCACCGAGAAAAGGTGCGGTGATCGGGACTAGAAACCACTGAAGAAACATGTAGATATATTTCTTTCGGGAATATCTGGCCGGACGCGGAGGAAGCAACATTAGGCTCAAAAACATGGAAACGATAAGCCCGATAAGGGCTGCGTTCATGAGATACCTCGTGAGATAAGGCAGATTATGGGCCAAAACGCTTTGATTGAATTCATGTCCGCCGATGATCACCGGCAGCCACCCGAGAAGAGCGATAATGAAAGAGTTTGTCGCCCACGACCAATGACCCTCCAGCATTATGAAAAGATGGCGGATCTTTTTCCCCCAGCCTATTTTTTTATTTCCTAAAAACGCCCTTCCAAGCAAGGCAAAATTTTCTATTCCATAGGCCCACCTTCTTTTCTGGTTATACTGATTGACAATGGTCTGCCAATAGGTACTCGCCAAAACGGCATCAAGTGACACCGGCAGATAGATCGGCTTTACCTCGTAATCACCGTTGAAGTAGGTATAGGCTTTCCAAAAAATAACGCTATCCTCCGAGATCACGTTTACCGGCCAATAATCGACATTCACGATCGTCTGGAAAGCTTCTGAATGGGAAGAAAATGTCACCATATGCTCCGGCCGCATCGCCTCCACCATATGCCAAAAGGATGAGCCGGTCACAATAATTCGGACAAAGGCATTCGTGTCCCAAATATTGTTGTGGTACATCGGAAGAGGTTGGTAGGCAAAGTTGAGCCGCTTCGGCTCGGTAATATATCTGAAAGTAAGAGCCGCAAAATACTGGGGATGGACGCAGGTGTCGCAATCAAAATTGGAAAGGATCACTTTTTCAAACGGAATATTTTTTTCTTCCAGATATTTTTTGAGCTCTTTCGCGGCAAAAGTCGTGTTTGACGATTTCATTTTCATTTCTCCCGGCGCCACTCGATGAACCGTTACGATAAAATCAAGAAAAGTTTTTCCAAATTTATTTTTGAGATAGTTCACTTTATTTTCTCTTTTTTCCCTGTCTTCTCTTTCTTCCGTCGCAAAAAGTACAATGAATTTGTCATTTGGGTAATCAGAATCAACCAACGCTTGGATAGCCGGCTCGATTATTTCCACCCCCTCGTTGGCGGTCGGAAGCATCACGACATGATAAACTTCCTCCCAGCGAAACATTTTTTTTGGGTCCCTTTTGAGGACTTCGCCTATTTCTTTTCGGAGTTCCAGAATAGTGCCTAATTTTTTCTTACACATTCTTTTTTCTTCCGAGAACAATTTCCAGCGCTTTTTTCGGCAGGCTCTTTTTGCATTTTGCGCCTCCTCTGAAACCTCTTTCCAATATTTTTCCGGTTCGATGATCTTTTGGCAAACTTCAAACCAGTTTATTCTCTCATGGCGTTTCATTTTTCGAAAGGCGACTATCGAATAAGCGGAAATATAGATCGTGCGATAAAGCCAATAAATATCAAAGGCAATGATAAAAACAGCCACCCAGAGCGGAACAAGAAAAGAAAATATGAACATGCCAAGAAGAGTGAACCAGGCGATGATACCGGGTATCACTTCAAAAAATCTCTGCCAGCGGCGTTCTCTCGGATCGGTTGTGCGCGGATCGGGATAATGGAAATTGTTCATTGCGCAGTTTAAAAATTTATTATTATCACGCTGATCACGCCAACCGCCATAAGAAGCTGGGCAAGAAGTCCCATGCCCGCGAAGAGATAGGAAACCAGACGCTCTTTATAATAAAAAAAACGGGAGAGGATCAGATTGACCAAAAAGATCAGGATCGCTATAGCCGGCATAACGAAAATATTTCGCCAGTCTCCTATGGAATCAACGCCAAAATAAACATTATAGTGGAGAATGATCGGCTGATCGGTCGCAATAACCGTAAAGTGAAGCGCTGCCCAGATTCCGAGGTTCGCCAAAATTGCCAAAACCAAAGAAAAAAATATCACCGGATCGGTCCAATATCCATGCCAAAAAAAAGATTTGGCTTTCTCCCTAAAATTTGTTTTCCATTGTTCAATCACTGAGATTTACTCGATTAATTCGCTATTTTTAGTTTCAAGAAGAATATCCTCGCTCTTAATTTTCTCCACAACGCTGGTCAATTTTTTCGTTCGAGTAACGGAAACAGTATTATATTGTGACTCAACCGATTGAATTCTTTTGCCGAGAGTGTCCAACTCACTACTAAAACTTTCATACTCTTTTGTAAACGAATTGATCAATTTAATAATAGAGTGTAAATTTTTTTGATATGAAAAATTTTTATATGACTGGAATACCATCCTTAGAATTGCTGTGAAGCTGAATGGACCCGCCAATATAACTTTTTGTTTCATCGCGTCATTCCAGACCTCATGCAACTTATCATAAATAAAACTGAATATCATTTCATTCGGAACAAAAAGAATCACAAAATCAACGGTATTCTCCTCTGGGTTAATATAATCTCGAGTGGCAACCTGCTTAACCTTTTGTTTGACATCAGTTGTAAATTCCCTTAAATAACGGTTTTTCTCCAGTTCCGACTTAGCTTCTTGGTATCTCACCAATGATTGAAAAGGAAATTTAGCGTCTATGTTCATTCTCGTCTTATCCGGAAGAAACATGGTGAAATCCGGTCTTGTAGTAACGGTGTCCTGTTCAATATTTACTGCATAATGCTGGCCCTTAACAAAGCCTACTGATTTCAAAAGGTCTTCGGCCACTTCCTCGCCATATTTACCTCGTAGCTGATTATTCGATAGAATATTTTTCAAATGGTCCGTTGCCTCCTTCAGTCCGCCCGTTGCAATTTTATGCTCTTCTATAACTGTTTTAAGTGTGTTTAATTCCGTCTTCGTTTCTTCTGATTTTTTCTGGCTCTTTTCGAGATCCTGAGATATTTTTTCAACCAGATCTTTTATTACATCTTTTTTATTGTCCATATACTCCTTGCTGGAAGCCATTTTCTCGGACATATTTTCTTTTTCAAATTTGATTTCCTCGCCCATTCTCTCTCTTTCCAATGAAAGAATTTCCTTGCTCATACTCATAGTTTTATCTGCGTTTTCCTCTACTAATTGCTTCATCCACTTACCAAACATTCTTTTTAAAGAAAAAACAAACCCTGCAAGTGCAAGGACTATAGCTACGAGAATGATTATTATAAAGTAGAATAATGACATTATTTTTGGGATATAAGCCTTGCTCTTTTTGTCATCAGCACTTGATGCAGGATCCAGAAAATAAAATATGTAGCTAGATCCCGGCCGGAGTTTATCATTGTGAAAGCGGTGGCCAGGGTGACAAGAAAATAAATCTTTTATTTATGTCTTCTATTCGCGATTTCCCTTAAATTAGAAACTTTGCAGATTATTTCCTCATAAGGACTTTCGAGGAAATCCATAATGAATTTGTCCAGCATATCGGTACGGTATTTGAATTCTTCAGAATTCATCACGGAATAATTGATCTCTTTTCCCACTTCAGCCTCCAGGCTCTCGAGAAGGTGCTTGAGCTTGGCCCGGCTCAATTCGTCACCAATGATGAGAAGGTCGCTCTGGCTCTTTGGGTAATTGAGAAAAACGCCCGAAATAAGCGCCAGTTTTATTTTCCCAAGGCCTTTGATGCGGCCAAGGCTCCGGCATTCCGGCAAGGTGTTTGATTTTACGACCAAGCTTTTGAGTTCCGGATAAAAAATGAACTCTTCGTTGGTCCGATAATATTTTTTTCCTTTCTTGAGGCGCGGAAGGATCATTCTCATCCTTTCCATTCGAGTCAGTTCTCCGGCCACTTGTTGAGAAGTCAATTTATTTTTTTTGACAATTTCCGCCACCGAAAAGTCGTGCCTGTCGTTGAGCATAAAAAACTTCATAAGGCGAGCCCGTGTGCGGGAATCAAAAAGCTGGGAAAATATCTCAGACATATTCTTNNAAAATGTCCAGTTAGTTGATATTTTCCCGTATTCTCCTTATACTGGACATAATTCAAAAATATGGCGACTCTCGGCAAAAAGAAGAAAAACGGCTACCCTGAACCAATATTCCGGGAAATACTAATTTGTTCAAAAAAAGAGCTGGCTCCCTATGGGACAGTGTTCGTGCTGTCTCCGGAAAATTTTGAACAGGAAAGGATGGGAACTCTTTTTGGAATATTTAAGATCCTGGATCTGTCCTCAGATTCTTCTTATATCGTAAACTTGCTCACTTCCGTAATAAAAAAAGAATATTTCAGCCGGCGCGAACGCTCCGCCGAAGAAAGTTTTGAAGCCAGCCTCCGGAAAGCCAACCTCGCGCTGGCCGAACTGGCCCGCCACGGATCCATCAGTTGGGCGGGAAAAATAAGTTTCGCGGGCGGAGTGATCGAGAAAAATAACCTCCATTTTGCTCATCTTGGAGAAACTTCCGTATTCCTGATCCGTTCAGGGCAGATCGCCCAGATCAGCCAAGATCTCGACGAAGGAAAAACTGCCGAGCCTCATCCCCTTAAGACTTTTACCGATATCTCAAGCGGAAAAATAGAAAAAGGCGATAAGATAATTTTCACCACTTCCGATTTGTTGGATATTTTTTCACCGGACGAATTGCGCCATAATGCCGCCAGTTTTTCGCGGGAAGAATTCCTCGGCCTTGTTGAGGCGTCTCTTCATGCCAATACGGAGCTCGGAGGCGCGATAATCATTGATTTGCTCGATCAGGATGAGATCATGGCTCGCTTCGATTCAAGCCGGACGCGGCAGACCCGTTCCGAAAACGTGGCTGATCTGCCTTCGCTAAGCGAGACAAAAAAAATAGCCCCACCATTCTCCCCAGCTCCCAAACGGGAGTCTCCGGTATTATCCGAAATAATAATGCCACCGCTCAAAGAAAGACAAAGAGACCTATATATAAAGGAAGAAATAAAAGGAACTCAAAATGTTTCTTCTGGTTCGAAAATATTTTCTTCGCTCAAAGGCTTGTCTTCCGCCTCATTGAAATTCATGAGGTCTTTTTTGCGAAAATCGGCCGAATTCGTCCGCCGCTTGAAAGTCAAAGAAAAGATGTTCTTCCTATTTCGCGGAAAAATAAAACCTGGCCATTTGGTTGAAAAAATAACGGGACATTCCCGATATTTCGCCGGCCGTCTTTCCGAGATTGATTCCAGAAAGAAAAAATTTTACGCCGGAACAATTTTGGCCGCCGCTGTGGTCTTGATAATCAGCCTTATTTTATATAAAACTTTTCACAAAAAAACCGTTTCTCAACAAGCGAATCAGCCAAGCCCCCAAATTGAAACGGCGTCCGAGCCATCAATCCTTGAAGATACGCAAGTAAAGGCCATTTCCTCTTTGGACCCTGTGGCTGAACTCGCCCAAAAATCCCAAACGCTGGCTCTGCTGAATGGCTCATTATTCTCCATAGCAGAAAATAGCAAAACGGTCCTGAAAATCGATCCGGGATCAAAAACGATCGAGGAAAATCCGTGCAATTTGAATGTGGGAAATTTTAAGCTGATGGCGCCAATGCCCAATTTAAATGCCCTTTTTGTGCTGACTAGTGATAACAAAGTTGTGTCTTTTACGCCAATCAATAAGAATTTTCAGGAAAATGGCATCGCGCTCCCGGCCGGTCTAGGCGCCACAGATATCAAAACGTATCTGACTTATCTCTATGTTCTTGACACATCCACCGATCAAATTTACCGCTATCCCCGCGCCGAAGGTGGATTCGGCGACCGACAGGATTGGCTGCATTCAGAGACTGATATAAAAAATGCCAAGAGTTTTGCTGTCAATGATGATATTTTTGTTGCGGGAATAGGAGGAGTCATGCCTCTTCTTCAAGGAAAAACTGACGCGAATATTAATTTTGAGAAGCCAAATATTGGTTTAGTGATTGATAAAATTTACACCGAGCCGGGTTTCAGCGGGATATATGTCCTGGACAATCAAAACCACCGGGTTGTGGAATATTCAAAAGATGGAAAAATTCTTTCTCAGTTTTGGAATACTTTAATTTCCAACATTACGGATTTCACAGTTGATGAACAATCCAAAACTGTTTATCTTCTCTCGAAAGGCAATCAAATCCAAAAATTTTCTTCGGAATAAAAAGGACGGCGGGAGGAGTCGCTGCTCCATCCCGCCGAGTGGCACCTACGTCGACCAAATCTAGGTGCCTTCTTTGCGCACTTGCAAAGTTTGCTTAGGACAGTCTTCTTTTTTGTCCTGATGATTAATGCTTTCAGGTCCTTGTGCAGACTTGGTCGCATTCTGCAAAGTGGTTACCATATGACCTTGTGTGGTTTCCATGACTCGCCTCTCTCCTGATCTCATTTGATCATAAAATTTTAACCACCGGACATCGTCCAATAAATTTTCCCTTAAGCTATCTAAATTACTAATAATAATTATATTTTAGTATATTAATACAATATGTCAAATATTTATACTTAATAATATATTATTTATTCTTATATTAATAAAAATACCCCAATTCTGGGGTATTTTTTATATCTTCTGATAGAAATCTGTCTTTACTTCAAGTTCACAGTCGCTCCCGCGTCTTCCAGTTTTTTCTTGATCTCTTCCGCTTCGGCTTTGGGAGCCTTTTCTTTGATCACTTTGGGCGCCGCGTCAACCAGATCCTTGGATTCTTTGAGTCCTTTTCCGGTTATTTCTCGAACGGCTTTGATGACATTGATCTTGGAATCTCCAGGAGCAACCAATTCAACATCAAATTCGCTCTTGGCTTCGGCCTCTTCACCGGCCTCGCCGCCGCCTTGGGCAGACGCCATCGCCATCATAGGCGCTGCGGCGCTCACGCCGAATTTTTCCTCAAGAACTTTTACCAGCTCCGAAAGCTCGAGAACTGTCATTTTTTCGACTTGCTCGACTAACGGTTTGAACTTCTCAGGAACTTCAACTGCTTTTTTCCCTTCAGTCGCTGATTCCTCTTTTTTTACTTCCTCTGTCATATTTTTGTGAATTATGATTTACGAATTATGAATTATGAAAAAATTGATTACTATGCTTTATTCTCAGCTATGCCCTTGAGAACTGTCATAAGACCGCGAATATTCCCCGCCAATACATTCACGAATCCGCTGACCGGCGCATTGATCGTTCCGACCAGTTTCGCCAGCAGCTCTTCCCGGGAAGGCAGAGCAGCCAACGCCATCACTTCCTTGTCTGAAATTACTTTTTTCTCCAGAACTCCACGAAGGATCTTAAAATTCTTGTTCTTTTTGGAAAATTGGCTGAGTATTTTCGCGGCCGACACTTCATCATCTTGCCCGATAGCCAATCCGATTTGGCCTTCAAGACCAAGAGAATTCGCTTCAATTCCGGCATTTTTGAAAGCCAGATCGATAAGTTTCTTCTTTGTCACCTTGTAGGTTGCCCCGCTTTTTCTCAATTCACTTCTTAAATGTTCCATTCCGGTGACAGTTGTTCCGGAAAAATCGGAAAAAATGGCGACTTTGCTTGAAACTATTTTTTCGGTCAGATCTTTGACCAATTCTTCTTTTTGATGGCGTGAAAGCATAAATTTCTTTTATATAAAAAATCTGCCTTTTCCGCAGATCTAAGTAAACAGCCAAACAGCTATTTCTTTCCTCGTTGGGACTTACTTATATTGCCCAATTTCTGCGGAAAAACTTATTTAAATTTCTACTTAAAGATAATACCAGCTGGCAAAAAATCTGTCAACACTGGAAACTATAATCCATATTCAGCCTTGTTCGCCGCGTGCTCCTCGAGGGTTTTTGAGAAAATGGTTTTTCCGGAGCTCGGATCGGTCAAAAAGTAATTATAATCCGTTTTGGTCGGATAAACAGCCGCTTGGAGAGCATTTATTCCGGGATTATCAATCGGACCGGGCGGAAGACCTTTGTTTTTATAGGTGTTATAAGGCGAATCAACCTTGATATCGGCCAAAGAGTGTTTCAGGTCATTGTTCCCCAGAATATATTCGACTGTTGCGTCGCTCTGAAGCGGCATTCCAACCTGCAGCCTGTCCCAAAATATCCCGCTGGCAATCTTCATGTCATCAGCCGTCTTTACTTCCTTTTCAAGAATACTCGCCATCGTGACAATTTCATAGACGCTGTGGCCGCTTTTTCCAATGTCGTCCCTTATTTCGCTTGTTATTTTTTCGTCAAAATTAAGGAGCATCCGGTTGATGATGTCTTCCGGCTTGGCATTTTTGAAGAAAATATAAGTGTCTGGAAATAAAAATCCTTCAAGGCTTGCTCTTTCAGGCTTGTTTTTCAAAAATTCGTAATCTGCGGTTATTCCCGCGCCGGATTTCGATATTTCCAGGAATTTATCGCCGTCAAAACCCTTATTTTTCAAAATATCCGCCATAGCTTTAGCGCTTATTCCTTCAGGAAAAGTTGTTTTCACTTCATTGGAAACCACTTCGCCGATCGAAAGCACTTGGACGATCTCAGGTATCGTCATCGAGCCCTTGAGCTCGTACTTCCCGGCTTGGATCTTTCCCTTGCTGTTCGTTTTCCAGATATAGTAGTCAAAATAATATTTATTTTTGATCAATTGGTTGCTTTCCAGACTCTCGGCAATATCCTTCACGCCTTCTCCGCTTTTTATTTCGAAACTCTGGGCAATGTCCCCTGTTCCGTGCGAAAAATGCACCTGCCGATCGAAATAAAAAAACGCCAGCCCCAAAAAAAAGAGAAGGAGAATTGCGGCCAAAAATAATCGTTTCATATTGAGCATAAAGGATTTATGGGTCTATATCTGCAAACGCTATTTATGTTAGTATGATAATCCTATGAGATTCTTTCGTTTATCTTTCCTTTGCGAACACAAAAAAAAGTTTAGCATAATTTTATCAAATGTAGAAGTCCGCGCAAAAAAAATACGCGACATTCCCCCAATGCCGCGCTTACGCATATTTATCTGTGTTCATTGTGATAAACTCTTTCACGAATATGCGGATAGAGTTTTTTTAACTCAGTCAGACCTGCCTGATAGTCAGCCACTCCCACGATTTTTCCAGCTGCTAGCACATTAAACAATTTATCGACCCAAAACTTAAGGCATTCTGGACAGAGAAGCTTTTGTATGAGATAAGGCTCTTCTACCTTAATCGGATAAAGCTTGGTTTCGCCGCATTGCAAACAGAAAAATGATTGCTCCCATCTTTTGCCGTCTTTGGTGAAAAAGTAATCGGGAGAGCAAGGGGATGTCCCAGGGCTTCCCTTCCGCACCCCCCGAAAAGTCCGGGAGCCTTTTTCAACTAAATTGCTCATTAGTCCTCCCCTCTTTTCTTTTTTGTACTTTATAATAGATTTTGGAGATGTTGTCAATTTATTCCCCCATTATCTGCAGGGCGATTCTTCGCGGACGGGCGTTATCAAGTTCCACCGCGAAAATTCTTTGCCACAATCCCAATTGTAAATCGCTATCGACAATATTCAAATGGCAGCTAGTTGGCAAAAAAGTCGCTTTGCAATGGGCATGGCCATTAGCGCATTCCCCGTCGCACATATTCACTGTCCGAATATCAAAATTATCATGCATATACTTCGTCGTTCTTGGCGCTAATTTGTCCAGCATTTTCTTGATGTCTGTGATAAGAAGCGGCTCGGCCTCTTGCACTAAAACCGCCATTGTCGTGTGCATGCTCTGGATATTTATTACGCCTCTTTTGATTCCCGCCTTTTTTAGTTTCGCTTTGATATTGTCTGTGATATCGATGAAATCAAGCGTCGTCGCGGTTTTGAGCTCGATAAGATGATTGATGATTTTCATATTATTATTTTTATTGATTATGAAAAATTATGACTTACCACGAACCGCCGCCTCCACCTCCGAAACCTCCACCGGAAAATCCCCCGCCTCCGAATCCCGATCCCCCGCCGACCGCTTGAGAGGGTTGGCTGGCAATCGCACTCATCGCAGAACTATTGAAATCGGAAACCATGCTGCTGAGTATCATAGCATTGAACATCCTCCCTGACGAATCTTCGTACCAATCCGGCTGCTGGTTATAAATTCCCTCGAACTGCTTGGACCATTCTTTTTCGACTCCGAAGACCATTGCGTAGGGAAGAAATTTTTCAAACATCTGCGGATCTTTTTCGGGAGCGTTATGGAATTTCAGCCGATCCGTTTCCGTCACCGACAAAAACTCCTTAAACCCGAGGATATCTTCTTTGGTTCTCGCGCCTTTCACGGTCACCGCCGGCATTAACCAGCCGAAAACGAGTATTATTGTCCCTGAGACAATCCCGCTGAATACTCCCCATCCTCCTTGAAGCGCTCCGAAACCAAAAGCCATAAAAAATCCTCCCACGATCGCAATTGCGATCCACATGCCAAACACCGTGTTGGGATTTTTGGCATAATATCCTTTCTGCGTCACACTTTCATAGAGCTGGCTCTTGACTGTCGCGAGAGTTTTGTAGAATTTATTTTTAAGATCGCTTAATTTTTTTTCTTTGTCACCATCAAAAATACCTTTCATCACTTCCTTTTCAAAATCTTTTTCCGGCTCTTTATTTTCAAGGCGGATGAAAGTGTATTCGACATTTTTTCCCAAAAAACTTTTTTCTTCCGTTCGTTTTATCTTGAGAAACTTTTTTACCGCCAGGTCAATGATTGTCGCCGAAACATCCTTACTGTCCGCCGATCCGTCAATAAGCGTTCCGACCTCTGCCGGAGAAAGCTTGTCCGGCGGTTCGTATTGGGCGATGATCGTTCCCCTCCCTTTGGGATCCCGGCCATATTTACGCCAATGGCGAAACATGAGGATAAAAATGATCATTGGCACAAAAAGCGTCCAGTTGTCTTTCGTGATGTCCAGTATTTTTTGAAAAGCTGTCGGAGCCACTGTGATTCCTTTCGGCCAGCCGGTAACAATGGTCATGCCTTCGCTAGAAGGCATCACTCCATTTGCCGCATAGCTTATGATATTCCCATCAGCGCTCGCCGAACATTCCGCGTTGGTTCCATAAGCGCCTTGATAGCACTTAAATTGCAGATTATTTATTGCTTCCGCCGGCAAAGTTACTTTGAGCGTTGCTTTTTCTATCGGAATTTCCCATTCATCCCCAGTGAAATTCCAATATAGTTCGTCATGGTCCGAAAAATAATTTATTGCCCGCCGAATTGTATAGGAAACGACGTATACCTTTTGGCCGCTCAATAATTTATTTGCGTCGCCGATCTTTATCTCAATGTCGTTCCCCGGATAAGAGACGACGTAATTATATGGATTTCCATTTTCGTCATTTACTTGAATATCACTGATCCGTAGATTGAAATTCCCGCCCCGGGCCTTGTATTTGATAGGAACAAAACGGAATATCCCGTGTTTTTGCGCATCTCCGAAATCATAACTTATGGTTTCTTTGACATTCACCGTGCTGTCACGATTGATCGTGATCTCTCCATCGAAGCTGGTTATTTTTTCTGTACTCGGAAGAGCTTGCGCATATGCAAAATTAAAGCTCAAAGCGTAAATCGCAAAGCTGAAGATCACAGCTAAAACATAAAAGTTCTGAATTTTTAGTCGTGACTTTTCCATTTTATCTTTTCGCTTTTAATTTTCTAGAACCTTGCGTTCTCGTCGATCACCATTTTTTTCTTGAGCGATCGGCCACCACGGCGCTGAAGGGTGATTATTCGATCTTTATCTTTTTGGATTTGATTTTCCAGTTCTTCATAAACACTATCGATCGATCCTTCGATTGAAATTGTGGTGTCTTCCCCACGATAATCCTGATATGGAGTATGCAGCATCACTTCCACTCGAAATTTTCCCTTTTTATCCATGTCGATCTCCACTTCAGCCGAAACCTCGGCGTCTTCACTCAATGATCGGAAAAACTTTCCCAGTTTCTCGACTTTCTCGGTCACATAACTTTTCGTGCGTTCGTCAATCTTGACCTCCTTGAAAAGGAATCGAATGTTCATTCCGTTGGACATTTTTTTTGGAAGTTAATGGTTAAGTAAATGCTTGATAATTTTTTTCCCCATTTTTCGGCTCAGTTTCTCCATCGGACATAGATCATTTCCCTTCCGATTCATAATATTTTTTACCTCTTTTTTGAATTCGATTTTTATTTTGCTTTTCTTGAGATATTTTCTGGCGTCTTGGCTGATGACTGGCGTCCAAACTTCTTTCACTTTCGCGTGCACTAGAAGTATTGCCGCCGCCCGCCCAATGATCCTGTCAAACACGATCGCTCCTTGCATCTGCTCCTTATGCTTTTCTATACTCAGGATGATTGGCTTCAAGCGCTCCGCTTTCGATTTGAAAATTATTTTTCCATTTTTGATCAAAACGAAAGACCAATTTTTCTCGGTAAAATGATCAAGATTATATATTTTTTTCATCGGCGAGATATTTTTTGAGAAAGTANNAAAACATATGCAGCCGCGTTCATTTTTGAAAATAGCAAAACCGCTATTCCGCTGGCAAGCATTCCGGCTAACAAGGCGCCAGCCAAGGAAATCCACCCGTTAAATCGTTCCTTCAGGTTTCCCGCGACAAAGCCATAAGCGCAAAGTTGGACAGTAATGAAAGGCAAAATTATTGCCATTGGCATGCCGGATATGAGAAAACTCAGAATGGGGCTGATGAGCCCGGTTACGAAACCCGCTCTCCACCCAAAAAGAAGCCCAGCCGCGAGAACAAAAAACGGCATCGGCAAAAAAATCCTTCCCGCCGCCGCTCCGCCGAAGTGATGAACCAGCATCGGAGTATAAACCGCGAGCGCCGTGAAAACCGCCGCGAAAACAGCTTCTTTGGTTCTGGTTAATTTGAGAGTTTGAACATTTTGCATATTATTCTTTAATTTATTAATTAAATCGCGAAGCGATACCAAAATTTTTACTTTTTCATTTTTACTTTCTAATTTATTGTATATATCCCCATGATTGCAGTCTGTCGCTGTCCTGAAACCAACGGGTCCCGATATCAACACGGAAAAACATATCATGAAGACGGATATTTTTTATGCGATTATACGCTTGTTTTCTTGCGTCCTCCGCGGTTATCCCGGACCCCGTGACAATGAGGGCATAACCCGACTCTCCGGCCAGCTTCAGCACTCCGTCAATCATTTTTACGTCTCCCCAATGAATTCCTTCCATCGTGGTTTTGTTCTTGAACAAAATGGAGGCATCTTTATAGAGAGAAGTGATCTCCTCGCTATAAAAAGGATAAGGCGGGACCGCCAGCACCACTCCGATCTGAAATCCCTTTTTGGTCTTGATCTCAAAATTCTCCCCGCTGGCCAGCTTATGGAGAAATTCTCCCATCGGCTCAGTCATCCCTTCCGCTTGCGTGCTGATGGTAGGGTAACCGAAGCGAGCCGTAAATTCAAGCGGATAAATTCCCCGTCCGTTCACGATGCAATTGATGTCAAAATAACCGACATAACCGTGCTCCGCCAAAATGCCTTCCATCTTGAGAAGGGTGTTGTTATATATGGAATTCGGCGCCGTCCAATACATCAGAGCCCCCATATCACCCGTAAATGGGCCTCGATCGCCCGGGAAGAGCCTCTTGTGTTCAAAATTGATGTTGATGGGATGAATAAAATTTTTGCCGTTGAAAAAAGCGCCTGTCGCAATTTCAACGCCCGCCACATATTTCTGCAACTGAAAACTTTCTATTTTTTTCGACCAGACCGACTTATTATTTTCAAGCACTTCGATCATGTCTCTTCCGTCATCCTCTTCACCGATCGTAAGAAGATTTTTTTCATCCGCCACTTTGCCATTAGGTTTGAAGACATAGCGTCCGGGATTTTTTCGGAGGAACTCCAGGGCTTCGTCAAAATTAGAAAAATTAAAATTTGGAAGAATGCTCATTCCGAATTTTTTCATTTCTTCCTGGCCGAATTCCCGATCTTCTTCCGTCCGATCGGTATAAACCGTTCCGCCGATCACCAGTTTTCCTCTTTTTCGCAATTTTTCAGCGATCTCTCCGAATCCTGTGTCGTCGAAGATAATTAGGTCCGCCCAATCGACATGCTCCTCCCATTTTTCCACCTTTTCCAAGAGGCCATCATAAACATCGGCGTCGTCCTTATCATCAACATATATTTTCACCTCGTGGCCTTCCTCTTTGACCTTCCAAGCGAAATCTCCGCTCAAGCTCATCCAGGAAACAAAAAGGAATTTTTTCTTATTATTTGTATTTTCCATTCCAGATATTATTTTTACGCCGTTAGCTGCTGTCATTTTTTTCTTTTAGTAGGACTTGCGCGTTTGAGTGCAGTTCGCGAAAAGACTGAGCACAGAAGCGAAGGGTATCAAAGATACGTTGAGCGAAACGCGGAAGTTTTGACAAAGAAATGCGCCAAAAGCGAAAGTCCTAAATTATTTTTTGAAAACCAGAATCGCTCCGCCGTTCTCGCTGTCAAAACTTCCCGCCAATTTCGCCCCGTTTTTTTTGAAAATTTCGCTATATTTCTTTTTCGAGAGTATGCTTTTGCGAAACTTGTCCGGATTCCATTTTTGGCTGGCCGTCCAAGCATGTTTGAAAATGGCTCCAAAGAATATGTACTCCCTCGCGATATCCACTAAATTTTTTATAGCAGCCGAAACCTTGTTATCTTCCAAATAGTTTATCACATCGAGACTTATGACGACATCGAAACTATTTTTTTTGAACGGCAAATTTAGTATGTCTCCCTGGCTGATCTTATTTCTGACAGAAGGCTCGGATTTTTTGACAGCGTATAAAGAAAAATCAATCCCTCTGACGGAATGCTGATATTTGTCCTGCAATTCAGCAATCAGATAACCATGGGCGCACCCAATGTCCAGAATATTAGCAGCTTTATCGCCAATAATTTTATTTATTTTCCCGGCCACGTGCGGCACCCATCTGTCCGCTTCTTTTTTATAGTTTTTATAAGATCCGGAACTGAAATACTCCTTATCGAAATTTTTGCTCGCCATCAAATTGTTTTTGCCAAAATGGCCTTGGTTATCTCATAAACCAGCTTCGCCGCCAGAAAATCGGGCGCATGCAGGCCCGGAATCGGCATAAGTTCGACCACATCCGCGCCGACGATATTCACGCGCTGGGAAATTTCATTGATAAAGTTGATCGTCTCGTGCCAGAGCAATCCTCCTGGCTCCGGCGTTCCGACCGAAGGCATGATCGAAGGATCGAACGCGTCAAGATCAAAGGTGAGATAAACATTTTTCGATAATTTTCCGGCAATTTCTTCTGTTTCCGGAAGACCAGGCGCCTTATAAACGGAAATGTTTCTATTTTTTTTTAGATATTCCTCAATTTCAGTATTCGTGTTTCTAATCCCGATCTGGACCGCGGGAATTTTCTGCTCTAGGATTCGCCGCATAACGCAGGCATGTGAATATTTACTTCCTTCGTATTCGTTCATGAGATCGGTATGCGCATCGAATTGCAAAACAGAAAGGTCTTTATATTTTTTCTTCAA
>PMJF01000053.1 GCA_003157295.1 Candidatus Moraniibacteriota bacterium | reverse complement strand
TGCCGGCCGGAATTCTTATTTTTATTTTTTCATATTCCCGCGTCCTTCCATCGCCACCGCACTTCGAACATTTTTTCTCGGGTATTTTTCCTTCTCCCTGACAATCCGGACAGAGGCTGGCCTGCTGAAAGGTGCCCAAAATCGTCCGTCGATTGGTCTTGATCTGACCTTCACCCTGGCAGGTCGGACATTCCACCTTTTTGTGTCCCGGCTCCACACCCTCTCCCCCGCATTTTTCGCACTTTACTTTTTTATAGAGTTCGACTTCCTTCTCGGCGCCCTGGGCCATTTCGAGAAAAGTGATTTCGACGTCGATTTGGATATCTCCTCCGCGATTTCTTTTTTTGCTCCGCTTTTGACCGCCAAATCCCGCTTGGGAAAAAATATCCCCGAAAATATCTTCAAAGCCGGAAAAACCTCCGCCGCCTTGGCCGCTCCTGCCTCCGAAATTAAAATCAAATCCCTCGGCGTAGGAGGAAAAATCTCGAAAACCTTCAAACCCCGAAAAGCCGCCCCCTTGCGTCTGGGCTTGCTCGAAAGTTTGGCCGTATTGATCATATTGAGTGCGTTTTTCTTTGTCCGACAAAACCTGATAAGCCTCGTTCAACTCCTTGAATTTCGCCTCATCCCCGCCCTGCTTGTCGGGATGATGCTTATGAGCCAGTTTGCGATAGGCTTTTTTTATCTCGTCGTCAGTCGCTTCTTTCGAAACACCGAGCGCATTGTAGTAATCTTTCGACATAAATTAAATAAAATCCTAAATTCCAAGCACCTGCTCTGTAATAGCGCCGGCGATTTGAATTTAATTTAGGATTTAGAATTTTTAGACACTATATTCTATAAATGCAACTTCCCGCTGCTCTTTTTTCACCTCAATTATGTTGCTATTTCTCAACAGCCTGATCAGGAGCAAAACGAACAATCCCAAAAGAAGATCAACGGCTGTTCCCAAAATTCTGGCTGTCAAAAATAGTCCAAAAGCAAGAATGATAGGCACATAAAATTTTTCCGATCCGGAATTTTCAAAAAAGCTCCGCTCCGTTTTGTCGATATAATCCATCAGCACTTCTTTCATTGGTTCTTGGCCTATTACGGTAACTCCCAGTTGTTTTGAGAGATCTTTTTTCGATTTAGCCAGCATTTCTTCCTGGATCTTCGCCACAGCCGCGTCTCCTATCAATTTCGTCGTATCGCTGGGGCTGTTCGTTGTTATTCCGGTTACATTGGCGATATCGTTGGTATTTATTTCCGGCGGTGGCATATTCTTCGTCAAAAATTCATCCACAGTAACATTATTTTGGACATCGTCGATCAAAACTTTCTTGTCTTGGGGTAAAACGTATCCCGCCGCCTTGAGTCCCCAGTCAATTTCCATTGCCAGAGTGTTGGTTTCAATGACTGTCGCGGAAGGCGCCTTGCTCGTTATTGAGAAATAGTAGGCCACGGCGATGACAAGACAGGCTGTCGTCACGAAATATTTGAGACTGTGGCTGACCAGATGATAAAAATCGATCTTTATTCCTCTCTCAATTTCTTTTTTAACTCTTTTTTCGATTCCAATCAGGAGCAGAACTGCGATCAAGGCCGCCAAATAAGACCAACCAGGCTTGAAAAAAAATAGATAACCTATTCCTCCGATCGCGTAGCTTGAATAAAGGTAAGTCCTGTTTTTGATGAATATGCTGCTTAGGGCAAAAATAATGCCCCAGAGGCTAAAAGCAAGGACAGGATATAGCCATGCATGAGCCGATTTACCGTAAACAGATCCGGCTAAAACCCACCAGCTGATCCAAGCGGCAATGACATTGAGCCCCAAGACAGAGTAAGCAAAAATTTTGTTTCGCACTTCAATGGTATTGTCATCCCGCACTTGATGCGGGATCCAGACAATTTTTATTTTTATGTTTTTATTTTACTACAAATCAATGGGGATAGGAAATTTATCCAATCCCCATCGATTGAGTCAGATTTACTTCTTGTCGCCCTCTTTATCATCCACCACTTCCCCTTCTTTCACATCATCCTTTTTGCCTTCATCTTTCTTTCCTTCGGTTTTTTCACCGGCCTTGGCTTTGTCCGCTGCTTGGGCGGCGGCATACAGCTCTTGTCCTATCTTTTGCGCCTCTTGAGACAGTTCTTCGGTCGCTTTTTTGATGGCTGCAACGTCGTCGCTATCTTTGATCTTTTTCAAGGCTTCGATCTTTTCTTCCACCGGTTTTTTCTTGTCGGCGGAAATTTTTTCACCGGCATCTCTCAAAGCTTTCTCGGTTGTATAAGTCAAAGTGTCCGCCATATTGCGCGCTTCAACCATTTCTTTCTTCTTCTTGTCCTCTTCCGCGTGCGCTTCCGCGTCTTTAGCCATCTTTTCCACCTCTTCTTTCGAAAGTCCAGTTGAAGCCTCAATTCGGATTGATTGCTCTTTTCCGGTAGCTTTGTCTTTGGCTTTCACGCTCAGAATTCCGTTCGCGTCAATGTCAAACGTCACTTCGATTTGCGGAATGCCGCGAGGAGAAGGAGGAATTCCATCCAGCATAAATCTTCCCAAGGTCTTGTTGTCTGCCGCCATTTCTCGTTCGCCCTGAAGAACATGGATCTCAACGCTCGGCTGATTGTCAGCGGCTGTCGAGAATACCTGTGATTTTGCGGTCGGAACAGTCGTGTTTCTGTTGATCAAAGGTGTTCGCACTCCACCCATTGTTTCAATTCCTAGGGTAAGGGGTGTCACATCGAGAAGCAAAACATCTTTCACATCCCCTGCCAAAACTCCGCCCTGGATCGCCGCGCCCAATGCCACCACTTCGTCCGGATTGACGGTCGCGTTCGGTTTTTTTCCGAAAAATTTCTCGACTGTTTGCATAACAAGCGGCATCCGGGTCATTCCTCCGACCATCACCACTTCATTTATGTCGCCAACTGATAATTTAGAGTCAGCAAGGGCCTTCTTGCATGGCTCAAGCGTTTTCTCGACCAGTTCCCCGACCAATTCTTCCATTTTCGCTCTGGTCAGTTTCATCACGAGATGTTTCGGACCATCGGTGCCGGAAGTGATAAAGGGTTGATTAATTTCCGTTTCCACCGCGGTGGAAAGCTCCACTTTGGCTTTTTCCGCCGCTTCTTTGATTCTTTGCAAAGCGAGACTATCTTTTGAGAGGTCAATTCCCTGGTCTTTTTTGAATTCGTCAAGAATCCAATTGATAAGCGTCTGATCAAAATCATCTCCACCCAGATGCGTGTCTCCGTTCGTTGACTTTACTTCAACCGTGTCGTCTCCGACTTCCAGAATGGAAATATCAAAAGTTCCGCCTCCGAGATCATAAACGGCGATTTTTTCGTTCTTCTTTTTGTCGAAGCCATAGGCTAGCGCCGCCGCCGTCGGTTCATTGATAATTCGCTTAACAGTCAGGCCAGCAATTTCTCCCGCTTCAATCGTCGCTTTTCTCTGTGAGTCGTCAAAATAGGCGGGAACTGTGATCACAGCTTCCGTGATGGTTTCTCCAAGCTTGGCTTCCGCGTCGGCTTTCAGTTTACCGAGAATCATGGCGGAAATCTCCTGCGGGGTATATTCCTTATCCCCCATCTTTACTTTCACGCCACCGTTCGCTTTCACAATCTTATACGGCATCAATTTCACGTCTCTTTGCACTTCTTCATCTTCAAAGCGACGTCCGATCAATCGCTTGATCGAGAATAAGGTGTTCTCCGGATTGGTCACACCTTGACGCTTCGCGAGCAGCCCAACCAATCGCTCATTCGATTTCGAAATTGCGACCATCGAAGGTGTTGTTCTTGCTCCTTCCTTGTTTTCCACAATTTTTGGTGATCCGGCCTCCACCACCGCCATCGCGGAATTGGTTGTGCCGAGATCGATTCCTAGAATTTTACTCATTGTTTTGATTTAGATTAAATAATTATTAATTTTTCTCAAATTTTATTCCACTTCCACTCGCGCCGCTCGCATTATTCTCCCATTCAATTTGTATCCCTTTTGTATAATTTTCTTTATGACTTGTTTCTTCCCCTCCCCGCCGATCGCCTCGTGGATTTCGGGATCAAATTTGTCACCCGTTTTCACTTGGATTTCTTCGATGTCATTCTGTTTCAAAACATCCTCGAGCTGCTTCTTTATATATACAATTCCCTCCACCCATTTGTTTTCCTTGCTCTTTTCCGGAACATGCGCAAGCGACATTTCGAAATTGTCCACAACCGGCAAAATTTGTTCAATAACGTCCATTTTCGCGTATTTCCGAAATTCTTCCTGGTGCTCTGCTTGAGATTTTTTATAATTCTCAAAATCAGCTTGGCAGCGCTTCCATGAATCGAGCGCATTTTTTCTTTCGAGATATTCATGCGCTTTTTTTATGGCGGATTTAATCCAGTCTCTATATTCATTACTTGAGTCATTTTCTATCTCTTCAAATGTTAACCACCTGAATTCGCTATGCTCCTGGCTCATCGTAATATTTCCATCAAGGTATTCGGCAAGATAGATCAAAACAATTTTATAGCCGAAGGAAGATACGTATTCGTTTGTATTGATAATACCTAGTACTTTATATTTAAAGTTTCCACCCTCTTCTTCAATCTCTCTTTCCAGCGAATCGCTGAGAGTCTCGCCCTCATCAAAACCTCCACCCAGAAATTCCCACGGTCCCAAATTTTTATAATACCAGCCATCTTTATTTTTGACTTTGGCTAGTAAAAATTTATTTTGCTTGGGATCATAGAATATAACTTTTTGCGCAATGGGCACTTGATATCTATCTTTTTTTTCTTCTTTTTGCATATATTTCTTCGTTCCTAATTCATAATTCCTAATTCAATAAAAAACAATATCACTACCGCTCCCCCTAACAACTTCTTCATATAATTGATGAGCGACTTATTTTTTGCGTATTCCATCCTTTTTGGCCCTATCAAAGCCAAAAGTCCTTTCTCTCCCGATTTGGTCTTGTAGGGTGAGATCATCATCGAGCAATTGGAAATTTCTTTGATTGGATTTTCTTTGCCGATGAAGATTTTCACTTCATCGCTCCGCAAATTTTTCACCAAACTGTCGAATCTTTCGTCGATATAGTCCAGCGTTTCTGCGAGTCGGCATAAGTCGTCCATTTCCCGGAATTCCGGTTCGTCCAGGAGCTCTTGCATTCCGAAGTCGTCAAATTCGTTTTTCACTCCGCTAATCGCTAGATTGCCACTGAGTCCTGAAAGTAATTTAGCCGTGGTCCGGGTAAGCCGGGTATTTTTGGCCTGCATTTTTAGAAGTTCCGCTTGCAATTTCTTTTGCTCCTGTTTCGAGAGTTCCTTGTCCGGCATTATTTTTTCAACGAAATATCGATATCCCTTATCCGTCGGGATCCGCCCCGCGCTGATGTGGGGTTGATGGAGATAGCCCTTTTCTTCCAGATCGTTCATTTCCGCCCGAATCGTCGCCGAACTCAGATCGAATTTATATTTCGAGGCCATTATCTTCGACCCCACCGGCACCGCGGTTTGGGTATATTCCTTCACCACAACCGAGAGGATCTTTTTTTGCCGTTCCGTAATCATATGATCATTATATATTCTCAATTAGCACTCGTCAAGTCCGAGTGCCAATCCATTATATTATACTCAAAAAGAGTGTCAAGTCTTTCAGGGAATTGGATCGTTTCCTCCCTTTGCCCAAGGATGGCAGCGGATAATTCTTTTGATTCCCATCCATCCGCCCCGAGAAATGCCATATTTTTCGATCGCCTGATAAGTGTATTCGCTGCAAGTCGGATGATATCGGCAAATTCGCTCGGAATATAAAAATGACAAAAATCCTGTATCCAGGGACAAATATTTCTGATACCAGCGGATT
>PMJF01000068.1 GCA_003157295.1 Candidatus Moraniibacteriota bacterium | reverse complement strand
TGGATGGTACAAAAGAACTGCCCCTGGATTTTCCTGGGGAAAGTTTTGGTTGGATGTAAAACTGATTTTTTTGTGCCGAAAAGTGATCAGAAAATTCCGGCCGGACATCATCCATGCCCATATGTACGAGGGGCTGGGTGTGGGCTATGTGGCGAAACGGCTGGCTTTCAGAAATATACCCATAGTTACCGATGTGCAAGCAGATCTCGATGAGGAGTTCAGGAATTATAACCGGGAAAATTATGTGGCTCGTCGGATATTCGTTTGGCTTTCCAGGAGACTGATCAACCGATGCGATTGGCTGGTTCTGAGCAGCGAAAACGTGAGGCCGCAAATGGAGAAATTATATAAGCACAAAGACAGAATTTCCATCATCCATGACGGTGTTGATCTGGATCTGTTCAGAAATATTCCGAAATTAACGGAAGTTGAGCAAAGAAAGATCGAAGAGATAAAGGAGTGGAAAGAAAATAAAAAACTGATCGTATATATTGGCGGATTGAGCGACAATAAAGGGGTCGGGGACCTTTTGGAAGGTTTCAAAAATTTTTCATCGCGAATCGACGGATGGAAGCTGTTAATCGGTGGATTCGGGAGCGATGAAGAAAAATATAAGGAATTTGTGAAACGAAATGATTTAAACGAATCTGTCCATTTCGCCGGAAAAGTGAAATATTTTTCCTTGCCGGCGTACCTGGCTCTGGCGGATGCCGCCATTGATCCCAAAAACGGCAGCACGGAAGCCAGCGGAAAGCTGGTCAATCTGATGGCCGCAAGCCTTCCGATAATCTGTTTCGAGAATGACTTTAACCGATCAAGGCTGGGCGAGAAAGGCTCATATTTACAAAATTTTAGCGAGTTAGGCGGTGTTCTGGAGAAGATCGTAACTTCGGAAAAGATCAACTATGATCTGGAAGATTTGAGCGAGGAAAAAGAAGTGAGGAAACTTTTTGAGATATTCGAGCCCTTAACAAAAACAAATTAGCTATGCAAATCGAATACGAAGCGACGTTTGAAAACGTGGATAAGGACGAAATGAGAGCCCGGCTCAAAAAAGCGAGGGCGAAATTGGTGCGACCTGAGTTCATGAGCCGAAGATTTACATTTGCACTTCCTGGAGGGAATGATACTCCAAATGCTTGGATAAGAGTTCGTGATAACGGAAAAAAAGTTACTCAAACATTGAAAATAGTCGATAACGGCAAAATTGAGAATCAAAAAGAGCTTGAGATAACAGTCGGCGATTTTGACGATACGGTGGAATTTCTGGAAAAAATTGGCTGCCGGAAGAAGGCTTATCAGGAAACCAGAAGAGAACGCTGGATTTTGGACGGAGTTGAGGTGACTATCGATGAATGGCCGTTTCTGGAACCATTCGTAGAAGTCGAAGGGAAAAATGAATCGGACGTAAGGAATATTTCCGACAAATTAGGATTCGATTGGGGCAAAGCTTTATTTTGCGCAATTGGCCATCTCTACGAGAGAAAATATAATTTTTCCGAAGATTATTTCAATAACAATGTACCTAAAATAACATTCGATATGGAAAATCCTTTTATTAACATAAAGCCAGAATGAGATCCTGGACAGTAAAATTAGGAAAAGGAATTGGCGCAATGAAAAGGGAGGGAATATCACGAGGCGGAAGACGTTCTGCAGAGGCTTTTTTCAAATTGTTTCGGAAAGTCGGTTCGGGTGATATTTTGTTCATCTCGAGCGGGGTGGGGGACAGCGCGAAATATCGCTCGGAAAGACAGGCGGAAGAATTGAGCTTGCACGGTTTCAAATGTTCCGTCACGGTGCAAGATAATCCGCTTTTGCCGCGCTATGCCGATCGTTTCAAGATATTTATATTCCAAAAGACAATATATTCCAAGACGGTTGCGAAGATGATCGGAAAAATAAAAGAGCAAAAAAAAGAGATTATTTTCGAGACGGATGATCTGGTTTTTGATCTGGAATTCTTAAGGGGGATGGATTTTTTTGAAAATATGAATGCACTCGAAAAGAAGCAATACGAAACGGGTGTTGGGAGTGAGATCCTGAAGGATGAATATGTGAAAACCTGCGTGACAACGACATCTTTTTTGGCGGATAAACTAAAAAAATTCGGAAAACAGGTTTTTATTTCGAAGAACAAGTTATCGAATTATGACGCGGGTATTGCGCATAACTTATATGATAAAAGAACGGAATCCGGCGGTGAAAAAGTAAAAATCGGTTATTTTTCCGGCACGGCAAGTCACGACAAGGATTTTGAAACTGTGAAAGATGCGTTAATCCATATTCTTGAAAAGTATCCGCAAGTAGAGTTGCATCTTTTTGGGCCGCTTGAAATTGACCATATATATGAGAAATTTAGCCGTCGCGTGATAAGACATCCCTTTGTTTCTTGGGAGAAACATCTGGAAAATATTTCAGGCATTGACATCAGCATCGCTCCGCTCGAGAGCGGCAACCCTTTTTGCGAGTCGAAATCGGAGCTGAAATTCATCGAAGCGGGAATTGTCGGTGTGCCGACCGTGGCAACGGCGACCCGAACCTTTCGGGAGGCCATCGAAGATGGGATGGATGGATTTGTTGCGTCAAACTCGGCTGAATGGTTTGAAAAGATCGAAAAATTGATCCTGAATGAAAGTCTGCCCCGGAATATGGGAAAAGAAGCTCGGGAGAAAACTTTGCGCGAGTACACGACGAAAAACAGCCACAATAGTGAATATTATAATTATTTGCGAAGGAAACTGAAATAGATCCATAAGTTCTTTTATCAAAGAAAGGATTTCTGATGCAAAAAAGCTTTTTGGAAAAAATGAAAGCTGTTCCCCGATATTGGTGGATCCTCTTGGTCATACTGATCGTTGGCGCTTTTTTGCGCAGCTACAATCATCATGATTGGCTGCGTTTCAATGCCGATCAGGGGAGAGATGCAATACTTGTTTCAAGTGTTGTAGACGGTTCTCAGCCAATGCCCATGCTTGGTCCCAAAGCCGGCGGTACTCAATTTAGACTGGGTCCGGCTTTTTATTATTTCGAAATAGCCGCAGCTAAGATTTTCGGCAATTCACCGGACAAAATGGCCTATCCGGACCTGATCTCTTCCATCCTGTGTATTCCGCTCCTTTTCTTTTTTCTTTGCAAATATTTCGACAAGTATTGGGCTCTTTCAATGAGCGCGCTATTTGCCGTGTCGGCGTATTCCATTTTCTATGCGCGTTTTGGGTGGAATCCAAATTCAATGCCATTTTGGACGATTTTGTTTCTTTACTCCATCCACGAGATTATTTCCGGGGAGAGCCGGCGCAAATATCTGTGGTCGGTGATCGTCGGCATAGCGATCGGCATTGATGTCCAGCTTCATACGACGCTTCTGGTTGCTCTTCCGATATTCACCTTCGTTATTTTCGGCTATCTGTCAATCAAAAACAGAAAAATTTTGAAATATTTTCTGGTGATTCTGGCTTTCTCGCTGGTTATAAATATGCCGCAATTGATCGATGCGCATCGGACGGGCAGAAAAAATATCGCGGCTTTTTTTCAGGGACTCAAAACCAAACAGAAATCAGAAAGCTCCGCTGCAGGCAATTTGGTTCAAAGCACAAACTGTTTGATCCAAGGAAATATCGAAATTGTTTCCGGATACGAAATTTCTGACAAATGCTCTTTCGGTTCCGATAGCAGCCGGGGAGATATCTCGATATTCATCCTTGGATCGGTATTCGTTTTTGGAGGATTGGTTTTGGCTGTCAGATATTTTTTAAAAGAAACGGAGGCTGAGCGCAGGGCTTTTTTGGGAATCCTCTTTGTGTTCACGGGGATCATGTATCTCATTTTTGTGAAGATAGCCAGCGAGCTTTCGGTGAGATTCTATCTTCCGCTCTTTTTTCTTCCTTATGTTTTGCTCGGTCTTTGGGCCAAATTTGTGCGGGAAAAAATTGAAAACAGGTCCGGCCTCATTTTGTTGATCGCGGGCATGTTTTTGATTGGCTCAAATTTGTTTTTTGTCCAAAAATCATTTGCAACTCTTGCGAATTATGGCAAGCCCGGAGGGGGCGATGTCAAAGTCATGATTCTCAAGGAGGCCGAAGAATTTTCGCATTTTATCGTTGTCAATTCAAACAATAAGAAGAAGGTGTATATTGACGGAGATAAAGAATTTCTTCACAAAGCCTATACGCCGCTCAAATATCTGGTTGGAAGATCGAACATAAAATTGTCATTGCTCAAGAACTTGCCGTTGCCCGATCAATCTTTTCAGGTTGTGAGACAGAAAAATCGGAAAAAAATTCTCCCGGGTACGGATATGAATATCCTTCAATACAAAGACTACGGAAGTTTTTCCATGCTTCTTATTCAAAATATATGAAGATAGGCGATTCAAAAATTTTTCAATATTCAAAAAAGCACCATATTTGGGCTGTGGTGATTGCCTATGCCTTTCTTTCTGTCGTGCTTACATATCCGCTTATAGCGAGATTCTCAAGTGAAATTCCCCAAGGAGGAAGAGACTCATTTTTGGTAATGGGCCAGATCGAGAGCAGATCCGTAGCCATGGCGGATCAGGGTTGGCTCGCAGGAATGAAAACAATATTCGGCAATCGGGACATCAACAGCTATCTTCCTTATGTGATCCTGGATCAGTTTTTTCACAACAAGTTTGCCACAAACAACTTTTTATTCCTGTTGAGTTTTGTTTTGAGCGGGTTGGGGGCGTATCTTTTGGCATTTTATTTCACCAAAAACAGGCCGGCTTCTTTCCTTGCCGGGATTATTTTTGCGTTTTCCCCGTTCCATGTGTACCAATCAACGGCAATTCATCTGGGGATGAGACATCAGGAGTTGATACCTTTTTTTGTGCTTTTCCTGTTTCGTTTTTTCGAAAAATTGGAAATCAAGTTTTTTGTTTTGATAGGCCTTTTTGCGCTGCTTATTGCAATCACCGAGCACCAGCTGCTGGCTTTCACGGTTTTATTCGCCGTTTTCTTTGTTATATATAAACTGATTTCCGACCGGACTCTTCTTCTCAACAAACGGCTGTGGGCGTTTTTATTCGCCTCAATGATATTTTTAGCGATCGTGGCGGTTTCAATTTTCGGACCGCTTTTGAAAGTCGCCCTTTCATCCGACAACTATCTCGATCCGGGAATAAAGAGCGCCATCAATCTTTCGATTGTGCCGGCTGATGCTTTGCTGCCTCCTGTGTTTCA
>PMJF01000072.1 GCA_003157295.1 Candidatus Moraniibacteriota bacterium | reverse complement strand
ACCAGATAGGTGTTTACCATCTCCCTGAAACCGGCTTTCATTTTGTAGTGAGCGCTTGATCCTGTTCCAGTTGCGACCTCGCCCATCGTGTCATTCATTTTGTAGTGGGCGGAGCTTCCCAGGCCTCCTCCAGTATTGAACGAATCGGCCTTTATCTTGAAATTATCACTCGACATTTGCGCCATCGAGACACCTGTCAGCCCCGGGCTGCCGAAGACGGAAAAAAGAAGCAGGAGGAATGCCCAAAAAGTCCCTTTTGAAAACAGATTGATATATTTATATTTTTGAAACATTTTTATATAACAGCTACAGATTCATCCTCCATCGCGCTCCTTGTGGCGACTAAAAAATATTTTTCATATTTTGCTTACTATCTTTGTTTGGGTGACGGTGTTTGTGCCGTCGGTCGCTGTCACGGCAATAGTATTTTCTCCATTTTGAAGCCTGATGCGGGCTGCATAGCCTCCTTTTATTTTCTTGACAACCGTATATCCCCAATCAGCGCCATTGATTGATATTTTCACTTTGTCCACGCCATAGGCCACACCGGATATGGCCAAAACTGATTTTTTGGTCTCATTTTTGCAACGGATGATTTCCAACTCCAACGGTCTGTCGACGGCCCAGCGCACTTTTCTGATAACAGAGCGTGAAATGTTGCTTGTTCCGTCATCGCTGGAAGCCAGCAACTTCACGGTATGCGTCCCAACGGCCAGCATCAATTTTTTCGAGAATTTTCCATTATTTTTCATTTTGACAGAACTTTGAACAACCCCGTCGAGCAAAAGATCAACATGAGCTCTCGGCTTTGTGCTCCCGGAAATTGAGATATATGATTTGGTTGTTTCCCTTGAGAATGACGCGCTGAGCTTTATCGTTTTTTTTTCATTTATTGAATAGGTTCCCGTTGGACTTACTGTGGCTCCCTCCCCGGAATTCGCATACTGGATATCAAACAGGTTACCCCGCTCAATTTTTGTGCCGTCAAGAAACTTTGCGAGATCAACTCTTGTTTCCTGAAAAATTCCGCCCGAGCCGCCCGACACTCCCTTGGATATCGCGAATTCGTCAGCACCGAAATCGGAGACTTGCGTGTCATCGCCATTTTCGGAAAAAACCCCGTCGCCTCCATCTTTCAATATCCGGACGCTCACGCTGGAATGGTTGCCATCCAACACTCCCGAATCTCCCGTGACATACGCCCCCTGGCTTTGGGAAAAATAGAATTCCAGAAAATACTCCGGACGCCCACCGCGGTTTCTGTCAAATTCAAAAACCATTTCTCCATGCAAATTGTCGGGAAAAGTGACAATGCGGTTGGCACAAGGATTGGAATTCGTGCTCGAGGCTGGGCTATTCGAAAAATATGCTCGTTCCGTCTCACCACCACTTCCCCAAAAATATTCGGCAAAATCACTTCCCCGAAGAAGTTTGAAAAAAAGATTGTTATTGTCATTGGCCATCCACAAACTGCTCGCCTCAAGAGCCCGATTCTCATTGTACATGCAGGTTGCATATCCGGGAGCGCCCGTCTGCCATGAATCCGTTCCCAGGTTGAAATAGTAAGTTGTCCCTGGATATGGAAATGAACC
This sequence comes from Candidatus Moraniibacteriota bacterium, assembly GCA_003157295.1. GTDB lineage: Bacteria > Patescibacteriota > Minisyncoccia > Moranbacterales > UBA11712 > Fen-1326. The sequence continues at coordinate 6,745 of PMJF01000072.1, read as the reverse complement.
AAGATTTCCTTCAAAAACTGATGGTGTTCCCTGCCAATCATCAAAAGATCCGTCAATGGTGATTGTTTTTGCCTGCGCGCCAGACATCAAAACGAAAAAGGCAAGCAAAAAAAAGACTACTCCAAACAGTACGGAAATTGGATTTTTTTCGTTGCAGCGGCATTTTCTTTTCATTTTTTATCTTTTTTATTTCAGCTCCCCCATTATTATACCCCATTTCAAGAAACGAATCCATTTTGACCAAAGATCACCACCATCTTTTTTCATAGGGAATGTCCCAATAGCTTGTTGCGGCAATTTGCTTTACATACTCAAGAGTTGATTTCCCGGATCCTACGCGGGAAAGAGTTTGGTATTGCAAGTGAAGGCACTGTGATTCAGCTTCGGCGCCTGAATATATTTCAGTTGGGACGGAAGAATCGGGATGAGATAATCGGTAATCTTTGTACTGTCCGGCATGGCAGCTTTCATGAGACATCACTCCGGCCAACCAGACAGGTCCCGACGCCCGAGTAGCCTGGCCAAGTTTTATACGAGCTGGGGATTCCCAAACGAATGTGCCTGAACCATCCGCAGAGCATTCGACAATCCCGATATTGCCAAGGACGCGCTGATAGGCATCTTCATCATGATCACGAAGATTTTCGAGCGCGCCGGCCACTTGATCCCGACAATTATTGTCGCCGATAATTTTCAGCGGCATTTCAGAAGGAGCCCCGCCGACAGAAAGGACCTCCATTTTTTTCACTTTTTTCTTCTTATTTTTGGCATGAACCCGCATTGCCGTCATTTTGATTCCAATTGGAAATAAGATGACAAAAACAAGCAAAAAAGCGGCTATTTTGCGGAAAATAAGGGGTTTTCGCATGGGATTCGCTAGCTAAAAATTAAACAGATCGACCAGAATAGTATAGGCTAGCAAATCCCGGGAAATATTTCAAGACAAATGTTTCAAAGGGCTATTTCTCTCCGTCAATGCGACGGATCATTCCGCGCATTGTGGCCATTCCAGCCAGCAAGAAAACAGCAAAAAAGATTTTCGCAGCCGGAACAAAATACACAAGAAGGCTGCTGGGAGGAATATAAAAAAATCCAGCCAACTCACCCGCAGAAAAGAAAATTATGGATGCTAACAGAAACTTGAAAGACAAGTCGAGTTTCTTCTCCACTCTCCAAACAATTCCGGAAGCAAATATTATCGACACGAGCGATAGGACGATAACAACAATTTCTGACGCGATTTCTATTTTTTCCTTTGTGATATTAAACATAAGACACCTCCTTTCATTTAATCTATCATTCCCATCTCCTTAAGATCATCTTCGGCTACTTGAAGCTTTGAGCGGCGCGCCAGTCGAAACTCAATGCCAAGAAGAATCCCGAAAATGGCCAGCGCAGCCAAAGCTGCAAAAGCCGCCCAGCCAACATGATCCAATATTTGGCGCATAGTGATTTCACGCCCTGGGGCAAGAACCAAAACCGGTCTTTCCTTCACCTGGAATTCGCTGATTGAGCTCACATCTACGCCTTCCTTTTCTTCGCTAATCGCCAAGCCATAATTCCCTGGCGGGATCATCCTGCTTATTTCAATTTCTCCGCCGTCGCTTGATGCCGAAACAACTGTGGTGAATATTGGCTCTTTTTTATCATCCAGAATCTGCAGCCGGTAATCCCCAGATCCATTCTCACTGACAAAAGAATATTTCAGATTTTCCCCCGGATGGATCGCCTTGTTTTCATCCACAATCGACAGAATAAGATTTGCAGGCTCAACTTCATGAGCCAGTGCTTTGATGGAATAATTTCCAAGCTGCGACAACTGGCAACGCCTTATCGTCTTGGCCTTCATATTGCTCGAGACCTTGAAGACCAGGGAATCGGTCGCCCTTCGACTGCTGTCGGATGGATCCGTCGCTGAAACATAAAGATAATAAGTGCCTTTTTTCAATTTGCTCATTGCCCTCCATGACCAATATCCGTTGATGTTCGCCGTAGTGTTGCTCAAAATGTGCCTTTTCGCTTTCGGATAGACAATTTCGAGCGAAATTTTTCCCTGCAATATGTCAGTGATCCCGGTGAAAAATGGCTTCTTGCTTTTCGTTTGCGGCGTGCAGTAAAAATGGGACAAATTGGTAATTTTGTCTATACTCTCTATACTGATAGTCGTTGTGGGGGTTGGCGGCGGTGGCGGTGGAGGAGGAGGCGGAGGAACATAGCAGCTTGAGGAAGCAGCGGGATAAATTTCATCTGACTGCTTGGTCCCCAGAGGGCCAGTGACAAAAACATAATAGGCGTAAGTAACCCCTGGTGAAACATTATTGTCGCGATAATATGACGAAGTCAACCCGGTTGCCAGAGGCGCCCCGTTTCGCCAAACGTCAAAATAATCCGCCCCATAATCATCATTCCAATCAAGATCAAGATATGGGTTGGATCCATTGCAACCTGTTGAAGCAGATACCACCGGCTTGCCGGGAACGCCTCGCACCAAAACCGTCACGTTCACCACCCCAAGAACCTTCCCATATTTGTCTTCGAGGTCACTCTTGAGTATTCCAGGGCCTGCGCTCAAACCCACCAAAAGATAAACAATAACCAGGCCAGCCGCCAAGCGGAAAAGGATTTTTGTCCAACGACTAAAAAAATAGCGTTTTTGATGAACTACCGGTCTTTTCGCTTTTTTGTCCGGAATTTTTTTGATTTTGCTCTTTTTCTTCATCATCCGCTAAACTAAATATTTTTAAGATATCGGGCAAAAAAATAATCTAGGGGAAAATAAACAATTGCCACTATCAAAATACTCCCCGCGATGTCGACCGCGTGATGCACGCCTGCCAAAACTCTCGCGAGGCCGACAAGGATCGCGAGAAAAAGCAAGAATATCCCTATTTTTTTGTTGAAGTGAAAAATTGCGAAAGCGATTGCCGTCCCCAAAAGCGTATGGTCGGATGGAAAACCGTTATCCGCCGCGTGGGGGATGAGCGGAGTGAAATGGCCGGCGACAAATGGACGCGGATCAAAATAAAAATGAGCCATAACTTTTGCAACGATATACGACAGTGGTAACAATAATACAGCAAAAATAAATACCTCCTTTTGCCTCTGCCACGGCTGCTTCAAAAAATAAAAGGCCGCGATCGCTGCTAAAACGAAAACTAGATATTTGGCCGTGAAGATGGTCAATGTGTTCATGATTATTTTATTAACAATATAAGCGTTGTCAAAACTGCCGCCGCCATAAACGTGACCGCCAGCCACCCGAAAAATTTCACCCACCCGGGATGCGTTTCTTCACCCATGATCTTTTCATCGTTGCCGATGACCATGATGACAATGAGAAGAGGCAGCGCGATGATGCCATTGAGATAAGCGGCATAGTAAAGCGCGGCGATCGGATTTATATGGAAAAAATTCAATGCAAGGCCTATGATTACCGAAAAAGCGATCACGAGATAAAAGCCCTTCGCTCGGGAAAATTTGAGTTCTAGTCCTTCCCGCCACTTCATGACCTCGGCCAGCGCATAAGCTCCGGAACCGGCCAAAACCGGAATTGCCAGGAGTCCGGTTCCGATTATGCCGACAGCAAAAAGCAGATAGGCATAATTCCCGGCCAGCGGACGCAAAGCCAAAGCGGCTCCTTCTGCCGAACCGATATTCGTTATGCCGTTCTTGAAAAGCACCTGGGCCGTGGTAAGGACAATAAAAAAGAACACTATGTTCGCCAATATCATGCCGGAATATACGTCCGTGCGCATCCGGAAAATTCTGCCCCGCATCCCATCCGTCACCATTTTATCGTCTTGGGACACGTTCCCGTCCCGAATGTTCTTTTGCAGCATTTTATTCTCTTCGACCTCCTCCGAGGCCTGCCAGAAAAAAAGATAAGGAGTGATCGATGTTCCAAAAATCGCTACCAAGGCAAAAATAAATGTTTCGTTGAGCTGAATATGCGGAATAAACGTGTGTCTTGCAATATCAATCCAATCCGGTTTGATGATTATTCCGGTCACTACATACGCAAAAACGGAAATGGTAAGCCACTTGAGAAACTTCACATAGACATGATAGCGCACGAAAATTTCCACTACGACTATGACGACTGCGAAAAAGATGGCCGCCAGATAAAAGTTGATCCCGACAAGCATTTTGAGAGACGCGGCCATCGCTCCGATATCGGCGCCAATATTGGCCACGTTGGCGACAATAAGCAGCACGACCGCTCCCATAACTATATTCCTCCGATAATGTTTCTGGAGCACCCCGGCCAGTCCCCTGTTCGTCACAATGCCTATCCGGGCACAGACTTCCTGCACGGCGATCATGATCGGAAGCAGCCAGAAGGCTGTCCACAGTATCGCCAACCCGAATTGGGCCCCCACCGAGGAATACGTGCCGATTCCGGAAGGATCATCATCCGAAGCGCCGGTAATGAGACCCGGCCCCAGAGCTTTCAAATAAAGATGCGCTTTTTTGAAAGGATTTTTGAGTAGTTCTTTTGCGCGCAAGACCTCCGTTTCCGTGACACGCAAGGTTCCGTCCAAAACTTTTATCGTTTTGACCTCTCCCCAAATGATCAATCTTCTCGCCAAAACAAGCGGGATCCCCGCCTCGCGGCGAAATTCGGAAATGGTGTGCAGCTTATCGGATTTATGTTCTTGAGTATTTTCTTTCAATTTTTATTTTCTAATATTTGATGCTAGAAGCGTCCCAATATCGGATGCCAGATTTTATTCAACTGTCACGCTTTTCGCCAAATTTCGCGGACGGTCGACATCAAGTCCTTTTTGGACCGCGGAATAATAAGCGAATATCTGGAGAGGAATGACAGAGAGAAGAGGCGTCAACATTTCAAGCGTTTTTGGGATATAGATGACGTCGTCAACCAGCTTGGCTATTGATTTATCTCCGGCTGTTGCGACCGCTACTACTTTTCCGCCCCGGGCTTTGCTTTCCTGAATTCCGGAAAGGGTTTTTTCATAAACGCTGTCGCGGGTAGCGATCGCCACCGTTGGAAAATTCTCGTCGATAAGCGCGATCGGACCGTGCTTCATCTCACCGAACGGATAACCTTCCGCGTGGACATAGGCAATCTCCTTTATCTTGAGCGCTCCTTCCATGGCAATGGGATAATTGTATTTTCTTCCGAGATACAAAAAATCGGAAAATCCGGAATATTTTTTGGAGATTCTCTTGATATGCTGGGAATCTTTGAAAACTTTTTTCATTTGCTCCGGGACTTTCGAGAGCTCTTCTGCGATTCTTTTTCCCATGACAAACGACATATCCCTTTGCCGTCCGAGAAACAATGTGAAAAGAGCCAGAATGGAAAGCTGGGAAGTAAAAGCCTTGGTCGAAGCCACTCCTATTTCCGGACCGGCGTGGTTATAAACCCCGGCGTCTGTTTCGCGGGCGATGGTTGATCCGACTACGTTCACGATGCCCAATGTCATCGCTCCCTTGTTTTTCGCTTCCCGAATGGCCGCCAACGTGTCAGCTGTTTCTCCTGACTGGGAAATGGCCAAAACCACAGTTTCCTTATCCAGAATGGGTTTGCGGTAACGAAATTCGGAGGCATATTCGATTTCCGTGCGAATGCCGGCATATTCCTCAAACATGTATTTTCCGACCAGCCCGGCATAATAGGAAGTTCCGCAAGAAACGATTACCAGGCGTTTCATTTCCCGCAAATGATCCGCCACATCCCGAAGGCCTCCCAGTTTGGCCATTCCCTCTTTGGCCACCAACCTCCCTCGAATGGCGTTTTGCATTGACTCTGGCTGTTCAATTATTTCTTTCAACATGAAATGGTCATAGCCCTTCTTTTCCGCCTCCTCGAGGGTCCAATCAATTTTGGAAATTTCTTTTTCCACTTTTTTTCTCTTGAAATTGGTCACTTGGAAACTGCAAGGCGTTACCTCGGCCATTTCTCCGTCCTCAAGATAGATCACTTGGTTCGTGTACCTCACGATCGGCGCAATGTCCGAAGCGATGATATATCCGTCATCAGCCACGCCAAGCACCAGCGGACTTCCGTTTCGGGCCACAAATATTTTTTCCGGTTCGCTTCGGTCGATTATCGCGAGGCCATACGTCCCCTGCACATGAGCCAGCGTTCTCCAAACCGCTTCCTTGAGAGGCACCTGTTTTTTATATTCTTCGATCAAGTGAGCTAAAACTTCCGTATCCGTTTCGGAGGAAAACTTGTGCCCGATTTTTTCCAGATCTGCTTTGAGTTCTTTGTAGTTTTCAATAATCCCGTTATGGACTAGATAAATTTTTTTTCCGCAATCGCAATGAGGATGGGCGTTCCGCTCTGACGGCTTACCGTGCGTCGCCCAGCGGGTGTGGGCGAGCCCGATCGCGGCGTTGGGCGTGCGATCCGCGATGGCCGTCTGGAGGTTGGCGAGCTTGCCCGCCTTCTTCTCGACGAAGAGCTCGCCGGACTCGGTCACCAGGGCGATGCCCGCCGAGTCATAGCCGCGGTACTCGAGGCGCCGCAGCCCTTCAAGGAGGATGGGCCCCGCGTCCCGCGGACCGGTGTAGCCGACGATTCCGCACATGCGCCAAGGTCTACTATGAAAAGGACCCCTTGGAAGCCCGATTGCGCTCACGCGACCTAAGCGGTGTCTGGCACAGCAAGACTCTTCTCGGCCAGCGACGTAGCCAGATCCAGGGCCCGCAGGAAGCCCTGGTATTTGGCTCGCCCGGTGCCCGCGATGTCGTAGGCGGTGCCGTGATCGGGCGA
>PMJF01000010.1 GCA_003157295.1 Candidatus Moraniibacteriota bacterium | reverse complement strand
GTTTATGTCAAAGATAATTTTGATTTGGTGAACGAAGCCAAGCGCCGGGTGCAAAAGGCCATCAAGGAAACGACCTCCAGGAATACTTCGGCTGAAAGAAAATTCATCGAAGACAACATTCGGGAAGTGGTCGGAAAATTTCTCTTCCAAAAAACCGAACGCCGTCCGATGGTTCTGCCGGTGGTGATCGAGGTGTGATCTTCGAATAGAAAATAAGACAAATTTATTGGATAAAGCCCCGTTTTTCTGCGGGGCTTTACATTTTTTGTTTTTTCCCCTATAATAAGCAATTAGTTTTTGCCTCATCTCATAAAATGAACAAATCGCATCTTATCATAAAAGGCGCGCGGGCGAATAATCTGAAAAATGTTGATGTCAGGATTCCCCGCGATAAGCTGGTGGTCATCACCGGACTTTCCGGCTCCGGAAAATCGTCGTTGGCTTTCGACACGATTTTCGCCGAGGGGCACAGGCGCTATGTTGAAAATCTTTCAGCCTACGCCCGGCAGTTTTTGAATGTGGCCAGAAAGCCGGAAGTGGAAAAGATCGAAAATCTTTCTCCCGTCATTGCCATCAATCAAACCAATGTGAACCGCAGTCCGCGCTCAACGGTCGGCACCATGACGGAGGTCTATGATTATCTCCGAATTTTGTATGCAAAGATTGGGAAGCCGTATTGTCCGAAATGCCGGAGGGAGCTGAATGAAAAGCAATCAAACGAAGTGGCGGACGAGATCATTACGGAAGCGAAAAATCGGAACGTGCAGATCGTGATCCTGGCGAAGCCAACAGGCGCGGGAAAAAATGTTCGGGAAATGCTAACCGAATTTAATCAACTGGGTTATGCCAGAGCGAGAGTGGACGGAAAGATAGTGGCCATAAGAGAGGTGATGCGGCAAGATGATTTTTTGAATACTGCCAAAATGGCGGAACTGGTGATTGATCGGATCACGATAAGCAACAAATTCCAGGATCGGGAAAGATTGATCGACTCGATCGAAACCGCCATGAAATTGGGCCGGGGGGAGGCCATAATCCATTTTGAAGATGAAAGAGAGGACAGAAAATATAACCGGTATCTGATCTGTTCGGATTGCGATTTTATCCTTGAAGAAATAACTCCCCGCCTTTTTTCCTTTAATAATCCTCAAGGAGCTTGTCCCGCCTGTTCCGGACTCGGGACCAAGCTCGATGTCGACATAGACCAGGTCATTCCCAACCGGAACTTGAGCTTGAACGAGGGAGCCATCCGCCCCTGGAAAAATATGGGGACACGCGGCACAAGCCAGAACGGCCACCTCAAAAATTTGGAAAAGATATCTTCAAAGTACGGGTTTTCCCTTGACCAGCCAGTGAAAAAAATAGGTTCGGAAGCCTTGAAAGTGATCCTTTTTGGAGAAAATCCAGAAAAAAAAGAATTGGGCGGCACGGCGGGATATGAAGGTTTGGTTCCGATGCTGGAGCGCAAATATAAAGATGCCGGCTCGGAGTACGTCCGAAGCGAGATAGAAAAATACATGATAATCAAAACTTGTCCTCAGTGCTCCGGGAAAAGACTCCGCCCAGAAGTTTTGGCAATTTTGATAAACGGTCTTTCTATTGATGATCTGTCCAATATCAGTCTCAACCGCCTGAAGAACAGATTTCTGGCAATGGAAAAAGAAACTGATATTTCTGAAAGCGAAAAGAAAGTAGTGAAAGAAATATTTAAGGAAATAGAAAAAACAGTCGAAAATCTTTGCGAAGCGGGACTTGGATATCTCAAGCTCTCCCGAAGCGCCAATTCTCTTTCCGGCGGGGAAGCGCAAAGGGTGCGCCTTGCGACCCAGGTGGGGTCAGGTCTGACGGGAATCCTTTATGTGCTGGACGAACCTTCCGTCGGCCTTCACGAAAGAGACACAGAAAGACTGATCGAAGTTTTACAAAAGCTCAAGGAGGAGGGAAACAGCGTTATTGTCGTTGAGCACGATCCGCAGATAATGAGATCGGCGGACTGGATAATCGATATGGGGCCGGGAGCCGGAGAAGAGGGCGGAGAGGTTATTTTCTCGGGGACTTATAAAAAGATAATTTCATCCAAGACTTCAACAGGCGAATACCTCAAGGGGAAGAAAAAAGTTTTCCGGAAGAAAAAATATCGCAGTGGAAACGGAAAAAAAATGACAATTGAAGGAGCGGAAGAAAACAATCTCAAAAATATCACTGTCTCGATTCCGCTGGGGAAATTGGTGGTGATGGCCGGAGTTTCCGGCTCCGGAAAGAGCTCCTTTATGCAGGATATTCTGGCCAAAGCTTTGAGCCGGCATTTTTATCGAAGCAAAGAATTGCCGGGAAAGCATGCGAGGATCAAGGGTGTGGAAAATATTTCGAAGGTCATCAGCATTGACCAGTCGCCGATCGGACGCACACCGCGCTCCAACGCCGCGACCTACACCGGGTTATTTTCACATATCCGGGATATATTTTCCGAAATGCCGGAAGCGCGCAGTCGCGGGTACGCTCCATCCCGTTTCAGTTTCAATATGAAAGGCGGACGCTGCGAGGTCTGTCAGGGAGAGGGCCAGAAAAAAATCGAGATGCATCTTTTGCCGGACATTTATACTCCCTGCGAGGCCTGTCGGGGAACCAGATATAACCAAAAAACATTGGATATAGAGTATAGAGGAGTCAATATTGCGGAAGTGCTGGATATGAGCGTTAGTTATGCTCTCACTTTTTTCTCAAACTATCCGCTGGTCGCTGACAAATTGCGGACGCTAAGCGAAGTCGGTCTCGGATATCTGAAGCTGGGACAATCGGCCATGAATCTGTCCGGCGGGGAAGCTCAAAGAGTGAAACTGGCGACGGAATTGGCGCGCCGCACGGACGGAAAAGCGCTCTATATCCTTGACGAACCGACGGTGGGGCTCCATTTTGACGACGTGGCCAAACTGCTCAAGATTCTGGACGAGCTTGTGGAAAAAGGAAACACCGTTTTGGTGGTTGAGCATAATCCGGACGTAATTAAGGCGGCCGATTGGGCAATTGAGCTTGGACCGGAGGGCGGAGAAGAGGGCGGAGAGATCGTTTTTGAGGGAACGCCGAATGAATTGGCAAAAGCGAAGACGTGGACAGGAAAATATTTGAAAAACTAAAAAGTAAAAGTGAAAAAATAAAAACGACAACTAAAAATTAAAAACCGGTTTTTACTTTTACCTTGTCGTTTTTCATTTTTAATTTTTCATTTTTAACTTGCAGTGAAGTCAAGCTTTTCGGAAAATATTTTATCAACACTTGTCTACTACGACATCTTCGATTATCCCCTCACTTCTTTTGAGCTCTGGAAATATTTGACCGTGCCTGGCGGCGATGTGACTGAAACGGAGAAATGTTCGTTGGGTGAAATCATCCAAGCTCTTGATAGCGAAGATATCAAAAAAAATGTCGAAGAATTTCGCGGCTTTTACTTTTTGAAGGGGCGGAGGACTTTGGTCGCGCGTAGAATCCAAAACGACAAAAATTCCATCGCGAAGTTCAAAACTGCGGGGCGCGTGGCCTGGTGGTTGCGGCTTGTCCCGTTCGTCCGGATGATCGCGGTGACGGGAACACTCGCGATGAAAAATCCGGAACAAAACAGCGACATAGATTTTTTTGTGGTTTTGGGAAAGGGCAGGATCTTTACAGGCAGACTTCTAGTGACGGCGATGGTGCATCTTTTGGGAAAGAGAAGGCATGGAAAGAAAATAAAGAACCGAGTTTGTCTCAATTATTTTATCACAATAGGAAGCCTTGAAATTCAGCGCCAGGATCTGTTTGCGGCGAACGAATATAGTTTTATTTATCCGCTTTTTGGATTTAATTTTTTTCAAAGATTCTGTAAAGCAAACCTAAACTGGATAAAAAAATTCAAGCCGAACTGGGAAGCGCCGGAGATCGAACCAGCCAAATATTACAGGGAACATGGCAAAATGAGCCGGCTTATTCAGAAAACCAAGGAAACCTTGATAAATTTCCTGGGAGGCGATATAATGGAAGCCTGGTTGAAGAGCAAGCAAATCGCGTGGATAGAAAAAAATCCCCTGACGCATAGAGCAGGCGCATATATTGAAGCGACGGACAAAAATTTGATATTTTTGCCGGAGCCGCAAGGGGTAAAAATATACGGAGAATATCATAAACGTCGCAATAAATTGACCCCATCCGAATTGGTGTACGATGAATCTTTCAGCTAAATAATTATTTATTCTTAAAAAAACTATGGCCAAACAAATACGATTCGACGAAGACGCTCGCCGAAGGATCAAAAGCGGAATTGACAAGGTGGCGGATGCGGTGAGAGTGACTCTCGGTCCCAAAGGCCGAAACGTGGTCCTTGATCGGGGATTTGGCAGTCCGATGGTGACCAATGACGGTGTGACCATCGTGAAAGAGATCGAACTTGAAGACAAATTCGAAAATATCGGAGTGGAATTTGTGAAAGAAGTCGCGAACAAGACGAACGACGCGGCGGGGGATGGGACAACGACAGCGACGATTCTCACGCAGTCAATCGTGGAGTCAGGAGCAAAATTTATTTCGAAAGGCATAAATGTAATTGAGCTCAAGAATTCTCTCGCAAAACTATCGAACCGGGTTTCGAATAATCTCAAAAAATCTTCGAAAGAAATCAGCGGGGACGCGATCGAACAAGTGGCGACCATTTCGGCGCAAGATCCGGAAGTGGGAAAAATGATCGCGAAAGTCATCGCGAAAGTGGGCAAAGACGGAGTGATCACCGTTGAAGAATCTCAAACTTTCGGTCTCGAAGAGGAAGTCGTAGAAGGAATGAAGTTCGACAAGGGATATATTTCTCCCTATATGATCTCGAGCGCGGAATCAATGGAAGCGGAGCTTAAAGATCCGCATATTCTCATTACGGACAAAAAAATCTCATCGATACAGGAAATTTTGCCTATTCTTGAAAAAATAGCGCAAACCGGCAAGAAAGAAATGGTGATCATCGCGGAAGATGTTGAAGGAGAGGCGCTGGCAACGCTCGTGGTGAACAAGCTGCGGGGAATTTTGAATGTCCTGGCAGTGAAAGCTCCCGGATTTGGCGACAGCCGGAAAGCGATGCTCGAAGATATTGCGGTTCTCACGGGCGGGCAGGTCATTTCCGAAGAGCGGGGAATGAAAATGGAAAATGTGAAGCTTGAGGATCTTGGAAAAGCCGGAAGAATTGTTTCGACCAAAGATGATACGACGATCGTCGACGGAAAAGGCAAGAAAAAAGATATTGATGCGCGTGTGGCCCAACTCAAAGCGCAAATCGAAAAAGCGACCTCCGATTTTGACAAGGAAAAACTTCAGGAAAGACTCGGAAAACTTTCTGGCGGAGTAGCTGTCATCAAAGTCGGCGCGGCGACAGAAGTCGAGCAAAAAGAAAAGCAGCACCGGGTGGAAGACGCGGTCGAAGCGACCAAAGCAGCGCTTGAACAAGGGATTGTGACCGGAGGCGGAATTGCGCTTCTCAACGAATCGGTAAAATTATCGGGGGATCTGCAAAAAAATCTGGCGCATGAAGACAGAATCGCGACTCAAATTCTGGTGGACGCCCTTTCCGCGCCCATAAAGCAGATCGTCGCCAACGCCGGCCAGTCTCCGGAAGTGGTAATCGCTCATGTGCAAGAACTTCAGAACACCTATCTCAAGAAAACCCAAAAGGGCAAGAAAATTGATATTGAAACCGGATCGGAAATAGAAGTTGACTATCATATGAACGAGCTCAACCTCAAAGCAAACTTCAATATCGGTTATAATGCCGAAGAAAATTCTTATACGGATATGTTNNCTCACGACCGAAGCGGTGGTCACCGATGTCCCCGAAAAAAAGGAAAAAGGCGGCGGAATGCCGGATATGAGCGGTATGGGAGGCATGGGAATGGGGATGTAAGAAAACAGTTGGCAGCTATAACATTTAGAACAGAGATCGCGAGAGCGATCTCTGTTTTTTATGCTTGCCATTTTTATCTCAAAATGAAACAATTAGAGTGTAATAATCAGTATAGTAAAAAAAATATGAAAAAAACCGCGTTGGTTTCGGTCTACAGCAAAAAAGACATCGAAAAATTTGCGAAAGAATTGGTCGATCTCGGTTGGGAGATCATCTCCTCCGGCGGGACGGCGAAATATCTAGCGGAAAATGGCATCAAGGTTAAAGACGTGGCAGAGATCGCAGGGGGCAAAGCTATCCTTGGCCATCGGGTGGTGACGCTTTCGCGGGAGATCCACGCGGGGCTCATGGCGAGGCCAGAAGTTTTCGAGGATTTGGAGGAGCTTGAAAAACTAAAAATACCTTTCATCGATCTGGTCTGTGTCGATCTGTATCCTCTCGAGGATGCGATCGCAAAATCGGACGCCAGTTATGAAACAGTGATCGAAGCTACAGACATTGGAGGACCGACCATGATTCGTTCGGCGGCCAAAGGCGGAAGGATCGTCATTTGCGATCCGAGTGACAGGGAAAAAGTGATCGAAAAGTTGAAAAAAAACGGAGATCTGAAAAAAGAAGAAAGAATAGAGCTGGCCGCGAAGTCCGAATACGTCATTTCCAAATATTGTCTCAAGTCGGCCAAATTTCATTCAAAAGAAAAGTATGAAGGAACATTTGGTGAACAAATCGCAGAAACTTTATATGGCGAGAACGCTTATCAGGTTCCGGGAAAGCTATATTCGGCAGAAATAATGGATCCGCTCTCGCTTGATGAATTCAAAGTTCTCACAGACATGGCGCCGAGCTACAACAACATGTGCGATATCGATCGAATGCTCCAGACTTTGACGCATATAGTGGCGGCATTTGAAACAAATAATATGGCCGCTAAATTTTTTGGCGTAGCGGTAAAACATGGCAATTGTTGCGGGGCGGCTTTTGGAGACAACAAGATCGAAGTGATAAAAAAAGTTGTTGAAGGTGATCCGCGGGCCATCTTCGGAGGACTGACAATGTTCAATTTTGATTTTGATGAGTCTGAAGCGGAAACGTTATTGACGCATTTGATGGAAAGTGGAAAAAGGAGATTGTTGGATGGCGTCGTGGCAGCCGGTTTTTCGGAAAAAGCGCTTGCGCTTTCGCGGCGCAAAAAAGACAAGTGCCGCTTCATAACCAATCCGGCGCTAGCTGATCTTGACAAAGATAGCCTTGATACTGCCAAAAGATTTCGTTACGTACGTGGCGGTTTCCTGACCCAGCCGAATTATACTTTTATCTTAGATTACAACCATCCGGAAATAAAAATTTTTGGCGATTTGGATGACAGCGTGAGATCCAATATATTATTGGCTTGGGCAATATCAGTTGCCTCTAATTCGAACACAATAACGTTGGTCAATGATGGAAAACTGATCGGGAACGGTGTCGGTCAGCAGGACAGAGTGGGTTGCTGCGAGTTGTCCATCAAGCGCGCCCAAGATGCCGGCCACGACACAAAGGGAGCTATAGCGGCGAGCGACAGTTTTTTTCCTTTTCCTGATGCGCCACAAGTCCTCATCAAGGCCGGAATTATGGCTATTTTCTCCACTTCTGGTTCCGTCAATGATGGCGAAACTGAAAGGCTTTGCGCGGACAACGGCGTGGCTCTTGTCCAGATCCCGGACAAACTCGCGCGCGGTTTCTTTGGGCATTGAAATTGTGATATAATAAAGACGCATAATCGGGGTTACTGAAGGATCAAAAATTCTGATTTTTCAGATGTTTATTTAATAGAAAAACAAAAAAATGTTTTTGAAATTTATTGACGATCTGAACTTTATCTCTTCTTGCCGCAAATATAGGCTTGGTCTCTGGCAGTGCCCCAACTTTCTTTTTCTGGCAATGGGACTGGTGACCATTGTTGTAATGCTTGGGACTTATTTTATTTCACAGCGTTACTATTCCGAAACGGTAACGGTCACAAGTGTTTCCCTGGTCACGATCTTCATTTTGACCATCAGCAGTTTTATCATCGGCGGAGTAAAAAAAATTGCCGAAGCCAATATTATGAAAAGCGAGTTCATTTCCGTTATCTCGCATCAGCTTTGCACTCCCTTGTCGGTCATCAAATGGAGCCTTGAAGTGCTGAAAACGGAGAAAGGCGAAGAGGATGATAAGCTGAACCCAAAACAGCTCATTTTTCTCAAAAATATTGAAAAATCAAACGAAAAGATGCTCAAACTGGTCAATGATCTTTTGGAGGTGATCCGCATTGACCAAGGTCGGTCAATTTTCGTGAAAGACAAGGTGAGCCTTGTCCAGCTGGCGCAAGAAGTTATTGAAGATCTAGGCTATCTTAAGGCGGCCAGGAACGTGAGTGTCAATCTGCGGGACGGCTCTCCCCTTTCCAGGGTCTATGTTGATCCCAAGAAAATGAAAATTGCCATGGAAAACCTGATCGGAAATGCCATTAAATATTCAGAAGAAGGCGACGAGGTCAATGTAATCCTCCGCATGGAAAATAAGAAGGTCATGCTTATCGTCGAGGACCACGGAGTGGGAATACCGCGCTATCAGCACAGCCAGGTTTTTGAAAAGTTTTTTCGTTCCAATAATGCCTCCAGATATCGGACGGAAGGAGTGGGACTGGGACTTTATCTAGTGAGGGCTATCCTCAACAATTTTGGCGGAGAAGTTTGGTTTGAAAGCGAAGCAAACAAAGGTTCCACTTTTTATGTTAGCCTGCCCGCAGCCGTGGGCTAGCTTTTTGTGAGTCAAAAAAACAATAAACAATAAATAAAATAATATGGGCGAACAAGACAAAAGGAAAATACTCATCATTGAAGATGATAAATCCTTGCAAAATGCCTTGGTTGAAATGCTTACTCAAGAAAAATACGAGACGATCAGCGCTTTTGATGGCGAAGAAGGACTCCAAAAAGCGAAGGACGAAAAACCGGATCTAATACTTTTGGACATAATACTTCCCAAGAAAGACGGCTATGAGGTTCTGGCCGAGATAAAGAAGGGAGAAGAAAAAAATATTCCGGTCCTGATCCTTACCAATCTTGAGGAAATAGATAACGTCCAAAAGGCACTGGACTTAGGGGCAACCACTTTTATGGTGAAGTCTGATTTCAGTTTGAAGGACGTGCTTGAAAAAGTAAAAGAAAACTTAAAATAATGAGAGTCGACAACGATAGGCTAAAAAGTTTCATATTGGATGCAGGTTTTCTGGACGAAGCAATGATCGATCAAGCGATAGCGGAAAGCGGAAAATCCGGAAAGCGCTTGGGTGATGTTTTAGTGGAAAAAAAGCTTTTGGATTATAACCAAATTCGCCAGTTGTATTCTTACATCCTTGGGATACCCTTTGTAAACCTGGAAAAAGAGATCATTCCGAGGGAAATCCTCCAAATCATTCCGGAGCCGATTGCCAAAAAATACCAGATAGTGGCCTTTAAAAAAACTGGGACAGAGCTTAAGGTGGCTATGCTCAATCCGGAAGACTTGCAGACGATTGATTTTATCCGGAAAAAAACGGGTCTCAAAATTTCTCCTTGCATCACCACGGACGAAGGAATGGGTAACGCCCTTAAGCAGTACGAACAAAGCCTTAAAGCTGATTTTGGCGATATTATTGAAAAGAATTCCCAGGAAGTTTCCGGCGGAGGATCTCTTGAAGAGGTGGCCCAGGATCTGCCGGTTATCCGAATCGTTGACACGCTCCTCAAGCATGCCATTTTGCAGGAAGCGAGTGATATTCATATCGAGCCGGATGAAAAAGAGGTCCGAGTGCGTTACCGAATCGATGGTATCTTACACGATGCCATGACCCTTCCCAAGGCGGTGATAGACGGGATAGTGGCCCGGATAAAAATATTATCCAATTTGAAGCTTGATGAGCATCGCTTGCCGCAAGATGGCCGGTTTAAGATCGAACAGGATAATCGGCGGGTGGCTTTTCGTGTTTCGATCCTCCCTGTTTATTCAGGCGAAAAGGTGGTAATGCGCCTTCTCGATGAATCTTCCAAAGGGCTTACGCTTGAAGGGATGGGTTTGTGGGGTAATCCGCTCGAGATCATTCATCAGGCCATAAAAAAACCGAACGGGATGCTTCTCGTGACCGGACCGACGGGTTCGGGAAAGACAACAACGCTCTATACAATGATGGATATTTTAAATACGCCCCAAGTCAATATTTCCACCGTGGAAGATCCAATCGAATATAAAATGTTCAGGATCAATCAGACCCAAGTAAATCCAACGATCGGCCTTACTTTTTCCCAGGGTTTGAGAGCGCTGCTCCGCCAGGATCCGGATATCATTATGGTTGGAGAAATTCGGGACAAGGAAACGATGGAAATTGCCATCCATTCCGCCATGACCGGCCATCTTGTTCTTTCCACGCTTCACACTAACAGCGCAGCGGGAACAATTCCGAGGCTTCTTGATATGGGAGCGGAACCCTTTCTTATTGCCTCAACGATAAATGTCGTTATGGCTCAGCGGTTGGTTAGGAAACTGTGTCCCGATTGCCGGCAAGCCTACAATCTTGATGAAGAACTTGTAAATTCTATCAAGGGGCAGCTTGATCTGGATCATATTTTTGACTTGGCGGCCAAGAATAACCTGCTCGACAAGAAATTGCTCGAAAAAAGGGATTGGATGCAGGCCGTTTTTTATCGCCCAGGAGGATGTTCTCGCTGCCGGCAGGAAGGGTATAAGGGAAGGGTCGGAATTTTTGAGGTTCTTGAAATGAACGATACGATCTCTCAAATGGTCGCTAAAAGAGCGACTAGCGACGAAATTGAGGAACAAGCGCAAAAAGAGGGAATGATAAAGATGATGGAGGATGGCATAATCAAAGCCATTCAGGGAATCACCTCGATCGAGGAGATATTGAGAGTGACGAAAGATTAATTCTCAATTTTCAAACAATTTTCAATACTTCAATGATCGAATTTCCAAACATTCTGTCATTGAAAAATTGAGAAATTAGGACATTGTTTAGAAATTGGAAATTAAAAATTAGAAATTTTGATTATGCCTACATTCATTTATACCGCCAAAAACAATAAAGGGGAATCGCGACGCGGAGAGATGGAGGGGGAAAATAAGCGATTAATAGCGGAAGCTCTGCGGGCGGAGGGATTTTTTGTTACCGCTATGGACGAAAAAAAGGAAGCTAAAAAGAACAAGAAAGCATCGTGGATAAAAATATTTTCCGGGGTATCCCTCAAGGACAGAATGATGTTTGCCCGCCATCTTGGAGTAATGCTTTCTTCCGGCCTTTCTCTTCCTAAAGCGCTTCGGGTTATTAGCAGCCAGACGAAAAACAAGAAATTCCGCCAAATCCTTATTGATCTAGAAGCCGATATCAAGATGGGAAGCAACTTGGCAGACAGCCTCGAAAAATATCCGGTTTTCGATGAGCTTTCGGTGAACATGATCAGAGTTGGAGAAATGGGGGGTAATATGGAAGAAGTGCTGGGGCTGCTTGCCGATCAATTGGAAAAAGAGCATAAACTGCTGAGCAAGGTGAGGGGAGCCATGTATTATCCCTCGGTCATACTTATCGTTATGGTGGTAGTTGGAATCGCCATGATGACCTATGTTGTCCCCAAGCTCACGACTATTTTCGAAGATATTAAAACAGGCTTGCCCTGGTCCACTCAAATGATCATCACCACAAGCAAGTACATGTCCGGTCACCAACTGACTGTTCTTTTCGGTACGATAGGTGCAGCCTTGTTCCTAATTGTTTTTTTCAGGACACCGGCGGGGAAAAGATCTTCAAGCTTTATTTTTTCCAGGTTGCCGATGATAAAAAACGTGGTTAGCAAAGTTAACAACGCCCGCTTTGCCAGGATTTATAGTTCTCTCACGAGAAGCGGCGTATCGGTTGTCGAGTCCCTAAAAATAATATCCCGAACTCTCACCAATAACGCTTATCAAAAAGCTTTTCGTGAGATCAGCGAAGAAGTTCAGAGAGGAAAATCGCTTCACGAAGAGCTGGCAAAATATCCGAGGCTTTTTCCGGTTCTTACCATACAGATGGTCGAAGTGGGGGAAGAAACAGGAAAAACCGTTGACGTTCTCGTAAATTTGGCCAATTTCTATGAAGACGAGATCGACCAAGTGACAAAAAATCTGTCTTCGATCATAGAACCGGTGCTAATGGTTATCATTGGATCGGCGGTCGGATTTTTCGCTATCTCAATGATATTGCCGATGTATTCGGTGATGGAGAACATGTAGCCAGTTTACGAATTAACTCGCAAACTATATTTCTGATGATAAAAAAAATAAAAAATAAAAAATTAAGAGGTTTTAGCGTTTTGGAAGCCGTGGCGGCGATTTTTATTTTTTCCATTGTGACCCTCACGATGTACGGGTCTTTTGGCGCAGGACTGAAATCGCTGGCGCAATCCCAGCACAGAGTTGCGGCGACGGAGCTGGCAAATGAGAAAATGGAAATAATCAGGAACATGACTTACGATGCCATCGGAACGCAAGGCGGGGTGCCGTCGGGAACCTTGCTGCAAAACGAAACAGTTTCGAAAAGCAATCAAAAATTTAATGTTCATACCTATATCAGATACGTTGACGATTCCTTTGACGGAACGGCCGGCGGCAGTCCCGTTGATACGGTTCCGGTCGATTATAAAGAAGCAAAGGTGGAAGTGACTTGGGTGGGAGTGCAAGCGGGGCATGGCGTCAAAGTGTTTTCTAAGTTTGTTCCCGACGGCGCTGAGACAAACTTGGGAGGCGGAACTTTCCGGCTCAATGTATTGGATGGAAGCGGAGCGGGACTTTCCGGAACGGCGGTGCATATTGTTAATAACAATGTTACTCCGCACATTGATATAAGCACCTATGCGGATTCTTACGGGTCGGTGCTGCTGACGGGAATGCCAGCGGGGGATCGAAACTACCAGATATCCGTTGCAAAGGACGGATATGAGCCGATAACGACGTCGCCGCCCTATCCAACCACTTCTTATGATCCTGTTGATGTAAACGCATCGGTAATCGCGTCATCACTAAACACAAAAGGCATTATTATTGATCACTTGAGTGGTCTTAATATTCACTCGCGTGATTTTCATGATCAAGTCATACCGAACGCCCATTTCAATCTGAAGGGAGGCCGAATTATCGGCAATGATCACGTGACGAAAGCCGGTATCACGAATTACAACCAAAATCTTGTCACTGATGCGGGCGGCGACAACAATGTTACGAATATTTCTCCGGGAAAGTATAATATCGTCCTCAATGAACCGGGTTATACGCTGGCGGGAGCAAACATCAACTTCCCCCTTTCCTTGATTCCGGGCCAAAGTTTGGACGTGACATTGCTCCTTGCCGGAAATTCGACTAA
Organism: Candidatus Moraniibacteriota bacterium; assembly: GCA_003157295.1. Lineage (GTDB taxonomy): Bacteria > Patescibacteriota > Minisyncoccia > Moranbacterales > UBA11712 > Fen-1326. Next base: position 23,090 of record PMJF01000010.1, on the reverse strand, counting down.
TTCTGTGATTGTTACGATAAAGGATTCGATAACTAAACAGCCAATAGCCGGCGCGAATGTCCGCCTTTACAATGCAACCGGAACGGATATTACCATGATGACCGGCCAAATGGGGCAGGTGTATTTCCCCCCCAATACCGACCCGCCAACAACGCTTTCGAGTGGAAACTATAACCTAAGCGTTACAGGAGGAAATCATCAAAACTATTCAGGGACGGTGATGATCAATCAGCTCACCCAAAAATCGATCGAAATTGCACCGCTATGATCCTAACCGGCACATGGCGCATAAATTGTCTCACATCCGAATTGAAATGAAAAAAAATATCATATTGAACAGAAAAGGAATGACAGTGATTGAAATGCTGATTTCCATTTTTGTTTTCTGTCTTATAATCGCCGGATCGGTTTTCTTGCTCCAACAAATCTATAAGCGTTATGGATTTTCCATGGAGCAAGGAATGTCAGTGACTCAAGTCCAGCACAGCCTTAAGATAATGATCGAAGAGATCAGGCGCGCCAAAGAAGCCGATTCGGGAGCCTACCCGGTTCAAAGCGCTGACAAGTTCAGCTTTACTTTTTATACTGATGTTGACAACGATAGCACCACGGAAAAAGTTCATTATTTTCTGGACGGAACTTCAATTAAAAAAGGAGTCAGCGAACCGAGTGGAACGCCACCGGTTTATCCAAGCGGTGACCAAAGCGTGACGATTATTGGCAATTATGTCCACAACACCGCGAGCCAGCCGCTTTTTTCCTATTACGATCCGAATTATCCGGCGGACCAGACGAATAATCCGATTGCCACCCCGGTTTCACAGGTGGACCAAATAAGAATGGTGAAAGCGGATATATATTTCAATCTGGATCCCTATCGGTCACCGGATAATATTCGTCTCGAGTCATATGTCGAAATGAGAAACTTAAAAGACAATTGGTAAATTATGAAAGCTCAAAAATTTGAAAATCAAGGCTCCGCGCTCATCTATATAATTATTGTCGCTGCTATTGGGACAATGGTTTTATTCGGTTTGGCGACTTTCATAATTTCCCAGGACAAAAACAGCCAGCGAGTGAGCAACCGGGAGCAAGCTTTTCAGATCTCTGAATCAGGAATCTATTGGTATCGTTGGTATCTGGCGCATACTGTGGAAGGAAAAACTGTCCAGCAAAAAAAAGATTTTTGGGCCAGCGGTCAGGCCAAAGGAGTGGGTTCTCCCTACCAAGTTGAAGTTAGCGACCCGGAGGGGGGCGTTATTGGAAAATACAAATTAGAGGTGACTCCTCCGAAGATCGATTCCACCATCGTGGTTGTGAAATCGACCGGCTGGACCTATAAATCGCCCAATGTTACGAGGACGATCCAGGCAAGATTTCGGCAGCCGGCTTGGTGCGAATATGCCGTGGTGGCGAATGATTTTATGCGTTTTGGCCAGGGGACGGAAACTTTCGGCATGATCCATTCGAACAAAGGAATTCGGTTTGACGGGGTGGCCGACAATGTTGTTTCGAGCGCTATCCCGGATACTGACGACCCTGACCATACTGGAAACAACGAATTCGCGGTGCATACTCATGTCAATGCTCCTCCTCAAAGCGGGGTGAACGATTCCTTCCGTCCGCTTGAAGCGCCGCCGACAAATCCGGTTCCGAACCGGCCGGATATTTTCAAAGCGGGAAGAAAATTTCCAGTTCCGGAAAAGAATTTTAACACCCTGATTGCTGATCTGAATCTGATGAAGCAACAAGCCGGGCTCTACTTAGGCCAAACGACCACTACTGTTCAGGTAAACTGTGGCAACCGGAAAGTGAAAGGACAGTGGGTTTGGATGTGCGACAATCAGGATGTTCCGGTTGAGGGTTATCATATCATCCTTAAGACCAGTCCGGCGCATAGTATGAACATCAGCATGGTGCTGGCCTACGATGCCACCAGTTATCAAATAACCAGTGAAACGGCGCCGGTTAATTATCCGATTCCGGCCAATGGCACTGTGTTTGTCGAAAATTATACCTGGGTGGAAGGAACCTTGAATGGCAACCATCTTACGATCGCCGCGGCCGATCTTTCGCCCACTCCGGTCTATAAGGATATTTATATCAATCACAATATACTGTATACTGATAAAGTGGGAAACGACGCTGATGGCCCGGATATTCTGGGGCTTATCGCTCAAAATGATATTTCCATCGGACTATACAGCGATGACAATTTGGAAGTCGACGCAGCGCTTCTGGCTCAAAGGGGGAGAGTTGGCAGGGATTATTATTCCGCGCCGCTCTCACCGGTGGATTATGTCCATCGCCATAGCATAACTACTTATGGATCAATTGTTACCGCACAACGCTACGGCTTTGCCTGGACGGACGGTACGGGATATAACATCCGAAATCTCTATTTTGACAACAACTTGATCTATTATCCGCCTCCCTTCTTTCCAACCGGCGATAAATATCAGATCGATCTTTGGCAAGAATTATAAAATGAATTTATTACTCCACAATTTACTCGGTAACAAACCCAAGGGATTCGGTCTTGAAATAGAGGACAGCTACATCAAGGCTTTTCAGCTGAAAGGAAGTAAAAGCGGCTTTTTGATGGTATCAGGCAATCTTCGACCCCTCAGGAAAGGAATCATACAAGACGGGCAGGTCGTTCAAGTTGAAGAACTGGCGAAAGAGATAAAGGAATTGCTGAAATCTTCCCGACCGAAGCCGATCAAATCGAAGTTCGTGGTCTTTTCCGTTCCCGAAACAAAGTCTTTCATCAGAACCATTCAGATCCCCAAAATGTCCCGGGAAGAAGCCGGAGAAGCGGTGAAGTGGGAGACAGAAGCTAATATTCCTGTATCTCTCGATAAAGTGTATTTGGATTGGCAGACCATTGATTCAAACGAAAAAAATAACGATGTATTGGTGGTGGCCGTGCCAAAAGAAGTGGTTGACGGTTATTGCCGGGCCGTATTTCTTTCCGGACTGATCCCGTTAGCCGTCGAGGTGGATATTATCGCCACGATCAGAAGCCTAACTTCCGAAGAAAACAATAAGGAACCAATACTGATCGCCGATATTGGTGCCGATAAAACAAGTCTTGCAATTTGTAAAAATAAGATTCCTTATTTTTCTTCCAGTATTCCGCTTTGCGGCAAAACTTTTACCGATGCTCTTCAAAAAGGGCTGGGAATCAGCTATGGAAAAGCGGAGGAGCTCAAAGAAAAGTACGGTCTGGGAAAGATGAAAAAAGATGATATGCTTTATAATATCTACAATCCGCTTGTCGAAAATTTAGCTGTGGAAATAGACCGGTCAATCAACTTTTATTCGGAATCTATTAATGTCCAGGAAAAAGTGGAGCGAGTCGTCCTGTCCGGAGGGGGATCTCTTCTGCGTGAATTGGCGGATTATCTTTCTCTGCGGTTGGGCAAAGAGGTCGTCGTTGGTGATCCGGAGATAGGTCTTGGAACAAATAAAGATAAGGCAATAAATATCGCAAGGGACTTATCCCCGTTTTCCACTTCGATAGGCTTGGCCATGAGAGGACTTGATTATGAAAATTAGTATAAATATTCTGCCGGACGAGCAGAAAGAAAAAATAGGAATAGAAAGAAAGATAGGAATATTCGGCCGCTTTGGATTGTCCTTGGTTTTCGTATTGCTGGTTCTTATAGCGGTTCAACTTTGCGCTAAATTGATCCTGAATATTGAATATCAATCGGTGGAAGATTCAGCCGATGATCATCCCGGAACGGCCGACAGAGAAATGAAGCAAACAGAAGCTTTTCTCAATGAAGTGAACGCATCCGCGCAAAAGATAAATAACATTTCTTCCAATACACCGCGCTGGTCGAAGGTGCTGAAGAAAATGTCCGACATTTCTTCTTCCGATCTGCGCATCAGCCTTATTCACGTTGAAGGAAGCCACATCAAGATGCAAGGTTTTTCAAAGAGCAGAGAATCCTTTCTCGATTTTCAGGAAAAGTTGAAAGCAGAAGGCTATAAGAACATTAATTCTCCTATTTCCAATCTTGTTTCGCCGAAAAATTTCGATTTTGAAATAGAAATGGACGTGGACAACAAATATTTAAATCAAAATTAATTTTCCCCTAATGGCCAGGAAGACCGACAAAAAAATAATCATAACAGTAGCCATAGTGCTGTTGTCCGTGGCCGCTCTCGGATGGTTCTCTTTTTTCCATGAAACTAAACAGATAGAGGGTACGGCCGAAGCTATTCAGAAAAAAAAGCTCGAATCGCTCGTTTTGCAAGAGAAAAGAGACAAAATATTCAAGCTGAAAAAAGATCTCAAAGACATTGAGGGCTACAAAAGCGAAATGGACAAGATGCTGATCGGAAAGGATGATGCAGTTATGTTTCTTCGTTCAATTGAGGGAATTGCCTCCGACACGTCAAATACGATCAAAATAGAATCTGCTGATCTAAGCAAACTGAAAATAGGCAATCAGAAAAACGCTCCAAGCAGCAGTGATGAGGATACGGCGTCAACCCAAACTAAAGACGCTCAAGTAGCGGCGGATCAGGCGGCTGAAAAAGCAAAACAAGAGCAGGCAAGCCAACTAAAGAACAAGATCGGCTTCACGATCGAACTTGCGGGGGCATACCCGACGCTGGTTGATTTTCTAGATAAAATGGAAAATCTACCTTATTTCATAAGCGTATATAATATGGATTTGGCCGCTCAAAATAAAATGAATCAGCCGACGGCGACCGCGGGGGGCGTTCTTCCCGCAGAAAATCAGACGGCCGGCACGGAAGCGCCCGCAGAAAATAAGAATATTAAAATGACCATGTTGGTCATTGTGGATATAAATGATGGAAAATAAAAAGGCCTTAAAAGTGGATCAAGGGGAAAAAATTCTGCGAAAAACAGGTGCTTTTATTTTGCGCTGGTTTTATCTCATTGCCTTTTTGGGAGTCCTAGCGTATACCATATGGCTTTGGAACAAGTTTATTTTTAATGCCGATTGGAGCGCGGAAAAAAAGCAGGCGTATATAAGCGAACAATCCGTTTTTTCATTTGACAACAAGAGTTATCAACAGGTAACGGACATGATCAATTTAAGGAAAGAAAGACTGAATAGCGATTATAAATTTACCGGCAAAGACATTTTTTCCCCAGAAGGATTCTAAAAAAAGCTTAGCTTTGGAAAAGAAAAAAAGTTGACCATTCGGTCATTTTTTGTTAGATTATTCTAGCAATAGGAGCAAAGCGACGACGCGCCTGTAGCTCAATTGGATAGAGTACTTGGCTTCGGACCAAGGGGTTGCAGGTTCGAGTCCTGCCGGGCGCACAAGGAAAAAAATATCGCTTTGACCAAAATAGACCCGTGAGGGTCTATTTGCGTTACTCTTTATACTTTATCTGAACTGCGATAGAATAAAGTTATGACAAATCTCGAAACGCCCATAGAATATATTGCCGGAATTGGTCCGAAATATGCGGAAAAATTATTATATCTCGGAATTGAATCGGTCCGTGATCTTATATATTATTTCCCTTCCCGGTATGATGATCTCTCGAATATTGAAAAGATCGAGAATCTCAAAGTGGATGTCATTTCCACGGTCGAAGGGAAAATAATCGACGCGAAAAGCGTCCGAACCTACAGAAAAAGGATGAGCATCACGGAAATATTGATCGAGGACGACTCGGGCCCGGTCCGGGCGGTTTGGTTCAATCAGCCTTATCTGGAAAACTCACTTACGAAGGGCAAAAAAATTCGCTTGAGCGGAAAACTGGTCCAGGACAGCAAAGGTACCTATTTTTCCAATCCGACTTATGAACTGGCCAGTCGCGTGCCTACCAACATGGGTCGGATCGTTCCCGTGTATCCAGAAACCCGCGGCATAACTTCGCGCTGGATTCGTTGGAAAATGCAAGAAATATTGAAATCCGTGGCGGCCCAAATTGAAGATGTCGTTCCCACTGCGATACTCAAAAGGCAAAAACTAACGGTGCTTCAGGAAGCCTTGCGCCAAGTTCATTTCCCGGATTCATTCAAAAAGCTGGAAGAAGCGCGAAAAAGCATCGCTTTTTCCGAAATGTTTTTGATCCAGCTCAATGCCGTGCGAGCCCGAAAAAACTGGAAAGAGTCGAAGGCGATTGTCGTCAAGTTCAACGAAAAACTGATCAAAGATTTCGTGGGTACTCTTTCATTCAAGTTGACCACGGCTCAAAGAAAATCCACTTTTCAGATCTTGCGGGATCTGGAAAAAAAATACCCAATGAACCGGCTGCTCGAAGGTGACGTCGGTTCGGGAAAAACGGTTGTCTCGGCGATTGCGGCTCTCGAGGCGATGATGGCCGGATACCAGACGGCGATTATGGCGCCGACGGAAGTGCTGGCCAAACAGCATTTTGAAACATTTGGGAAAGTCCTCAAAGGTTTTTCCCAAAAGGTCGGCCTTTTGATCGGAAGTGAGATCCGCACGATTTGGAAAAAAAATACCCGGAAAAATTTTCTGGGAAAGATCCGCCGCAGCGAGATAAAAATTTTGATCGGAACGCACGCGCTCATCCAAAAAGACGTGCAGTTCAAAAATCTGGCGCTGGTCATCATCGACGAGCAGCATCGGTTTGGCGTGGAGCAAAGAGCCAAACTCCAAAAACAGGCGAGCGAACTGAAAGATGGACTCAAAAAATCCGTCCCTCATCTTCTCACCATGACCGCTACTCCCATTCCGCGTACGCTGGCCCTCGCTTTTTTTGGCAATCTCGATATTTCGCTTCTGGACGAGATGCCCAAAGGGAGAAAAAAAATCGTGACGGAAGTAGTTACAAACGTGAATAGGAATAATGTTTACGAATTTATGCGGTCTGAAATCCGAAAAGGCCGTCAAACCTTTTTCATTTTCCCGCTCATCGAAGAATCGGAAAAGATCGCTGGCAAAGCGGCGACGGAAGAACACAAAAGATTGTCAGAAAGAATATTTCCGGATCTCAAAATCGGGCTTCTGCACGGAAGGATGAAGCCAAAAGAGAAAGAAGAAGTGATGTCACGGTTTAAAAATAAAGCATATGATATTTTAGTTTCCACTTCCGTCATCGAAGTCGGCGTAGATGTGCCGAACGCGACGATCATGGTCATCGAAGGCGCGGACCGCTTTGGCCTCGCGCAACTTCATCAATTCCGTGGACGAGTTGGGCGCAGTGATCATCAATCATATTGTTTTCTTTTCACGGACTCAACTTCGGAAACGACGAAAAAAAGGCTCAAAGCCCTCATTGAATCCGAAGACGGTTTCAAACTGGCCGAAAAAGATCTTGAAATTCGCGGCCCGGGGGAATTCATCGGAAAACGCCAATCCGGAATCGCCGACGGAGCGATGAAATATTTAGGAGATATAAAAATGATCCAGCAAGCCCGACTCGAAGCTCAATCCGTTTTCGCCCTTGACCCCCAACTTGAAAAATTCCCGGTGCTCAAAGAGGCTCTCGAAAAAATGGACCAAGAAGCGCATTTGGAATAAAAAAGAGGGAGTCCAACTTGTGAACTCCCATCACCTCCTTCCTTGCTTGAGATTTGCCTATTTAGCGTCTAAGGCTTTGACGGTAAGAGACCCTTATCCAGACCGTATTTGATCGCATGGTGCCGGATCGTATAGGCGATTCTTGTTGAGGGATAGGCAGTGGAAACCTTTGCGGAGGCCTTCAGCTCCTGCTGGCGCTCCAGGTAAATATAATAGAATTCCACCTCTTTTTTTTCAATGCTTATCCCAATGTCGGGTTGCATTGGGATACACGCATTGTCTCCCGGCTCTTTCCACCCATAAATTTCAAAAGCGGTTTTTATCTCAGCTGCCTTTTCCGTCACGCTGTGGTCGTAGACGATTTTCATCAGACGACCATTTTTTAATAACAGCAGGCTGCTGTGATTGGGCGGGAGTTGCGCTTGCGCCGTGGTCGAGATGACCAACACTACTAGTGCCAATAATGCGACGAACAAAGATCTTGTCCTCATGGGCCTTATCCTCTCTTTAAGGGTAGTTTGTCTAAAATTTAGCCGAAGCCAAAATAAAAACCAAAAATGATTTTCATTTTGCCTCGGCCAATGTTTATCAAAGAACTTCCCTCATCTGAATTCGCCAGACAGCGATAACGCGCTGGCGAACTCGGATGAGGGGTCAGGGAAACTTCGCGAAGTTTCCCTGACTGAATTTCTTAAGGTTGCTCTATGAATCAGAGCTTGGAAGAACAATAATATTCACTTGCGCATCGTCAGTGACATCCAGACAAACCCAGTTATATTCTTTGAGTTTTGAAATCTGGAGCCACGCTGGATGCCTCCGGTCGAATTCATGGGAGAAAATTACTTTCTCCAATAATCCACGCTTGAATTGAATCCCCCTTCTCATGTGAACGCCATCTTCATATTCATCCATGAAAGAGACGGCTTGGAATATCTTTTTGGAGACCGATTCTGCATCTTCAGGGGATATTCCGCTGATTAAAGACCTCAAGGCTTCCTCGATTATATGATGCGCAAACTTTCCTTGATAAGTTTGCGCCAGCTTCTCGAGGGCTGGAATAGCGGATTGTGCTTTTTTGCCCATCTTCAGCAGGGCATAGGCACATTGAAATCCAAGGGATCCGTAGTCGTTCTTGAGAGTCTCGACCAGTGCCACCACGTGATTTTCCTTCAGCTCGTGAGAGCGCTCGAGGCCGAGGATAGCCGCCGCGTCGATTTTTTCTTGGCCGGCGCCGGTTTCTAGTTTCTGCACCAACTCGTCCACGGGCAGGCAGCGTAGTTTTCCATAAGGCAGCTGGAGTGGTTTTTTGGCTGACTGATAGTCCAGCACACCCATGATACCCACGTAGGATACAAATGCTACCGCCAATAGCCACAAAAACGATTTTCTTGTCATCTTCTTATTCTCCTTCCTCTCGGAATAATTTTTACCATACCCTAAAAAAGGGTTTGGCGTTATTTCCCTCAACTCCTGCGAAATAAAAACCAAAATGATTTCCATATCGCAACAGTTGAATTTTCTCAAAGAACATCTCCCTTCTTTTCGAAGAGAATGATGAACCCCGCGGCAAAGTAACTTATTCTTTGATCAACATTTCAGTTTACAGTCCGACATTACCACGGGGAAAGGAAGAGTATTCAAGAATTTGATATTTAAGGCTGTATTATTTTGCAATAACTATTAGCCTAATATCGCTTCCTCATTGTTTCATCTCCCTATTCATCATTCTCCCCGCAAAATTTCTCAATTTTCAAATCAACCATCTATTTTATCATATAAAAAGCAACCTGTCAATGGATGGCAGGTTGTGTGAAACATTCGCTAAATATACTTTGTATAAGCCTTATAATAGCTACGATTTGATTGAGAATCGCCACAAATATTCCCGGCAGTGCTGGGCGTAGTCGATGCCGATCCTTTTTGATTTTTGGATCTTAGAAAGTTTAATTTTCGGATCGCGCGGCTCCAGCCACAATTTTTCTCCTTTTGTCAGATCCCATCGGTTTAGTTTTCGGTCTATTTTCAAAAAATTGCAGAGTTTCCCTGGACCATTGGTCTTTCTGTGATCAACACTTTCAATTCTCACACTCCGAATCAGGACTGCCGCCGGGAAATCTTTTTTTTCGGTCACGATGTTCAAACAATGATATATGCCATAGATCATATAAACATAGGCGTATCCGGGTTCGCCGTACATCGTTTCCGTGCGTGGTGTCCGGCCGCGCGAGGCGTGGGAAGCGAGATCCTTTTCGCCAAGATAGGCTTCGACCTCCGTGATCAGTGCGCGCCATATTTTTCCACGGTAATCTCGGACAAGAAAACAACCCAAGAGATCCTGGGCGACTTTCAATGTATCACGTTCGTAAAATTTTCTATTTATAATGAGAGATGGCTTCTGCATAAATACTAAGCATTTTTTTAGCACAGATGGAAGAGGTGTATTTTTCTCTTGCCACCAGTTCTGCCTCTTCTCCGAATTTTTTCCGTAAATTTTCATCATCGATCAATTTTTCTACCGCGGCTTTAAATTCGTTTTTATTTTCCGACACAAGAAATCCGGTTTTTTTGTCTTCGACAATATCCCGCACTCCTGTCGCTCTCACCGCGACAATGGGAAGGCCGGAATACATTGCCTCGGTAAGGATCATTCCCTGCGTTTCCGATCTAGAGGCGTAAACGAAGATATCTCCCGCGGAAAAGTAATCTTTCTTAATATCATCCGCAACAATACCGGCAAAAATTATTTTTTCTGCCACGGCGCTTTTCAAAGCTTGTACCTCCAACTGTTTTCGAAGGTTTCCTTCGCCGCAAATCAAAAACTTCGTCTTGGGACGGCTTTTCAGGATTTCGATCACTGAGGCGAGAAGAAATTCGACGTTCTTTTCAGCCGTCAGCCGCGAAACCAGGACCAAAAGAGTCTCATCTTCCCCGATATTATATGTTTCCCTGATGTTTTCTCGGTCGGGGTTTGCGAATTGATCCTCTTCCACCCCGGTTGGAATGGAGCGAATGTTTTTATTTGTCACGCCCCAATTTCTTATAATTGCGATAACGGATCTAGTCGGCGTTATCACCGCATCGCACATATTGGCGTAAATTTTGGCGTTGCGGATGGCGAGCCACGCCGCGAATTTTCTGGGTAAAAAAGGAACAAAATGCGCGTACTGGTCATAAAGCGTATGCCAGGTGAAGACGAGGGGAATTTTTTTCTTTTTCGCCCAACGAGCGGCCGCGCTTCCCAGAAGATTGGGATGCTGGGAGTGGATAATACTGAGATCCAAATCTTCCAAAATTTTATCAATTCTCCGGGAATAGGGGATGGCCAAAGGGAATCTTATTTTTATTTTTATATCAATGGAAGGATAGCGAAAAACATTCGGATTTTTATCTATATAGCCTTTCCATTTTGGAGCGAAAATATAAACATCATGGCCCCGAGATTCGAATTCCTTACGAAAACTTTCGACGGAGCCTGAAACTCCGTAGGGATTGGGAAGATAGTTATTGGTGAAAATCCCGATTTTCATAGTGATGCAGTCCGCGAAATAAATTCTTTCGTTTTTTCATGGACGTTCTTTTTATCGGCAAATACATGATAAACATTCTCGATCCAATAAATTTCTTTAATTTTTGATTTTATGCCGTTATAGATCATTTGCGGCGATTTACGGGAAACCAGATGGTCGGTTGTTGATTGCATAATAAGCATCGGCTTTCCAATTTTCGAAAGATTATCTCTTGTATATTCTGCAAGACGGATTACTTCCTTCGCGCTTCCGAGGGGATAATAAGAGTAAGCGTTATGCCGGCCCATTTTTTTTCTCACCCACGGGGGATAATATACATGCCGGTATGTTTTTGCGAGACCGAGAAAAAAAAGACAGGCCTTTACCAATTTCTGAAAGTGGTATTTGACCGAAGTTCCCATTGTGATCACTCCCGCGACGTTTTCGTCTTCAGAGAGGAGCATGGCCAAATTCCCGCCCATCGAGATTCCGCCGACAAAAATTATCGAAGTATGCTTTTTTAGCTCTCGTAGCGCGTCTTGTGAATCTTTCAGCCAATCCTGCCAAGTGACGCCTCTCAGGTCTTCCGGTTTTGTCCCATGGCCGGAGAGACGGGGAGCTGAAACCGTATAGCCGAAAGAATTGAGATATTTTGCCAATGGCGAAAATTCATCGGGCGTCAAGATCCAGCCATGAAAAAGAAGAATGCCAATTTTCGAATCGCCTTTAAGCCAAATCGGACCCGTTTTTGGGCGGCCCTCTTCCATAAAGTTAAATACTGATCCCTAGATTATCTCTTCTTTTTTGCGCCGGATGAATCCCGCCCATTGCTGGATGAAGCGCACTACCACCTTGAAAGGGGCTTCGATAACGATGTCGAACAAGAAAATAAAAACATTGACTCGGGAAAAATTGACTGACATCCATTTTCCGAGCCTGACAAAGGGCATCGAAAGCGTGTCGATTATGATGCCGACCATCCCTTCTTTTTCCCGGGCAACCAACAGCTCCCGGATTGGCTGGCGAACCAGGGCGTTGAAGAAACTGACCACACTGAAAAGAAAAAGAAATATGAGTATGCCAAGCCAATTGAAATGGATAATATTCAAGATCCAGATGGCGAGTCCGAAAGAGATGCCATAGGTAACAAGAAAAAATATACTAAGGGACCAGTCCGATGCTGTCTTCAGTTCTTTTGTGTTGATTATGGCAATCGGCTCCTCCGTTTTTCCGTAGACGATCTCTTCGGCGCCTTTCGCGATCGCTTTTGAATTATCTGTGCTGGGGCGGCGAATAGTGGCCGATAAAATGATCAGATATAAAGGAGGGAAAAGAAGATTTATGTAGATCGGAAGAAAATTTATTTGTCCGCTGATATAGCGATCATAAGGATATTCCACCACCGCTGCCAAAAATATTTTCGTGATAACGAGGAAGATAAGGCTTCTCTTGACCCTTTTTCGGAACTTTTTCATCTCCCGGTCATAAACTTCGTCCGCCGAGAGCTGCACGGTGAATTTCAGGGATTCCGGATTAGCCAGGATCTTATCTATTTTTTCAATATTGGAAAGGGCCGTTTCGTAAAATATGTTGAAATAAACCGCGTATTTTCTAATGGCATTGCCGATCTTGGCCGAGAGGGGATTTTCCAGTTTATTTTGCAAAGATTTGGCGAGCCGCGGCAATTCCGAAATGCTTTTTTCGAGCTCTTTTTCAGACATATCGCTCTTGAACCAGGCGGGCAAAAATATTTTGAGAAGAGAATAGTTGAGAGTGGCCTTGTCAGACTTCGAGAGAGAGCGCAAGACGGACAAAAAGATCTGGATATCTTTGTCTCCTTCCTTGAGCTGATTTCCGCCTTTGACAACGATCCTTTGTTTCACGGTTTGATACATGGCGCGGGTCAGAGCGTATCGAGACGGATTAGGGAAAAGGATCTCCTCAATTTCGCAGGAAGCCACGGTGGTGAGCCATTTTTTCATTTGATAGCTTCCCATTTCCTTGACGGCTCCTTGGTATTTGGCAATGGTATTTTTGATTCTTTCCTGAAGTTTTTTATCAGTTTCATTTTTTTTCAGATAGCCGGCCATCACGAGCTCGTTCAGGAACTGCTCGGAAAAATTTTGCTGCCGGAATTCAATGATCAGGTTTCTTTTCAAAATGCGTTCGATGGCCGTCCTTTTGATCAGATGATCATCCTTATACTCGATCATATTCCTGACCTTTTCGTAGAGTTTGGCCATACTGTCGCCAGCTTCCTCAACCTCGGCTTCTTTCGTTTCCTTCTCCGCTTCTTTCTTGGCTTTTTCGATGGCAAAATTATTCTTTAGATCAGCCACAAAATCAGCAATAGGCTGATTCACCGGGGCATTTTTATTCATATTTTGTTTGTTATCACTCATAAAGCTATCTTAACCTCTTATTGCGAGTTTTTCAATAGCGGGGATTTTCCAGCGGAAACATTGACCAATTCGAAAAAATTTATTATCATAACGCTCGTTAGGTCATTTTCCATTATGGCCCTATCGTCTAGTGGTTAGGACAGCGGGTTTTCAATCCGTTAACCGGGGTTCGATTCCCCGTAGGGCTACGCGCAAAAATATCTGCCGTTTTGGCAGGTATTTTTTGTGTCTAGGGGAATCGAACAGGAAAGGGGTCGGGAAAACGTAAGTTTTCCCGTGGCGGAATTATTCAAACCGAGGGGTTTAAAAGCGCAGTGAGTGAAACGAGCGAGCAGTGAGCTTCCCCGTAGGGCTACGCACAAAAACGAGGCTTATGCAAGCCTTGTTTTTTGTACCCCTGGGGGTAGTTGGAACTTTTTGATATAATATTACATATGAAACAATTATCGGAACAGATATATAAAATTTTAACTCATAAAAAATTTCGGACTGGGGCGCTACCACCAGATGAAATAAAGTACCTTATTTTAGAAAAGATTGAAAACAAAGTATCCTCAGAGTTGCCGATTAAATTATTTCAATTTTGGGGAGGATGTAAAAACCCTAATCTGTCGGTTGATACCGCAGAATTGTGTGAAGCAGCAACATTAGAAAACCTAAGTCGGATTAATGAGGAAGTAATTCAAATATACAAGCCAGGTCTTAAAATTTTTATATCTCCAGGGGATGGAAGGGTTCAAAGGGTAAATAAAATACCAACCGAGAAAACAAGACGATATGTAGAAGCACTAGCAGATATTGCGAATGGCTATAAAGGATTATTTGAGATAATTCCAGTGTCAAAATTGTATGACAAATATTCGGAAGAGTTCCTTACATTATTAAAGGAAGTAGAGGAGAGAATTGCGAAAGATGTTTTTGAGCAAGCAGATTTTTTAAAGTTAGTTCTCAACGCCAGAAAAAACGTCTTTAGCAAAGCTTTAGCTTCAGAAGAGAAAATAATGGAGAGAAGCAAAATAGCCGCTAAAGATTATGTCGTATACAGAGTTGTGGAAGAAGAAGCGAAAATATTTAGAGAATACAAAGATTGTATTAGGTCATTTTTTATTAAATACATTCCATTTTATAAGAAATATATAAAAGATGTAAGCACAACTGAGCCGAGATTAGACTGCTCCCTAGTCTTTTATACTGGAGGAAAGGGAAATATAACTCAACCATGGCAAGCTGTTGGGATTAGGAACAACGATAAAGTAATTTTTGTTAGTCAGTCTAAAAAAAGATAAAAATATTACAATTACAAAAACGGCTATTCTAACGGATTCATAACAACTTTAAGTTCTTGCCACGCCTTCAATTCTCTAACAACTTGGTTCCAACTATTGAAGCAATAGTCAACCAATAAAAATATCTGCCGTTTTGGCAGATATTTTTGTCTTTACAAAGAAAATCGATCAACAACTTTATTTTTTTAGGAGCTTTTCAATTTTTTTGAGCGTGGGAAGACTAGAATCGGATATTTTGAGAGCCGCGGTCGCGGAACCAAAGCGAATACTTTCTACGAAATCGGAACCAAGACTTTGCGCTTTGATGAAACCGGCATTGAAACTGTCTCCGGCGCCAACGGTGTTTAGAACAGCAACCTTAAAGGAGGGAAGCTGAATTGATTTATTTTTTCTGAAACCCGTGGCTCCTTTTTCCGCGTCTTTGACCACGATGTCCGATGCGGATATTTTTCTTACTTTCGCGACTGCCTCGTCAACGGAATTGCCGCCCCAAACAGCCAAGAATTCCTCCTTATTTGGCAGATAATGATCAACGAAGGGAAGTATCTTTTTTATGGTCTGAATGTCGACCTTTGAAACAAGATTGGTAATTCGGCCGTGATCAAGAATCACTTTTACGTTTTTTCGCCGGGCCTTTCTGGCCAGAGCGGGATAGAAAGGAAGGAGCGCTTTCAGTTTGAAGCATCCTCCGATATACAAATACCCAACTTTGTCCAAATATGGCTCGATCTTGTCCATCATCTGCTTGCCTATGAAGGATCGGCTGGCAGAACCAACTACTGTCATGATCGAACTTTCGTCTTCACCAATAAAATTCATTCCCACCATTGTGGAGGCTTTCGGATCTTCGATCAATGAGGGCGTTATGCCTGTTTCCAGAAGCAACTCCTTGAGAAGAGCCCCTATTTTATCTTTTCCTATTTTTCCAACAAAAACAGGATGGAGATCGAGGCCAGCGCAAACTCGGGCGAAATTGAGAGCGGAACCGCCCGGAACGACTTCGTAGACATCTCCCACAATTTCTTGATTGGGAAGCAGTCCCTTTTTATAGGGGAACTTGAGGCAATTAATGTCCGCGTACATCGCTCCCATAGACAATATTGATGCTTTCATATTGGTTGAATTATAGCAGAGAGAAAGACAAATGGATATTAGCCTTAGCGGACACCTTCTTTTTTTCCCGATGGGAAATATATTTCGGAAAAACGCCTTATTATCGCCTAAATTTGAGATGATCATATTGCGTTAACGGCCGGATTAAAAATAATAGGCAATAACAATTAATACCTTATATAAGCTAAAAAATACCAAAAGGGTTATTCGCGTGCAATTGACATAAAGATCGAAACAAGAAAATAAAAAGCTATTGAATACTTCAAGAAAAATACCCGGCTGTTGACGGATATTGCCTTATTTTTTGGTAATATGCTATGATTCTCAAGTAAACAGGGGGAGTTAATAAGCTTTAATAAAAACCGAATGAAGAAAAAGGAACTTGTCGAGGCAATTGTTGCCAAGACCGAGCTGGCCAAAAAGGACGTCCTGATGGTCATTGAGACCATGAGCGAGGTCGTAAAAGCAACGGTCAAAAAGGAAGCCGTTGAAATTCCGGGTCTGGTAAAACTTGAGAAGAAAAACCGAGCGGCTCGAATGGGAAGGAACCCAATGACGGGCGAAAGCATCAGCATTCCTGCCAAAACCGTTCTTAAGGCGCGAGTTTTGAAAAAGCTCAAAGACGCGGTTATGTAGTTTCTCCAAGGTTCAACTATCGGCTCTGCCGGAGTTGGACGATTCAATGCAAAAAACTCCGCCATAGCGCGGAGTTTTTTGATCTATCGTTAAAGATAATTTTTAAGAAATTCCAAAAGCCTATCTTTTGCCCTATAATATAAAATATGCGTATTCTTTCCGTTGAAACATCCTGCGATGATACGGCTGTCGCTCTGGTCGAAGCTTCGAAAAATAACTTTTCGGTGATTGACAGCTTGATCTCGTCTCAAATAAAAGTCCATGCTCCTTTTGGAGGAGTGGTCCCGAATCTTGCCGCTCGGGAACACTTGAGAAATCTTCCCATGATGCTCAAGAAATTTTTTCGGAGAAATAAAATTTCTTCAGAAAATATTGATCTGGTCGCGGTTACTCAAGGGCCGGGACTTATTCCGGCGCTCCTTGTTGGGACAAACGCCGCTAAAGCCATCTCTTGTGCCTGGAAAAAACCGCTGGTCGGCGTTCATCATATTGCCGGGCATATTTATGCAAACTTCGTGGGCGAAAAGCCCAAGAATATGGAAATAGCTTTCCCAGTTCTGGCTTTAGTCGTTTCCGGCGGACATACGGAGCTGATCCTGATGAAAAAGCATCTGAATTACAAAATTGTCGGGGAAACCTTGGACGATGCGGCAGGAGAAGCGTTTGACAAGGTGGCTCGGATCTTGGGTTTGGGTTATCCGGGAGGACCGGCCGTTTCAGCTAACGCTGAAAAATTTCCAATATTTCCCCCTACAGGGGACCACCCGCAGGGTGGCAAAATCCAAAATCCAAAATTCTCATTGCCTCGTCCGATGATAAATTCCAATAACCTTGATTTCTCTTTTTCCGGACTCAAGACCGCCGTTCTCTATACCGTTCGGGATAATCCAAAAATTTTGAAGAATAGAAAACTTATTGCCAGGTTGTGCTTTGAATTTCAGCAGGCCGTCGTCGATGTCTTGGTCCATAAAACTATTCGGGCGGCAAAAAAATACAAGCCTGGGTCCATTCTTCTTGGCGGGGGAGTAAGCGCGAACAAGGAACTGAGAAAACAACTCGGCGAAGAGATAAAAAATCTTTTGTCCAATACTAAATACAAAATACCAGCCGCCGGCTATTCATTAGACAACGCTGCCATGATCGCCGTGGCCGGGTACTATCAATTCAAGCTGGCGAAAAATAAGAAGAAGTTTAATGATAATTGGAAGAACTTGGAGGCTGAGGCGGATCTTGGACTAAGATAATTTGCCAATTCCATGACAAAATTAATAAAAATCATTCTTATCGGCATTCTTACGGCCTTGGCGGCGGTCATTGCCGAACAACTGCTGGCCGTTCTCGCAAATATTTTTTGGCAAAGGGAGATCATTTTCGATTTCTATGGACAGTTGGGAATTTTTTTGGTAATCGCCGCAGTGATCGAAGAGGGCTTCAAATATCTGGCCATTGTTTCCATTCTCAGAAAGAAGATAAATCTTCAAGGAATCAAATTGTGTCTCGGCAGTCTCACGCTCGGGTTATTTTTCGGGCTGACAGAAATCTTCCTGATCTACATTTCCAACGAGAACTTAGCGGGTGGCAGAGCATTGGCTCCTGGTGTCATCTTTTCTTTGGTAACCGTCGTACTTCTTCAATCTCTCACGACCCTATTGGCAGCTTCCATGATCGCGAGCCGAATTTTTTCCGGAAAGCTCTCAGCTCTCAAAATTCTCTTTTTCCCCGTTCTCATCCATCTTCTCTATAATTTTCTGGTGATCCAAAAGAGCAATTTTACCAACTGGCTGGTGGGGATCGTATTGGGGATAACTTTCGCTGTAAGTCTCGGGATAATCGCTTTTAACTTCCGGCAGCTTGATTAATTTCTAGAATGAATATATATTTATGTTACTTGATGTTCGATCAAGGTCTTCGTGCGTCTGCATGCCGCCATGGCGGCATGCAATGCGGGCAGTAATTTTTAGAAAAAAAATATGAAAGAAAAAAAATCATTTTTCGAGCGGCTTACGGGAGCCAAAAGAGCCGAAGGAGATATGCAAAGGCAGGGTTCGCCCTATAACTACGCTCCGTCCCCGGTTTCGTACGAAGGATCGCATTCGATTCAGCCTCAGGTCAGTCCTCAGGAAGATTATGCCGTTGAGCCAACGGCTCAGGATACTTCGGTGGAACAGCAAGATGAGAACTGGGCGGGAGATTCGGAAGGCCAGCTGACGATCGATGTCTATCAAACAGACAGCGATATTGTCATAAAGTCCACTATTGCCGGCGTGAAACCGGAAGATCTCGATGTTTCCATCAATAACGACATGGTGACAATCCGCGGAGACAGAAAGAACGAAGAGAAAGTGGAAGGTGAAAATTATTATTATCAGGAATGTTATTGGGGGACTTTTTCCCGCTCGGTCATTCTTCCCGTTGAGGTGCTGGCTGACAAGGTCGAAGCTTCCATGAAGAATGGAATTCTGACCGTTCGTCTTCCCAAAGCCGACACAACCAAGACGAAAAAGATCCAGGTGAGGGGATTCTAATAAAAATTTCCATATATTCAGTGAAAACGGTTCCGCTTTGCGGGATCGTTTTTTTTGGCAAAATAAAATTTTCTGGCGCTATTTCCAGCAATAACTTGTAGGATAAGCGTTTTTCAAGTATTCTTAAGACAATGAAACAGAAGATTTTTTTTATTGCCATCGTTTTCATATTCGCGCCATTTTTTGCGCGCGCCTCGGAAGTGAACCTGGGTAGTTTTTCCGTTGACGAGGTGCAAAAAGTTGTTAGCTCTCCGATCTTTTTTCACGTGAACGACCAGAAGATCGCGGTTGAAAAAAACACCCTGCAATCTTTTCTCAAAATTAGGCCGGCGCTCAAGATGAATCCAAGCTACAACTCTGAGGCAGAAAATATCAATTTTTTTCCGACGGACGATCCGATCCTCAAGATATATTTTCGCTTCCTTGGCCGCGAACGGGATCGCTATCATATCAAAATATCAACCAGTCTTTCCATCGACGAAAATTCTTTGGCCGGATTTTTGGAAAAGCTGAAAAACGATACCAGGGTCAATCCCCAAAATGCGGGATTGTCTTTTGAAGGGGATAAGGTTTCCGCTTTTTCTGTCAGCAAGAACGGCTTTGAGCTATCGGATCAGGAAAGTCAGGCAAGTATTGTCAAAACTCTGCAGGAAAATCCCCAAACAAAGGACATAAATCTCGCGACGAAAACGCTGGAACCGGAAATCACCGGCACTAATCTGGACAAGTATGGGATCAAAGAGCTGATCGGCGAGGGGGTTTCCAATTATCTTCGTTCTCCTCAAAACAGGATTCACAATATTGTTGTTGGCGCGGCGCGCTTCAACGGTGTGCTCATAAAACCGGGAGAAGAATTTTCTTTTATCAAAACTCTCGGCCCGGTCGATGAATCAACCGGCTATCTTCCAGAACTGGTCATCAAAACCGACAAGACCGTTCCCGAGTTCGGCGGGGGCATGTGCCAGGTTTCAACTACGGCTTTTCGGGCTGCGTTGAATTCCGGCCTCAAAGTGACGGCGCGCACCAATCATGCCTATCCGGTCGTGTATTATAATCCCCAAGGCTTGGATGCCACTGTCTATATTCCCAATCCGGATCTACGTTTCATAAACGACACGCCGAACTATATATTGATCCAGACCAAAATTGTGGGAACTCAATTGTTTTTCGATTTTTATGGAACGAGTGATGGACGGCAGACAAAGATCATCGGTCCCCAGGTGCTCGAAAAAAACGATGACGGATCTATGAAAACAGTCGCCTATCAGGAAGTCTCTGACGCAAACGGCAACCTAATTAGAAAGGATACCTTTAAGAGCAATTACAAATCTCCTTCCCTGTTCCCGCATCCCGGCGAGGAAAAAATCACCGAAAAACCGTCTGACTGGTCGGTGAAGCAGTGGAAGGAATACAAAAAAGCGAATGGAATTTGATTCCATTGACTTTGGAGCCTAATCTGGATATACTCACTAAATGTGAGGTTTTATAATTTGTCCTCGTCCTCGTAGTTTCTCCCCCTGCGGGTGATCCCCCGCAGGGGGAGAATGGATTCCGAATTATAATATTAATACCAAATACAGAATATATATTCGTTTTTCGTCCTCGTAGTTCAACGGATAGAACACCAGCCTTCTAAGCTGGTTATGGAGGTTCGATTCCTCCCGAGGACACAAGGGAAAGGGGTCGGCCCGCTTCGACAAAGCGATAGCGAGGCGAGGAAAACGGAAGTTTTCCCGTGGCGGAATTATTCAAACCGAGGGGTTTGAAGGAGAAACAAAGTGACGACGCGTCGTTAGCTTCAGCCCTAGGCTGATCACCCGCAGGGTGACAGTTGGTAAAAGTTTAAGAAGCAACTTAAAAATAGTAAAAAGAAAACAATATTAAGTATGCGTCGTTAGCTCAGTTGGTAGAGCAGGGGACTCTTAATCCCAAGGTCGCAGGTTCGATCCCTGCACAGCGCACAAAGAATGATATCAATTTAAAGCATGGCGGCCATCGTTCAATGGTAGGACTACGGGTTGTGGTCCCGTTAACTTGGGTTCAATTCCCAATGGTCGCCCCTGTGTGGAGTTTATGCAAAAAAACCGCGAACTTGTCGCGGTTTTTTGTTGCTTTTATTATGCTTACGTAGCATTTGACCCAGTATTAATAAAAAGATACAATAAAAGCAATCTTAGCCATAAAATATCAATATGGAACAAAACCAAACCGATCAAAAAACCATTCTCATTGTTGAAGACGACACTTTCATGGGCGGCCTGCTTGAGCGAAAATTCCAGCAGAGCAATTTTCAAGTGGCTCGGGCTATGAACGTGGATGAAGCCCGGAAAATAATCGAGTCCCAACAAATCAGCCTGATTCTTCTTGACATTATCCTCCCCGGAACGGACGGGATCACTTTTCTCAAGGAGCTCAAGTTGAACCCCCAATTCAAGGACATTCCCGTGATCATCACCTCAAACTTGGGAAAGGAGGAGGAAATCGAGAAAGGTATCGCCGAAGGAGCAACAGACTATATCGTCAAAGCCCACACAACTCCGGGAGAAATCGTCGAAAAGGTTGAAAAAATTCTTGGAATATGATGGAACAAGAAAAACCTGCCCGTAGTGCTTCGCTTAGCGATGCAGGCGGGAACAAGCTTCCAGGCCAAAAGTATATCTGGCTGATCCAGATTTTTTTCGGTGTTGCCATTACTGCTTCGATGTTTTTGGACTATATCTCAATTATTTCGGCAATTCTTCTTTTCTTTGTTCTGGCCGTCAATTCAGCGGCCTTCGTGCTTCTTTTTTCCGGTTTTAAAAAAGGATTGAATTTTTATAACACTGAAACTGAACAGAAATCAAAAAAAATAGAAGAATTTGACCAGATAACCCGCCAATTGGTCAAGCGGGAATTGGAAGTCGCCCATGCCAATCAGCGCCTCGCCGAACTTGATGTCGCGAAATCAGACTTTGTTTCCGTCGCCGCCCACCAATTGCGCACTCCCCTCACAGGAATCAAATGGTCGTATACGGCGCTTCTTGATCCGGAAACAGGACCGCTCACCGCCGAGCAAAAAGAAATTGCCGAGAACGGTCTCGCCTCAATCAGCAATACGCTTGATTTGATCAATGATCTTCTCAATGTCGCCCATATCGAAGAGGGAAAAATGAAATTNNGTGAAAATTCCGGATGAATCCGGTTTCCCGGATGTGGATATCGATGCGGAAAAAATGGAATTGGCCATCACAAATCTTCTGGACAATGCGGTCAAATATACGCCGAACGGCGGAAGGATTGATTTCAGTATCAGCCAGGAACAAGGGCTCGTTCGAATGGTTGTTCAGGATAGCGGAATCGGAATTCCCAAGGATCAGAAAAACAGGCTTTTCTCGAAATTTTTCCGGGCCGACAATGCCACGGCTGTCCAGACCTCCGGCACTGGGCTCGGGCTTTATATGGTGAAAAAAATAATCGACCGCCATGGAGGAAAAATCGTGGTGGACAGCACCGAAGGCAAAGGTACTGCCTTTGTCATCACTATTCCGGAGATTTCAGCGAAGAAGGGTGAATAAAGTTCTCAACCCTCCAGAATTGAAATCAATTTGTCCAATTCTGAAATTTCATGTCGTTTGTCATCCAACAATTCCCTTGGGAACAATTTGGCATATTCCCTTGATTCGCTTCGTTTTTTCTTATCAATATATTTTGATTCGAACTCTTTCTTGCACCAGCTCGAACTTCTCTCACTAATTTTTTGCCCGTTTTTCAAAATCAAAAGCAGCAAGAATTCAAGACAAGGTGTGTTTTCAATCAACTCAATACCTCTTTTCTTCGCTCCTTGTCTGGCTCTCTCCATTTCCTCTTTCGTTTTGTCGTTGTCAACCACAACAAACCTTTTGTCAAAATCGCCCGGAGTTTTGTGGGAATCAACGACAATTCTTTCAGCTGCACCTCCCCTGCCCTTTTGAATCTTGGCATGCGCCCCGCTATCTTGAGAATACAAACTTCTCAGATGTTTAAGGAAGCTTTCTTCGCCCAATCCTTCCCCAAAAATGAGGATTGTTTTTTTGGCTGATCGCTTTTTCTTTTTGTATGGGTTTGTTCGAGACATTTTTGATGCAAGCTAAAATTTTGGAACAGCTCCGTACG
>PMJF01000060.1 GCA_003157295.1 Candidatus Moraniibacteriota bacterium | reverse complement strand
GCTTGGATGGCATTCTACCGGGGACAAAAATATGCTCGGCGGGGTTATTGTATTGGTTGTCACGGTTGCCATCCTTTTGCTTATTCTCATCTTGGCCGGAAAGAAATTCCAGCAGGAGCACCCGGCCGGCTCGCCGTTGCCCCAACCCCCTCTGACTCAAAACAACTAGTTTTTTCAGGCCCGGAAACCTCTTTTCTTAAAAAACATTTTGCCAACCCGCTCCGAGCGGTTTTTTTATTTTCCTATTTCGGATTTATTTTTTGCCCAGGATGTTTTTGAAACAAAAAACCATTGACGTATAGCACCCGAAGTGCTATTTTTATTTGAAATAAAAAAGTTAATGCCCCATCAAAAGAACAGGAGGAAAACGAGGTGGCTGAGGCATTGTTGGGACTCGAGTACGGCGCGATTATTTTGCTCTTTATCTTGTTCATCCAAGCCTGTATCCCACGGATCATGGTTAAGGGCGTCGGATTTATTCGGTACAGATACAGGGCGGGTATAGTGGTCTACGCCACTATACCCTATACGCCCGCTGCCAGGATATTGCAGCGCGGCGATGAAATTATTGAGTTAATCAAGGGAGAAACAATGGCCAGGGTGATGTTCCGGCGCGGATATGGCATCGCCATAATCGAAGTGCCGCTGGTCAAATTTCCGGCGCGACTGGTCAGGGAGATCGGCCAGGAGCTTCCCTGGGAACATTGAGCTTCCTTTCTCGCGCCACACATCACTTTGGGCCCCCTTTCTGAGGACTGGGGGCCCTTAAAAATTGTAATCGGAAAAACCGGCCGATGAGAAAACTCCAAATTTCGTGATATAATTCACTCAAGTTATTTATTGGACAGCCAAACTATGGAAAAGCACCAATTTTCATTCCCTGAAAATGACATATACATGATGGAATACGGAAATATGTTCTTGGGAAACACAATGTGGATGAATTCAGGCAAAGGATTCGAAGAGACAACGTTTGATCTGGTGGTCCGGGACTTGCCCAACAAAAATTGGGGATTTTTATTGATGTACGGGCTGGATCGATTTTTGACCTACGTCAAAAATTATTCTTTCACCAAAGAAGACGTTGAGGTACTTCTGAAACTGAATCTCATTTCGCCGAAGCATGCGAAATATTATAGAAACTTCAAATTTTTAGGAGACGTATGGTCGATTGACGAGGGCGTCCCCTTTTTCGCAGGCGAACCGATCGTGCGAGTGAGCGGACCGCTTTGGCAGGTGAATCTTTTCACGGCGTTGGCCTTGAACGCTTTTTCTTATCCGGTGCGCGTTTTGACAAAGGGAGCCCGGGTGAAAATAGCCGCCGGAAACAAAATGGTGGCTCCCGGGGTCAATGTTGTGCGCTCGCAGGGATTCGAGCAGGTAGTGATCTGCCAAAAAGCATCCTATCTCACCGGTGACGCCAGCACAACCCAACCGAACTTCTATAAAGAAAATCGGGAATTTCTTTCGGATGACCTTTATTTCCAGCCAAACATCAATCACGCCACCATAAAATCATATAGCGACGAGAGAGAAGCTTTCAAAGCCGCGATCAGAGATATTCTGCCCAATTCCACTATGCTGCAAATAATGATCGACACGTACAATTTGAAAAACGGCCTGCGGATCCTCATCGAGGAATTGAAAAAATTGCCAAAAAGAGAACAAGAGAAATTGAAAATTCCGATAGACAGCGGAGACCTCCTCAAAACCTCAAAATATATCCGGAAGGAGCTGGATAAAAATGGCCTGGATCATGTGGGGATCATGGCCTATTCCAATTTGAATGAATATAAGATCCAAAAACTTGAATCAAAAAGATCCCCAATCGAATATTATATCTGCATTACAGAAGTGGTGAATGTCAGCGACGCGCCGGTGTTGGAGCAAGTTTATAAAATGTCTGAACTCCGTTATCCCGGCGGGAAGATCGAATATAAGGCCAAGCTAGTCAAGGGAAAAGAAAGTTATCCGGGAAGGAAGCAAATATTCCGCCTGTACAGCGTCAACGGAAAAATGCAAAAGGATATTATCGGCTTGGAGCATGAAAATCTCGGAGAACCGCTCTTGAGACAATACTTAAAAAAAGGCCAAAGAGTGATCAAGCCGGAAGATATCCGGGAAACCAGGAAGAGAATACAAAATAATCTGATCAAGATTCCAGATTCTCTAAAAAATATATACGCAAAAAGAAAATATGATGTCAAGCTAAGCCAAGACTTGAAAAATCTTTATAAGCAGGTAGAAAAACAGCATTTATAAGCTCCTAATGGATTACAGATTCGCAATGTTCGTACCTCGGCAGAAAAAAAGAAATCAAAAATGGCGTTCACTCGGACGCTGTTTTTTTTACCAAAAATGAACGAAAGGAGAAACAAATTTTGGCTGCGGGAGTATAAATATATAAGGGCGAGAAGTTCGCGCGTTAATTATTTATAACAATCATATGAACAGGGTCGTGCATTTCGAGATCCATGCCAAAGACATGGATAATCTCCAGAAATTTTATCAGGAAGTCTTTGGGTGGGAAGTGAAGGATATGGGAGAACAAATGGGCAATTATCGGATGGTCACCACCGGAAAAGACGAGCCAGGCGCCATGATGACCGGCATAAATGGCGGAATGGTTCCGCGCAAGGGAGAAGCACCAAAAGGCGGCGAACCGGTGAATGCTTTTGTTTGCACTATTTCCGTCGCCAACATCGACGAAACGCTCGCGAAGATCGAAAAAGGCGGCGGCACCTTCGCGACAGACAAGATGGAGATCCCGGGAGACATGGGCACGCTCGCCTACCGCAAAGACCCGGAAGGGAATCTTTTCGGCATCATCCAGCCAATAGAAAAATAGATGGCTACCTATTCCTAAAGCTTAGCTTTAGGAAAGTTTAAGATCAGTTCGGGAAAAAACGGCAACGAATATGGTTGCCGCTTTTTTATTTATAGTTTCTGCCAATTGCTCCTTTTTCGGGCCGCCTTCGCGGAAATTCGCTTGGCGGGCTTTTTATTTTTTTGAATATATAATAAGCTGATAGAAAAGATACTCTCCTTATGCGCGGATTTTTTTATAAAATATTTGCCAATTTCGCGGAAAGCTTTCGTGGACGCAATCTTCTCCGGCACCTGGCAGCGATCGCGCTGACATATCTTTTCGTGTCCGCGGGATTTGATTGGTTTTATTTCCAACTGGCACGCAATCCGATCTTGCAATCTTTTCTTTTTCCAGCGGTTCTGATCGGCGCCTTCGTTCCGCTTTTCGGGATCTTGCTTTTTTTGCTCATTAGCACGATCAAAAAAAAGGCAAGGCTTATCCATGTCTCTTATGCTCTCGGCCAAGCCGCGCTGCTGGGACTTTTGGTTTCTGATCTCTATAAATTTTTCACCGGCCGGCCAGGCCCGCCCGGCTTTTTGACCCAAGACCTCACAACCGACATCAGCCATATTTTCCGCTTCGGAATTTTGCGGGGAGGAGTTTTTTTCGGCTGGCCGTCCACCCATACGACCATTGCCTTCGCCATGGCTTTCGCGCTGATCATGCTCTATCCGGAGAATAAAAGAGTTCGATACGCCGCGCTGATCTATGCGCTTTATATCGGCATCGGCGTTTCCGCCACGATCCATTGGTTTTCCGATTTTACGGCTGGCGCGATCATCGGAAGCGTCATAGGAATTGCTGTTGGCAAGAGTTTTCAAAAAAAATATTCTTCGGAAGAAAATCGGGCTTGAATTTTTTGTCACCTGGTAGAATTTTTATAGGTGAACGATTATTCACCAGCTAAGCCATTTTGCAAAAAACAAAGCTCGAAATTGGTGTTACTAAGAAAGCGCCTGATTTATGCTCCTATTACGTTACGAAAAAATATTATGGAAAACCAGCCAAGCAAACAATTAAAGAAATTCATCATTCCTCTTATCGCGGCGATTATTATAATTGTCTCGATCGTATATTATGCAAGAATCCCGAAACCGCCCGCAGTGAAGCTGCCGCCAGCCAAGCAGTCTTCTTCATCCAATCGAAACTTAACCTCCGGCGGAAAGCTTGAAAAGCATGTGCTGATCGTCCTGGAAGAAAACACCCGTTACTCGGACGTGATCGGAAACACGAAGGATATGCCGTATCTTAATTCGCTTGCGAATACCTATGCCTATGCAAAGAATTATTATGCGAACACTCATCCCTCGATTGGAAACTATTTCATGCTAACGGCGGGAAACGTAATCACAAATAACAGCAGCCATACCGCGACCGTGCCGGATGATAACCTTGTCCGGCATCTTGTTACAGCGGGAAAAACCTGGAAAGAATATTCAGAAAGCCTGCCCTCGGTCGGCTTCACCGGAAGCAGCGCGGAACCCTATGATCAGGACCACACTCCGCTTGCCTTTTATTCCGACGTCAGAGACAACCCCGACCAGGCAAAAAATCTGGTCCCTTTTTCCCAATTCGCGGCGGATCTCGCCGGTAATAAATTGCCCGATTATTCTTTCATAATTCCGAATAGCTATGATGACGCGGACGGATGCCCGCCTAGACTCGGCGAGGCTGGCCCGCCCGGCGGAAGTTGCAACAAACTCGCGGCGGCGGACACCTGGCTCATGGCTAACATCGATCCTCTGCTCAAGAATTCTAACTTCAATAGCCCGGGAGGCGGGCTTTTAATCATAACTTTCGACGAATCTGCAAAGTCGGACAAACAAAACGGCGGGGGTCACGCCGCCTGGGTGGTCGCCGGACCAGATGTAAAGAAAGGTTATGTTTCCGACACACTTTATCAGCACGAGAACACTTTGCGCTTTATGGCGGAACTTCTCGGCCTTACCAGCTTTCCGGGAAAAGCTGCCGGCGCGGCCGGTATGAACGAGTTTATGGCGGGAAATTGAATGTCTGGGCTGTATGATAAAAAAAAGGCGCGCCTTTCCGGCGCGCCTTTTTTCTTTTCCATTACTGCTGCTGCGTGAAAATATTTCTGCAAGCGTCCTGAAGCTGGGAATAGTTATCTTCTCCGGCTGTCGGAACAAGAATATATCCGGCACCCGCGATATTCGGCACGGTCAGCAATCCCTTATCAGAATTTTCAAACACGCGCTGAACTACGTCCGCTTCCTTCATGTTGCTGTATTGGTCGTAAAAGCCCTTCATCTCCTCAGGCGTGAGATCGGTTTTGACGTTGTTTCCGATAATACTTAGTATTTTGTTCACTTTGTTGAAATCCGCAAGCGTCCCCACTGAAACCATCTTGTCTTTTAAAGCCTTGATGATCACCTGCTGGCGCTTGGAGCGGTCGAAATCAGAAGTGTTTTCCCGCGCGCGCGCGTAGCACAGAGCTTTGAGGCCGTCCATGTGGTTTGTGCCCGCCGGCAAATTGAAAACGCCGCCACATTCATTCCCCTCGACGAATTGTTTCGTTTCGGAAAAAGGTTTTGAGAGCTTTACGTCGACTCCTCCCATCGTGTCGATCAGTTGTTTGAAGCCGTTGAAGTTGATGGCGATCGCATGATCGATCTTGAGGCCGGTGATCGTCCCCATCATCTTTTCCATTTCCGGAATGCCCTGGCCTCGTCCGCTGCCCTCCCAATGTCCATAGACTGAATTGAGCTTTCCGCGCTCATTCGTGTCAGGAATTTGAACGTAGAGATCCCGCGGTACTGAAATTAGCGCAACTTTATTGTTTTTCGTGTCAAACGAGGCAACCATGATCGAATCGGCAAGCAATCCTCCATGGGGATCATCCGCGCCCCGCATCCCCAGAAGCAGGATATTCGTCCGTCCATCCTCCGATTGCGGCGCAGATCCACTGCTGAGCAGGCTCCCTAAAACAGAATTCTTTGAACCGGATATTTTGTTCATTATGAGTCCGGTTTTCCAAGCAAAATAGCCGACGACCACCAGCAAAAGAATCAGTATCACGACAACTGCCTTGAATTTTTTTTTCTTATAAAACCTTACTTTGTCTCTTCTCGGACTGGATTGGCTAGAAAAAAATCCCATAGTCTTTATTTTATTTGATTATATTATAATGAAGATACTCCGATACTTACAGATTTTAGCAGAATCAGATTCAATAGGCAATAAACTGATGATCGGTTGTGAATGGCTTAATAAATACATTCCTTAAGTGAGTGTATTCATCTTAGTAAATCATGGTATAGAATACGCGCTCTGGAAGTGTTTTCTTTTTTGAGAACATTGCCTTGGCTTGCGGCGTATTATATATTAGAGAAACGGTCATAACCAAAATATATGCATAGAACGAGAACCTTATGGGCTTTTGGCATCATTTTGCTTCTGCTTGCTTTGGCCAGCGGTATCTTTTGGTTTCGCGAAAATAAGGTCAATATTTCCCAAGCGGATATAGCGATCGCGCCGCTGCCTTCGGAAAATAATTCACTTCAAGGCATTTTGAGCGCAACATCCGCCGAAAACTCCCCCAAACCTCCCCCGCCCCCGGTTTCCATGGAACGCCTGAAGACCCAGGGATGCGTGGCTGACGGCCTGCTCACGGAATACAATCCCGACCAAGGAGAATTTGTGAGTCTCATCGACCGATCAAATTGCTATTATCTCCATCGGGCGATCGAAACCTGGCGCGAGCCGCCCGATTTCCAAGTGATCGAAAAAAACATGGCGCAGATCGCGAAGACCGATGTTGTGTATGGGATGTTCCTCGCTGAAGCGATCAGCACGAAAAACGGTTATAAAAACGAAGAGACGGGTCATGTTTTTGATTTTCGAGAAATGTGCCATAACGACACGATGAACGATTGGGGAGAGCATACCTGCAAGCCGACTTTTTCCAGCGCTGAATATCGAGATTACTTGAAATACATCACGCGCCGTGCGATCGATCTTGGCGTGCAGAGCTTCACTTTTGGCCAGATCCAACTCCAAGAAAGTTCAAGCCGGAATTATGCGCCGCAGATCGTGAAGGACATCCGAAAATACGCGAAAGAAAAAGGCGTTGATATCGTGATCGGCGCGCAAACTGGAAACATTACGGACGCAAAATATCTGAAGCTTTTCGACTACATTGAAGGCGGAGTAGGTATCGACAGCAATGGAAATATCGAAAGCGGCCCTTGTCTTTCGCGAAAAGGAAATTGTTGGGCTTTGCTTTGGAGCAAGACTTTTTCGGAAAAAGCCAATAATGTTATTTTGCATCTCGACTGGACCGGTATCATGCAAGACGATCTGGATGTTTTCGCCCGCATGACTGCCCAGAAGCGTGCTCAAACTTTGAAAAATTTATACAAATATTTTACCGCGAAAAAGATGGGATTTTTGATGCCGTATTTCGGCGTTTTAAATGATAATAATAGTGGATGTTACGGTCCCAAAAAAGGATTTTATTCTCCGGATAAAGCCTACTCCTGCCAAGACGAAAATGTGATCGATGGAATATTGTCGGGGAAGCTTTAAGGGCAGCTTTTGATATTTCAACTCCGTTAAAAGCTAAACTCTCTCTCCATAAAACCAGTTCTAACCGCATGAACTAGACAGCTCAGTTTAAAGAAAAAACACGGCTTCAAGAGCCGTGTTTTTTGTGAATAATCTAATAAATAGTTTTAAACTAATCCAATAGCTACTCCACCGATCATTACTATCCACCAAACCCAGGAAAATCTTGTTTTTTTCAGCAACCAGAAATAAATTAAACCCAATATGAAACCAACTAGTCCAACCAATAAAACCTTGGAAATTTCTGTTGTTGCTAAACCTGCAAAGATAGCTGCAACCACAGCATATATCCCTGCACAGAGAATAGGGTTATCGGTTGCTTCGAGCAATTTTATTAATCCGAGTAAAACTAGAATTTTTACATACATATTTTAATTTTGTTATTGAATAAATAATTTAATTCATTCTAACATTTGCATAAATTATATTCAAGACGAAAAAAGAGGACAATTGTCAAAAATTTGTACTAAATTATGACAAGAATAAAAAATATGATACGATAAATACATAATTTAAATTAAATATAAATAAACATCTATGACGAAGCTTCAAATTATTTTTGGCATTCCGGCAGTACTTGGAATTATAGCCATTCTCTATTTTGTTTTTGTAAATAAAGAAGATATTTTTGATGTGGAGCAGATAAAAAAACAGCGAAATAAGCTGCTAATCGGCATAACTATTTTTTTTGTTATTGCAATAATTTCAGCAATAGAAAATTCTCTCACTGCATCCATGAAGACTGTTGACGTTGTGGGAGCTTCTATCGGACTAATCACGATCCTTGTCAGCTTTTGGCTTTTATGCTATGGAATCAGGCACATTTACTATTTAATTAAGCTGAAGACATTTGGGATATCTTATTTTGTGATTCTATTGGTTTGGATTTTGATATTGGCTTTGATATTCAATGCTTTCTATATTAAGTTTAAAAGCATAGGGTTAATCTAATCGCTTTCAGCGAAAATTCTAGTAACTAAAATTTTCCCTAAACCCGGTTCTGACTGCGTGTACTAGCCAGCGGGTGAAGATGCGAAAATAGGGCTTAACTAAAGTCTGTTTTTTGTGCCTAGATAGACACAACCTTTTTTTGTGATAAAATGAAAACATCCTTATTATCAAGACCAATATGGAAGCCGTCCTTCTTTCCGCCGCGACTTTTTTTTCCACTCTTCTGGGCGGGCTGTTCGCGGTAAAATTCAAAGATAAACTGCATCTCATCATGGCTTTTACCGCCGGGGTGCTTTTGGGGGTGGTTAGTTTTGATATTTTTCCAGAAATTATCGCGCAAGTCAACGAAAATCATATAAAGTCCACCGAGCCGATGCTGGCTTTGGTTTTCGGCTTTTTGCTGTTCCATATTCTGGAAAAGATCGTTGTCATTCATCATGCCCACGAAGAAGATTACGCCCGGCACAAACA
>PMJF01000038.1 GCA_003157295.1 Candidatus Moraniibacteriota bacterium | reverse complement strand
GACCCCTTCCTTACCATGGAAGTGCTCTGCCAACTGAGCTACAACGGCTTGTTGTTTATTTGCTTTTCGATTAAATGAACTAATTTATTTCTTAATTTGGTATTTCCGTAATAAACAGTCATAACGCCATATTCGCTCTTTCGTCTGTATGTTCCGATAGATCCGGTTATCGAAACAAATGGCTTATAAATCTGTTTTTCTTTGATATTCAGTTCCTTGATCCAATATCTCTTTGCGTCGTCAATTTTTATATCAGTAAAAATATGCAAATGAAACCTCAGATCTTCTTTTTTTATTCCGAAAAATCTTATAAGAAAAGCAATAAATATTTTCAATAACTTCGCATCCGAGTTCCCTAATCGAACAGTATTTTTGTTCGCCTTGGTGCCTTCGCCCCAATAAAGTCCTATACCGAGACCGAATAATTGCGCGTCAGAAATATTTCTTGGAAACTTTAATTTGAAAGGATCACCATTGGGATTATTCTTGACATACATCGCCTCACTCATTGACCTCTTTGGAATTTTATTCTTTTTTAGCCAATAATTGATTTTATTTTCAGAACAATCAAGAATTTTGGCGATATTCGCTGCTGACTTTTTTTCTTTTGCATACAATCTTTTTAGCGTTTTGCAATCTAATTTACCCATCATCGATAGTTTATAATTTTATTTTATTATAAACTATCGCTAA
The DNA here is from genome assembly GCA_003157295.1 of Candidatus Moraniibacteriota bacterium. Classification (GTDB taxonomy): domain Bacteria; phylum Patescibacteriota; class Minisyncoccia; order Moranbacterales; family UBA11712; genus Fen-1326. The sequence goes on along the minus strand of PMJF01000038.1, from coordinate 27,202 downwards.
AATTAGTCAACCTGTTTCTCTACAAGAAAGCAGGCAACCAAAGACTGAAAGAGGAATTCAAAATGAACACAGTCCGCAGTATTGCCTCAACTTGAATAATACTATCAAAATACGGCCAAAAAAACAACCCCTTTGCGCGCGAGCGGCGGGGGCTGTTTTCGTGAATTCCTAAAGCTTAGCTTTAGGAAAGATCAGGTATTTCTTTTTTCATTGTTCCCCGTCAAATCTTTTAGCATATCGTAAACACTTTGCTCTTTTTTTCCCCAAAGCCTGTATATTTCCTTCATTTCTTCCTGCCTTTCCCTTTCCTGGTCCATTCCCTCAAGAATATTCTTCAGCACGTCCATCTTTTCTTCGATAAGCTCTTGAGCCGCAGGTTCGTCTCTCATTGAATCAAGGGTTTCGATTATTTCGAATTCAAACGGCCAAAATACACCCATACCCTCGATGCGCTCAAGTTCCGTCTTCAATTTATGCAGAGTGCTTTTATTGAAAGTCTCAAAATTTTTTCCTGCTTTTACGCCTTCTGTTTTTTCTGCTAGTTCCATGGCCATATTTTTTCTTTTTTTATGCGATTAGTTTTATTATACTCCTTCTGTCTCTTTGTGGCTAAACTTCCAAAATGTGGATAACTATGCGGAAGTTCGTATTTTATGCTCTAATTCTGCTCCGCTTGGACGATCAGTCTTTTCCAGGCCGTTCCTGCCGGCCAGCAGGTCATGAGAGTGAGAGTATTTTTTCCCGGTATATTGTTTAAGTAACTGACCTCATTCGCGTTAATCACCTTTTTATCGCTGACGGAATATATGAATTTATCCCCTTTGTAAAAAATCGTAATCTCATCCCCTTTTTCGAGCTTCGTGAGAAGATAAAAAACAGCGTTATATCTTTCGGCCTGAAAAAAATCCTGTCCGGAATGGGCGAAGATGAAAACATTGCCACTTTCGCCCGGATGGGCAGTACCCAAAACGTGGGCGACTCCTTTGGTGAGAATTCGCTGATAAACCGCCGAATTTTCCGGGTCGACATCGGGAAATACTTTCGAATTGACAAAAATTTTCGGAATGATGATTCCGAACTGTTCGTCAACGGGGACAATTATATTGCTATCGCCCGTTTTACTTTCCGCGACGGGATTTTCCTCTGCGGCGCGCGTTTCAACCGTAAAGTTTTTTTTGGGAGAAAGATCGTATCGCAATTCCACCAACATGGCCGGGAAAAAATTGTATAACAGAAAAATTGCGGACATCACTACAAGAGCCATGCCCGCAATCGCCAGATAATTTATTTTCTTACTTACTTTCCGGTTTTTTTGGTCGGTACTTATTGAAGCCATAATAAGCTAAGTATATCACGACAAGCCCGAGAAGCGTATAACGATAGGGATGTTTTCCGAAACCGCTGGCCGCCGCTTCATTCTTGGTCTGTTCACCGAGCACCTGACCAGGCTGCTCCCCGCCTGAAGCTTGTCCTGCGCTTTCCGAAGGATTTTGAGCACCTTCTACTGTTCCACCCTGCGCACCGTTTGCACCGCCAGCGGCCGTTACCCCACCAACAGTTCCGCCACTAACCGGAATAGCGCCACCACCCGTGACAGTTGTCGTGACGGTGCGTGTGCCGCCTCCGGTTGTCCTAATGACGGTTCTTTCGTCCGCCACAACCCCTGATCCGTTGCCTAAAGCATCAAAAGCTCTTGCCGCGTAATAATATGTGCTTCCGCAATTGGTCACCGTGTCAGTATAATTCACTGTTTGATTCGATCCGACATCAATACTTTTCACCAGCGTGCCGGCATCAACTGTAAAAGTAGTTTGGGTGGAGCGATAGATTTCCACCCGCACCGTTTTTCCGCCGTCATCGGCGGTTGTGGTTTTGATATTGTTCTCGCAGTCGGAAACTTTCGTCCGTTGGTAATTCGTCGGCGTGCCGGGACCGCCCGTAAGCACTTCTACCGAAACATTGTTCGAGGTAACGCTTTCGGATCCGGCAGTAGTAGTGATATGGAACTGATAGGTACCGTCAGAAGGAACAACTGATGGGTCAATCGCGCAGTCCCCCGAAGTACCGCCGGCGATCAGATTCAAAGTTTGGAACTGGAAAAATCCCGCGTCAGCCGGCCCTTTTTTGAAGCATTGGATAGTGACAGCGCTTCCCGCACGATCCAAAGCGACAAATCCCAGAAGAAAACTACTCGTATTGACCGGCGTTTTCGGGTCTTCCATCCGCGCCGCAAGATTTGAAAGGGTCCCCGCCTGAACGTGATATGAGCCCAATATAAGCGATATTCCGAATGTAATGGCAAGCAACATATTCATAACATATTTAATCAAGGATTTTTTTGCACTCTTTTCTTTTCTTTTCCGGTCATAGAAGAGCAGACTGATGCCAGTCACCAATAAAATCAGTGCCACAATGGGCCAAGTGCCATTGGCACCGGTGGCCGGAAGAACATTATTCACCCGCTTGATTTTCTTTTTCTTATGATCGGTTTTAGTATTCTTTTTGATCTTTACGGACGCTGGCTTGACTGTGCCGGCTTTCACAACGCTAACCTTCGTTCCAACAAAGGCGTCCTGAACGAAATTAGAATTGGTTCCTGCGCCCAGCACTTGCCCATTTTGCGCATCAACTCCTTGAGTCCAAGCCAGATCAGGATAAAGACCTGAATCTTGGGTAGAGCTGATATCCGTCATATAGGTCAATGTCACAACCTCATCTTTTGCCATGTCTCCAAGTTTCCAGTCTCCCGGCGAATGATAGGTCGGCTCAGTAGTCGGGCTATTTTTGATGTCACCGCGAACGCTCGAATGCGCTGTCCAGCTGCCGCCTCGGTATTTAAATCCGTTCGGAGGAAGATCCGCCACATGAACATCGTTCACATTGTTGTCTAGCGCTGTAACAATGAGAGTATAGGTAACATCGTCACCCGGATGCTGGTCAACCGGAAATTTGTTGTTCGATTTTTCAATTTGAAGCTTCGGAAGAGTGAAAGTATTGTTGAATATACAGGTGACGCTTTCACCCGGACGAAGATTGATATTCGCCGGATCAATTGCGGAAATATCTTCAATTCCATCATTATTGCCGGCGAAATCGCTAGTGCAGCTGGTCTTGGTCAATTCCCAACCAGCAACGATATTTTCCGCAACGGAATAAGTTCCCTCGGAAAGTTCCTGGTCGTTGGGAATGTCCTGATCTCTTAGGCTGAAGCCGTTATAACCGACGCCGGAAGTTGTAAAAATAAAGGCTTGCTGATCATTCACAGGATCTGTCACTTTATCAACGATAATGTGTCCGCGTTTAGTATTTGTGATCGTGCAGAATTTGTTATCTCCCGGGTTCAAGGTCACATTGCCCTGCATGTCACAGTCGCCACCGATCACTGAAATATAATCAGAAAGATTCGTGTTTGTGCCGGCTAGTTCGGAAACAACATGCTGGCCCCTGTCCAGCGTGACTGCGTTCGTTGTTCCTCCATCGCCAACATCAGTGGCCTTTGTGTTTCCATCAATCTGCAAATTGAATTTTCCGTTGTCAGTTGAAGGAACGACACTTTTGATCACCGTTAGATGAGCTACCTTATCTTCATTCGTGATTGTGCAGATCTTATCCTCTCCTGGGGATAAAGTCACATTTCCTTTGGCATCACATGCGTCAGAAAATGTTTGAGTATAATTCGGATCGATTTTCTCGGTCACGACATGCGTGCCTGGGTCAAAAAACGTCGGGGTATCCAGTGTTACAGTCGTATCGTCCACTTTGTAAGGCGCAAAGTGCGTTGCGTCATTTGTGAGACCGTGATTGAGGACTATTTTATGGACTTTTAGGGTGGATTTCTTTGTGTTGGTATAAAGGCACTCCACATTTTCTCCAGCTCTAAGACTAAAAGAAGTGGTTGAATTTATCGGCGCATAATTGAATCCGCTCAAATTTGAACTACAAGTTAGGGACAAATCCCATCCCAGTGGTGTCAATTCAGTCACGGAATACGAGCCTGGAAATAAATCTTTGAATAATTGGGTATTTTTTATGCCATCCGAGTTGTCCCCGTCGTCATCCAATGCAAATCCGCTCAAACCACTTCCTGTCGTTGTAAAATTGAATAGTTGCGCACTTTTGGGATCAGCCACTTTAGTGACCGTGATCGAACCTTTTTTGATAGCGTTACTGAAGGTGCAAGTAGTAGTTCCGCCCTTTGTCACCGTCGCGCTTGCACTGTTGTCTGAATTTTGGGTGCAGTTTGCTCCCGAAATTGAAACAAAAGAGTAGGAACTCGGTCCTTGCTCAATGATAATATGTGTTTTAAGAGTAGTAACTTGACCAAAGTCAACCAATCCATTGCTATTGGCATGAACAAAAGCTCCATTATCCATTTTGAAGCTCCATTGTGTCAGATCGCTCCCATCATCGACAATTTTTTGAGCTCTTAGGAGACCCTTGTCACGGGTATTGGTGATCGTGCAAATCTTATTTTCCCCGGCGCCAATATTCACATTGCCGCTGCAACTGCACGCTCCACCGAACACGGTTGTATAGCCGGAAAGGCTGGTGCCGGTCCCCGCGGTTTCAGAAACAGTATGGTTTCCCGTTGAAACGCTTTTCGCTCCGGTTGTCCCTCCGTCTCCGACATTGGCCGCATAAGTCGTCCCGTCAATTTTCAGATTGAAAAGTCCCGGGTCGCTGCTCGGAACCAAAATTTTCTTCACCGTCAAAGTCCCAGATTGCTTCTTGTTGATGAAAGTACAGGTGACATCCTTTCCCGCAGCTAGATTGATGTTCGCTTTTCTATGATATAGATCTTTTGTGCCTCCCGAAGTGCAATTGATATCATCCAGCATCCAGCCGTTGGTTGTTCCTTCCGTAACTGAGTAAGAACCGGCTGAAAGATCACTAAAAGTTTTCGTGTTCGACAGAGTATGGTCGGAGTCATCATCCAGACTGAAGCCGGAAAGACCGTTTCCGCTCGTCGCAAACGAAAAATCTTGCGAGTCATTAGGTTGGGCGTCTTTCACGATCGTGATGCTGCCTTTGTCGCAGTAAGTCGGGATATAAACACAAAAATGATCCAGAGCTGAAACTTTCATTTGGCTATTTTCTTCCTTGATCTTGCTGTTCTCAATTGGTTTCAAATCTGAAGCGGATAATTCCTGATTTTGGACTTCGCTGGCTGTTTTTTTGATATAATTCATATCCGCGTTTGAATTTTCCGCTTTTGGGAACGTCAGATCATATTCAAAATCCCCGTCTTTCATTCCGGTGGTAATATCATAGGCAAATTCACTGGCCGCGCTCACGCCTTCAGGGAGCTTCACCTCACTAGCTTTAATCTCCTGAATTTTCAAAGTTGCGCGGTCATCACTTTTTGCCGGAAGACAAGAAAAAGTTACCGAGACTTTGTCATTTCCGGGAAAAATGTATTTCACACCCACTTCCACTTTTCCTTTGGTTTCGGCAATTTCTCCATTCACATCCCAGTCACTTTTGGTGCTGTCGTTGATTTCGGCTCCGCTATTGAGGCAAATTTGACCGTTTTTTTCGGTAGTATCTTGGTCGGTCGCCGCCGCTTCGGGAGAAATCGTCCCGCTTGCTTTGGAAGAAGTATTGTCTATCGCAGAAGTATTGCTTGGCGCTGATGTTGCGTCTGTTGAAATGGAGTTGGCCGGAGCTGGAGCTTCGACTGGAGCGGGAACTTGGATAGCTGGAGTCGGATCAATTTTCGGTTCCGCTACAGGCGCTATTACCGATTCAGGAGCAGGCGTAGGCGCTGGCTCTTCTTTTGGAGCAACTGGAGCTGTTGGCTCTGTCTTCGGCTCTTCTTTTGGAGTTGGAGCTGATGTTGCTTCAATAGTAGGCTCATCAGCCGCTATCGCTCGTAAAATACTCGGTGTCCCGATCGGTTGTAAAACCATCGTCAAAACGACAATCGTGTGGAGCGCTTTTGAGATTTTTCTAGCGGTGCCCTTTTTCATCATTTTTATTTGAATAAATGTTAAAATAGATTATATATAAAACAAAAAAAGCAGCTAAGTAAGACTTGTTGCTTTTTATTTTTATTATATCTGTTTTTTCTAATTCAAGCAGGAATTTCAGGAATTTGTCAACCCAAACTGTGCATAACTAAGCGGAATTTAGACTTTTATGTTTTAATAAAAAAACGCCGCCGCTCGCAATCGGCAGGGCTGCTCCCCTTTCTTACCTGAATCGAAGTCAGTAAAAATTTGTTTTATCTACTGCCCCGGCGTCGGGGTTGCCTGATCTTTGAATTCCGAATACAGATTTGAATCGATATCTTTTTCTATTTTCTCTATCGAATGCCCTTCGGCAACATCGGGGATAAAATTGCCGGCGGTCCAAATGCCAGCGCCTGTCGCCTCATTTTCAGCTGTCTGACCACCTGCTCCATACTCTATATAATCAACGATTGCATCCTTGCTGTGACTGTTTTTTTTGAAAAGCGCGACCCAGCCGCCTGCATTACCCATATTGTTAGATTCGCTTGAAGAACTGGCATAAAGATCCCTTCCCGTATCAATGCCCTCGGCATTCCAATGCACCACCACAAACGAATATTGCGAAAGCTTGAACCCACTGGGAAAAACAAAATCATCCCCACTCGTCGCATTGATCTCCATTCCTCCCATATCAACATCGCTGTCTGTGCCATTATATAATTCGATCCACTGCTGTCCCGTATCGGATTCGTTGGGATCATAGAGGACTTCCGAAATTATTATATGTCCGAGTGGCTCCACACCAGATGTTTCGAGGGTGGCCGCTTTCTTTTCCGCTCCCCACGTTCCCGCCTGAAAAATATTTCCTTTGCTTTTTTCCGTGTCCGAGGAAAATGCGAGTGTTCCCTTCACTTCGGCATAGTGGAGTGAAAAAGCCAACAGTAAAACTGCACAGGACAGAATATAGAGCGGCTGAACAATTTTTCCCCTGACTGTTGATAACATTCGCTTCTATTTAAATTATTTTTCTTTTTTGGCGCCTTTCATATTTTGGCGCGGACTGAACCGGCTGGACAGAAGCAATCTTTTGCTCCTCCCTCACCACTGGCTTGAACTTTGAATCCCCTGTGGTGAGGGGTAAATCTTCAATTATTCTGATCCTCTCATCGACATTCTCCGGTGCGGCAATTTTCGATTTCATATCTCGACGGCTCGCCCATTTTTTCCTCATCTCATCCTTAATCTTATAAAGCTCTTCATAAACAATAACGGTTGATGGAACGATGACGAGCAGAATAAAGCCAACTCTTGTTCGGGCATAGCCAATGGGATAGCCGACATAAGAAAGGCTGAAAAATTCTTTTCCCACCATCTGGGACGCGGCGGTCTTTTCCGGATCAACGTCATTGTTGGCGTCTCCTTTGGTCACATATTCAGTGCCCTGGTCGGTCTGACTGATTTCAGCAATTCTGTGCGTCACCGTAGTCGCACCGGATTTTATGGTTATCACATCGCCGACTTTGTAGCTCGCCGAAGGTTTCACGAAAATCAAACTTCCCAATTTTATTTTCGGCTCCATCGATCCCGACATCACAGTGAACAGCTTATAGTTCCCCGGAATTTTCAAAAAAGTCCCCGCCACCACGATCAAAAACAAGACCAAAGCAACCATGATTAAATTATAAGCAATTTTCAGAAACTTTTTCATATCATTTTTTGATTTCGAATCTTAGAATTGGTGACTTGGGTTATTCCGGTATTGTACGACTTCAAAGCTCATATCGGATGAAAAAATGTCGGTTTGGACCTCGTTTCCCACAGTTGAGGGTAAGTCCCAACCGATTCCGAAATAATAATTCGTGCTTGCAACCATATGCCCATCCTGAGAAAGTCCGTTACATAAGCCATAATTCGTGTGTCCGCTCGGAACAGTGCATCCATGCGACGAATAAGCCGCTGCAATTCCCGTCCAGATGTTCTGCGTTTCTCCGCCAGCGTCAATCGGACCTGGCGTTATGAGAACGGGTTCGTTGTCTTGATGAATGTTGTCCCCTTCTCCCGGATCGGTCTTACCTTGAAATCCCGGTGTCTGCCCTTCATCCAGCCACACGCTGAATTTCAGATTTTTCCGAAGGTCGCCTTCGTGATCCGGAGCACAATTTGGTTCCGCTGCAATTTCTGGACCAACACAAGTATTGTCTTTATCAGTAATATTCTTTATCACCAGTCTTCCCCAAGCATCGTTGTCATAGACATGGAGGCTCACCGTGTCTTCGCCGAAGTCCCCCGGTTTGATGTCTGTGAAATTGAAGAATTTTTCCGCGCCGATGTCTGTCGGACCCCAAGTCTCGTGGCAATCTGTATTTATTAGCTCAGGAGTCGAAGTTTCTGTGCAATCCAGTTTATATAATCTCACATTATCAAGAAATGTCCCCAAGGAATCCGGAGTTCCTACGTCCGCAAATTCAATCTTCGTTGTCGTTCCCGTCGCAGTGAACTCATATTGATGATCAGTCCAGGCGATTGATCCTCCGCCGGCCGATGAAACAAGATCTTTCTCAATCCCGTTGATCCTCACCGACAACTTGTTCTCGGAAGCATCCGTATTTGGTCGGGGAGAAAAGGCATACGTCAAGCGATATTTTTTTCCTACTTCTGTGGTAATATTTTGAAAAATATTGACCGAAGCCGGCTCTCCATTAAGAGGATCACTTGGTCCGAACCAATCTGAATCGAGTTCGGCGCTTTGATCACCATCCGCCGCAGGACCGAGAACTCCGTGATGCAGTTCGAGCAGGGCAATAGTCGGCCGTGTCCTACTTTGATAAGTTGTATCGGTAGACTCCCAGGCAACATGCCAGTTTAAATCCGTTGTTCCGTCGGCAAAAATATCCCATTTTTGCGGATCTGTGACAATGGGCTTTTCAAAACTTCCATTTGAAATTAAATTACCTCCCATTGGCTTGCAGCTCGATTCGTCTTTCCAATGCCCGCCATCGCAGACCAAATTGTTATAATGCGCCGTGCTGTCCACTTTGAGATCGATTTTCCCAGCCGCAAAAGTGTTCCCCGTCGACTTTTCCGTGTCCGAGAAAAAAGAATACGTCGTGTAGCCTGCAATTGCGCCGACCGCGATCACAATCGCGAGACTTTTGACAATTGTTTTCATAATTTTTGCTTGTTACGTAATTAAATAAGTAATTAAAAATTTATTACCTCAGTCCTCCCGCCCATCCAAAGATGAGCGAGAGTAAGAGATTCTAAAGCACTTGCTTCAATACTTTAGTTCTCGAAGTCATAAACAGTCGGTGCGCCACCGGTGGCAATGCTGAAGAAATCAACATTTCCAATATATCCATCCGGCCCAGGTTCTCCAACTTTCACACCAAGCCATCCACCAGATGGGAGAAGTCTTGCGTTTGGATAGTCAATTTTAATCTGAGCCCATGTTTTTGGAGTAGTTCCTGCTCCACCAACGGTTGGCCATGTCGCTCCAGAGTAAACCCATTTAGCAGCGCCTCCTTGAATAACATCGTTGTTATTCCATGTGTTCTGAGGAGCCCCGCTATTATTACTTGGAACATAAACTAAGCGCTGTTGCCAAGCTCCTGATGAACCAGTGAAATCAACATTGAAATTGAGATATCCTGATTCATTCGATCCAGCACCGCCGCTTCCGTTATGAGAATATGCACCATACGACATTTGCGTAATCGACGCTAGAGATGTGCCAGAGAACTGATATGTCGCCATGGCTTTACGGGTGTGCGTCGAATCAAGAGTGAATTGAACGCTGCCCGTACCATGAATTGGGGTTGGAGGTCCAGCTACAAATACTCCGAGTGAGTTATCAATTTCATCACTCGTGTCGTTGTACATGAACCATTTTTTGGATGAGAATGCGCTAGCAAGATTTGCATTCGAGGTATTTGGGTAAAGATCATTCGCTTGGACTTTCACAACTTGTAAGTCGCTGCACTTGAAGTTTGGGTTGTTGCGGGTTTGCACAGCATAGAATTGAATGCTTCCGACGACGCCATCTGTTTGAGCCTGATTTTGAAGGCCGGTCGTGTCAGTACCATCACATCCAGTTACTTGTGTTCCTGCACCGCTTCCCGTTGTGGTAAAGTTTCCAAAACAATATAGCAATCCGGCATCTTTTTGCTGATTGGCAGGAAGAGTTCCCATTGTCAACCAAGTATTTGGCGTTGTTGTATCAGCCACTGAGACCCATCCGGCTGCTCCCAAATCTGCCGCAGTGATTCCTTTGCTGTCGTGAGAAGATATATACTGACCAACATTGACCGGTTCAGTTGCAGGATCGTATACGCCGTTGTTGTTGAGATCAGCATAAGTTGCAAACTTCAGGTAATTTTGAAGTTCACCATCATTTGCTCCAGTAGTTACATCACCAGCATTTAATTCAGGATAGTTACGATCGTTTTCTGGAGTTCCTGTGATTGTGCTTTTTGCACAAACATACGCATCATTCGAAGTCACTTTGAGATCGAACGTTCCACCACCTTGGTCCCCTGGCTTTAAGTCCGTGAAATTATACAGAGCTCTTCCATTGTTATTAATGGACCAATCTGAATGCTGACCTCCATATGTTGGCACTTGCGAAATCACCTCCGAGCGACAGATCAATTGATCCTGCAGTGAAGGTATTTCCATTTGATGTTTCCGTATCGCTGAAGAACGAATACGTCGCATAGCCCGCAATGGCTGCCACGCCAAGAACGAGCAACGCGCTTTTGAATATTTTTTTCATCGTTTTTATCTTTTTAATTAATTATTTTGCGATAATTCTTCGTCTCCCCTTTGAGTATAAATTCTAGGGTTTTCACCCTCCCCCTATGAGGGAGAGCCTTGAATCATCGCGATTTTTTGGCATTTTCGCAGTTCCCGCGTCGACTTTTTCTAATTATATAAATTTAGTAATTTTTTACCTTGGACATTGCTTATTGTCACATTCATCGCAGCCGTCTTTGCATTGGCCGCACGAATATTCATGATCACCGCATTGTTCCTTCGCTCCGCCGATGAATTTCACGTCAAAGCTGATGCCGTCGCTCTGCACCTCGTTCCCGACACTGGCGGGAAGCCGCCAGGAGAGCCCGATATAATAGGTAACGTCTTTCATGAGATGCCCGTCGCGCGGAATTCCCTGACATGATTTATCCTTGTTTTTTGAGAACCCTTGCCCGTCCGGATCCGCGTTGTCGCACTGCTTTTTGAAAAAATCCCTGTCTTTTTGCATCTGATTTTTGAGCGCGATCGCTTTGGGACAATCTTTGAACGTCTGCCAGTCGAAGATCTTGAAATCTTTTTCATTGAAGATGTTATCCCCTTCTCCCGGATCACTGGCTCCCTGAAAACCAGGTGTTCTGCCCTGGTCAACCCAGGCGAAATACTCGAGGTTTTCCCGCAGCTCACCGTTGGGCTCTTTTGTTCCGGGCGTCTTTCCTTTACAGTCCGGATCATTTGTGTGAGTTTCCGGCTCGGTGCAAGTATTGCCAAAATCTTTCAAATTATTTATTTCAATCCTCCCGCAGGCATCGTCGCCGGAAAGATGGATGCTAATCGTATCTTCGCCACTGTCCCCCGGTTTCAAATCCGGGAAATTGAAAAATTTTTCCGAAGTCAGGTCCTTTGTTGCGTTCCAAGTCCCGAAAGGTCGGCCGCTTGCGTCCAAACAGCCGACATCACGGCCGTCTTGGAAATAATGGCAAGCGCTGTCGATTTTGAGTTCGATCTTTTTGTTTTGCGCCGGAGGCGGTTGGGGATGGAAAAAATCCAGCGGATTTGCGTGCGTATAGTAAGCAACTCCGCAGGCCGCTGCGCCGGTTGCAAAGCAGAAGACGAGAATTATTTTGGAGAGAGTTTTTAGCATTATGTTTATTTGACCGGGTGAATTTTTTTTCCGAAGTTATCAGTATAAACAAAAAACCAGCACAAAATCGCTATCCCCACGATAACGAACTAGTGCTGGTTTTTTGTTTGGATTGCTTGTTTTTCGTAATTTTTTCTCGGAATGTCAAACTCCGAGTATTAAAAAACGGCCAGTATTCACTCCGAATCCGGAGAAGACACTAGCCGACTTTCAATATCAAAAAAATATTCAATTATATAATTTGTTTTTTTCACCCGAATTTTTTTTAGAAAAATAAAAACCAACCCTCTCCGCGAAGTTGATTTTTTTATTTGTTTTTTATTTTCGCTCCTTCTGAAATTATACTACACTTTGCAATCCATGCAAATAGCGAATTGTGGATAAGTATGCGGAAAAAGGAGTTTTATGTTCTAATAAGATGGATAATGAATCTTAAAATTGATCTCGATGGCAAGCAACTTCTGGATCGCTTCAGAATTCTTTTTATATTTTTTCCTTTTTGCCACTATTTTTATGAAATGATCTTTTCTATAAAAAGGATCATTTTTTTGATGTTGATTTTTTGACATTTGCTTTTTTTATTGAATGAAATTAAACTAAGCCTTGAAATCGATTACTAGAGGCAAATTGTGCATAACTAAGCAGAAAAAATTGGTTTGTGGTCTAATAAAAAATTCGTCCGGAACCATTTTCAAGGCCAACACCTGTGTCTGTTTAGATGAAGCCTACCAAAATACACGGATATAGTTAGTTCATTGACTTATTATTAATAAAATAAGACTATGCAAAAAAAGAAACCGTCCATTCTTCCCTTGGTTTTGGTCCTGCTAATCGGGCTGGCTTTTGCGGCAAATACGATCAAAAGAATCAATAGTGTTTCAGTCGCCGAAGCGAAAAATAAAACGAAATGGCAGCTGAAACTCGAAAAGGGACAAATACCCATATCTTTTTGGAGCAGATACCTGCCAAAGGTTACCCGGAAGGAATATTCAAAAGCCATAAAAAAATACTCAATTTTTCAGAAGAATAACCCGAACGTTCAAGTTTCTCCGGTCACTTCTCAGGTTGCTTCGAAAAAGTACACTCTTCACCAAAATATAAGCACAACTTTTTTTTGGATCGGAGAACAATCTGATGCAGAAAACGGCTATATTCCTAACAGCACCAGCGCCTGGGATGAAAAGTGGGCGGATCATTTCGGCGGTGTTGATGATCCGAACAGCCGAAACGGATATTCTCCCGCTGCTTTCACGCCCAAAGAAAACCCTTTCTACTTTGCTCTGCCCTATAACGATTTTGACGGCAACGGAAAACGCAAAGGATCCGCCGCGCAGATAATTCCCTGGGCCTCAGAAAAAACGTGGAGCGCGAATGAGTCCATTTGCAAAAACCGCTGGATAAAAATCACCAAAGGGAACAAATCCGCCTATGCCCAGTGGGAAGATGTCGGACCAATGTTGGAAGACGATAGTGCCTATGTTTTCGGCACCACCACTCCAGCCAGCACGAACAACAATCACGCCGGTTTGGATGTCTCGCCGGGGGTCCGCGATTATCTGGGTCTCGACGGTATGGACACATCTGACTGGCAGTTTGTGGATGCGAATGATGTGCCCGACGGTCCTTGGAAACAAATTGTCACCACTTCAAATGTTTATTGGCGATAAAAGCTTGCTTAGACCGAGGAATGATCAAGCTAAAAAGCCATGATCGGCAAACAAAAAACGGGGCGCTCTGCCCCGTTTTTTTTGCATATTTGCAAATCCCCCTAGATTATGGAGAGGATATTGTCCGAATTAACACCTCCGGTTTCCCACCCATTTTTATACTTGGTTTTACCTTTCTGAATGTACGCAACTTTGATCTGGTTCTTGTAGCTCATTTTCAGGCTATAATTTCCAATCCCCCATTTATTGTAAACCATAGCGACCGTGACATAAGAACCGCCTTCGCCTCTTCGCACAGTGAGAACCTTCATCTTTTTTCCGTTGATCTGCACGGTCACATATTTCTTGTTCGAGAGCGATATGTCCGCGAAGAAAAAAGTGACATTCTTTTTGGCTTTTTTGCTTATACTGTAGGCAAGGGTCGGCGTGTCGGTCGTGACGGGCTTGACCTTTACATGGACTGCTCTGACCAAGGCTGCAGCAGTATTGCCGGCTGCATCAGCCGCTGCATAAGTAATCGCATAGTCACCAGCCTTCCCCGCATCAACTGATCCGCTAGTTTGAACAGCAACCGAACCATCAACATTGTCAGAGGCCGAAGCACCGGGATCGATGAAAGAATCGCCGGCTGTTATTGTCACTGGATTCTCACCCTGCATATTTATCACCGGGGCGTCTTTGTCGATATTGGTGATGGTCACCGTCTTCGTCGTGCTGTTTTGCGCGTCGTCCGTCGCCACGAAGTCAAAGCTGCCATTGGCGGTGAAGACGTGCGAATCGGCATTGAGTGTGCCATGGTCCGTTGTGGCGCCCACAGTAATATCCTGATTGGTCGAACTCTTGACGTAGTCACCGAGCGTGATTACCGGAGAGTTTTTGTTAATGTTCGAGATTGTCACGGTTGAGGTAGTGACATTGCCCGCTGCGTCCGTCGCCACGAAATCGAAACTGCCATTGGCGGTGAAAAGATGCTCGATTGCATTGAGAGTTCCTTTGTTGGTTGAAGCACTGACGAGGATATCGGCATTAGTCGGGTCCGTATTATAGGGTGCTACCGTGATAACCGGAACTGTCATATCCACCGTAAAGGCCGAGACTGTGAGAGCTAGACTCGTGTTATTGGCTGCATCCTTCACTTGGATGATGCAATCGCTGTGAGCACCGGCGGCAAGGGTGTTGAAGGTGATTGTATTGAAGCCAGCCACAGCAGCTGTCTGAGCGCTGATACAGCTGCCTCCGTAGGTAATTGTTCCCGCCTCGGTCGAGCTGAAAGTATAGCTCGGAGTCGCATCGTTGGTTAGCGCGGCCACTGGCGTTGTTTCGGCTAGTATTGGAGCAATTGTGTCTGGAATCGGGCTGCCGCCCATCACCGCGAGACCTTGGTGAACAGTTGGAACCGTCATATGTTGAGAAGCAAGATAGGCGACGATTTCCTGTAGAGTCGTCTTGTTGGTGCAGTATGACGCGGCGGAATTGGGACAATCTCCATTTTTTACATCGTGAAAAAGAAGGATCAGCCAGGCTTTCTGGGTCCTTGCCTCATCAATCCAACTCTTCACGGTTGCGACGGTGGTATTGCCGTCCACTTCCCGGGCCTTCAAGGTATACTTATTTGCGTCAGTCAAATTGATCCCGTCTTCCACTGATCGCGCTCCGAGATAGCCAGCCGCAGTGACCTGGGCAATTACTGTGTCATTATAATCACCGAAGGGATAAGCAAAGCTGTCCACCGGAGCGCCGACGGGCAAAATGCTTTTGAGATAAGTTCGGTTGTCATTTATTTCCATATTAAGGTCTACACCCGCATTAGTTAGAGACTGCGAATGCGTGGTCGAATGACCGCCGATATCATAACCTTGGTTATACAGCGAGATCACCTCCGATGAATTCATATAGTCAGACCAATCTCCGGCTTGGACAGGAGTAGTGTTTATGTAAGCCGTCGCCTTGTATCCAGCGGCATTCAAAACCGGCACGCCGTTCGTGTAGAGGGATTTCAGTCCGTCATCGAATGTGAGCGACACCATCCCTCCTTCAGTGAAGACTGGCACTGGACCGAGCACCATGGAATAATCATCCGTCGAAAGTGTTCCCACGCTGGCCAGTATATGAGCCACGGAAATGGCGGTCACACCGGTCGGCACAAGAAAGCTGGTCTGAAACTTCGTCCAAGTGGCCGCTGCCGGCAAAGTGCTCACAAATTGATATTGGTCGCTTCCGCCGGTGTTGAAAAGATCGACCTCGGTCGGTACGGATGATTTGTAGTATTCGATGAAAGTGTAGTACTGGCCGGCAGTGACGGGCACACTGTCAAAAAGCCATTTGGCGTCTCCTCCCGAAACCGCCGTAACTTGAATTTTCGCGGCTCGATTCCCCGAATGCGCCCCAGGGGCAATGGAAAAAGTGGCCGTTGAGCCGGTGTTATCCGTACGCCAACCTGTTGCGCTATTGCCTGATCCCGTTTCAAAAGAAGGGTTGGCAATGACATTTCCAGCAACTGAAACATAGGCCGGCGCATTGTCGTCATTGGTGATGGTGCAAGTGACCGTTCCTCCTGCCGGAATAACTAAGCTCGTGCAGTTTGTATTCGCGTTCAGAGAATTTCCGTACGAAGCGGTATATCCGGAAACAGCCGGCTCAGTGACAGAATAGGTTCCGGCAGAAACGGTTTGGCTATTTGATCCGGAAGAGTTGAAGGGAACGGCAGCTGCGCCATTTATTGAGAAAGAGAAATCAGAAGCAGTCTTCGTTCCACTATTGTCATTCGCCACGATTTTGTTGACGATCAACGTCCCGGTGGTTGATACAGTCGTATAATCAACTTTCACTGTGACAGCGTCCAAGGAAACATCACCCGAACCGGAGGTGGTGCTTTTGACTCTAATCTTGAAAGTGGCATCGGCAAAATCAGCGGCCGTCCAGGTTTTTCCCCATTTGTTTGTCGCACCACCCACGGTCACGGTGGCTTCGGAATAGTTCATATTCGCAGTCTGAGTAGCGCTATAAGCGGCTGGACTGCTGTTTGAAGTATTCCATAACTCGACAGTCAAATCTCTCCCTGAGATGATTGACGAACTTTTTCCTTCTACTGTCACTTCAATCCCGTCGATGATGGAATTAGCAGGAACCCCCAAGTCTGAAAAACCATATTCTGCCGAAGCGCCTGCGCCGGTGAAAACGGCGTATTGATTATCTGAAACCCAGCCCTTATCAGGATTGGTGACGCCGCTTGAACCGATCGTTTGGTTTGTGGTGAGCAAGAAAACCGTAAAGTGATCAAGTTCACTCACTCCGACTGAACTTTTGTCTTCTTTGACCTTGGTTTCATCAACATCTTTCAGTTCATTTTCTGTCGTGTCGGTGGCAACGACCTCGCTCGCGCTCTTTTCAATATATTTTACTTCCGCGCTAGAATCTTTTGCTTTTGGGAGTGTAAGATCGTATTTAAAGTCCCCATTTTGCATATCAGTCGTGATGTCATAGGCAAAATCAGTCGCAGCAACCACGCCGTCAGGCAAGTTGATTTTATCCGAAGCGATCTGTTCTATTTTGAGTGTGGAAAGTCTGCTTTCATCTTTCGGAAGCTTGGTGAAAGTGACAGAAACATCTTTGTCTCCGGGAAATTCATACTTCACACCTAGTTTCACGTTGACTTTGGTTGTGGCCATATCACCGTCCACTTCCCAATCCGAAGCGACGCTCGTGGTGATATCAGTGGGATTGGTCAATGTATCCTTTCCATCCATTGCGGGCGCAGTTGCTGTTGGTGTCGGAGTTGTGACCGGATCCTCAATCGCGCCTGTGGTTGCATCAGTTGTTTTCGGAGTTGTATCCGTCGGCGCCGGTGCGGTCGCTTCAACAGCGGATTGGGTCGCTTTTGCGGAAGACGGAGCCAGATCCTTGGTCGGATCAGCAATGGTCACAGCGGTGGCATCAACGGCTGACGGCTGGACTTTTGCCGGAGCCGGATCAGCGATGGGTGTCTGATCAGGCGCGGGAACTTCAGCTGATGGCGCTGAAGCCGCCGTCGAGTTTGTATCCTTGTCTGTGGCATCTGGTGTAGCACTGGCAGCCAAAGACGCGATTCCGGACATTCCTATTGATTGCAGAAGCATCATTATCACGACAGTTATAGTCAGAGCTTTGGACAATTTCTTCGCTTGTTTCTTTTTCATCTTGTTTGTTGATATAAAGTTAATAGTAATTATTGAAAAACAAAAAAAACCAACACAGTATTGCGCGCCATAAAAACGCTGGCTGTATCGGCTTGATTAACATCTCTATTGGTATTATATATGGTCTTTTTCGCCATTTTAGGAAAAATTTATTTCATTTTATTCCCCAAAACAAAAAAGCATTCGGGCGTCTCCTCGTGCTTTTTTTTGTTTTTTGGGTATGTATTTTTTCTAATTCAAGCAGGAATCACTACGATTTGTCAAAAAATATTGTGGATAACTCAACTAAGGTATGCCTTTTGTGGTTTAATCGTATTTGCCTCTTTTTCCTGAGCCTGTCTTTCAGGCAACATAGAAATCCGAGAATTGATCCCGGATTTCTAGGCATATGCTTTCTTAAGATTGAAAAATCTATTTGCTCCCCACGACATTCTGAATCGTCGACACTTTCAACCTCCCCTGGGATTGCAGCTGGCTCAGATACCCTGCAACCTGTTCAAGTACACTGGATTTGAATTGATATTCTTGCGGCTTGGTGTTCACAACGCTATGTAGAAAGAGTACAAGCCATTTTTTCTCACTAACCGCGCGGTCAATTTTTTTCTTGATACTATTTAGACTCATAGTATTGCTCAATTCGAGGGCTGAAAGATTATATCGGTCAAAAGTTGATAGATTATTGAAACCCTCGTTGGCCGGATCATCATCCCAAGCTCGCCTATTTGACTGGTAATACGTTTTGATCAGGTTCAGCACTTTGCTGTTATATTCGCCATAAGGAGTAGCAAATGAAGTAGCAGTATAGCCGTGACTGGCCAGCAAATCTTTTGATTGTTGTAATTCTGCTTTGATTTGCGTATCGGTGAGCTGGGTCAGATCCGGATGCGTGTATCCGTGCGATGCAATTTCCCATCCCCCCTGATTGAGTGTTTTGACCTGATTCCAGTTCATATACCAGCTATCGTTTCCAATAAAGCTGGCCGAAAGATAAAGAGTGGCAGGAAGATTGTATTTTTTTAGTTGTGGAAATCCATTCGTGTATATTGTCGCATCTCCATCGTCGAATGATATTGATACTACTGGGGTTGCGCTAGATACTGGCTTTACTATTTTAGTTTTCGCTTGACTGCTGGGTATGGCCATAATAAACATTGCTAAAAAACTGGCGATTAAAAATTTTTTCATGACTTTTTATTTTTATTAATTATTTTGTCGTTGAGACTCAATTCATTCTCGATATTATTATATCATAGCCATCACAGGCACTGAATTTCAAATGGCTTGATTTTGCGAAAATGTTCGTATATAATAGTATCTTGCTATATCATATCAAATTATCATGAATTTGAATAATACGTAGCCTTGCTCCATCATATTTGTATTCTCACAACGTATGCATTCGCCATTTCGCCAAAATAAACTTGGAATTGGAATATTCATTATTGCTGCGATTATTATCGCTGCGGTCTTAGTTGTGCCTGGAAAAAAGACCTTATTCGTCAACGAAAGCACTTCAGAAACAACAACTTCGAGTCTGAAAGGGTCGCTTGAAAATGACAAGAAGAGTACCCAAGCGCAAACAAACGTTGCCGAAATAAAAGCTCCCGAGATTTCCGGTTGGATCGCCTGGTGGGAAGAAGAGGATGGCTTCAGAGTGGCCGAAGCCAACAGCCAAAAAATCTCGGAAATATCTCCCGGATGGCTGAAACTCGATAAGAACCAAGCCTTGGTTGAAGTCGGCAAAGTCGACAAGTCGGCAGAAACGCAAAAAATAAAAGCCAGCGGAATGAAGTTTTATCCCATGCTTTCCTGCGAGCTTTCCGACAAAGAGCTGGCCGCTTTTATTGAAGGACCAAAAAATATCGATAATTTTTCAAAAGATCTAATCAACAAGCTCAAGGACTTTCAGGCCGATGGCGTTGATATTGATATTGAAAATATCGACGAACAGTATTCTTCGGATTTTTCTCTTTTTATAAAGTCGCTGCGAGAGGCTTTGCAGAAAAACAATCTAAAAGTGTCCGTGACGGTTCAGGCTCAGACAGGCCAAAACGATTGGACAGGACTAAAGGGACAAGATCTGGGTCAAATAGCTCAAAATGCCGATGAGGTAAGGGTGATGATATATGATAAACACGGTCAATTCTCAAATCCCGGTCCGATAACTCCGATGGATTGGTACAAAAATGTGATCGAATATAGCCTGAAATTCATTCCTCGAGACAAACTCTCTATAGGCCTCCCGACCTACGGATATGTTTGGTCGAAAGACGGCTCTTTTAATAGCTACCAGTACAAGGATTTCATCAAATACACCCAAGACAACCAAATAGAAATGAACCGCGACCCCGATTCATTCGAATTGGAATTTTCAAATAACAACGCCACCGGATGGCTTTCTGATTCAGAATCTGTGATCAAAAAGATGGATTATGCCAAAAGTTTAGGACTCAACCGATTTATGATTTGGAATCTCGGCGGGACAGATGAAAATCTCTTCAACTATAAATGGTAAGGAATCGGTGCCCGCGTAAAACTATAGGCTATTGAAAGTTATTGACAAAACCTGCTCATTTCTGAATTCATCCAGCAAATTTATAAATTGACTATATTTATCTTCGTCTATTTTGTCGTCGGTCAGATAATCTTGAGGATGAATGACAATCACGCAGAATTTATTCTTGCTGAATCTTTCATCGCATTTGTTCAAAATATCACTATTGTCGTTTAATTTCTTGCTCTGGAAGTCATACGTTGTCGCGTCTATTCCATATATACTGCTTTCTGTGTCGCCAGAAAGATATTTGATTCCTTCCTGCTTCAGCACTTTTTTTGTGCTGCTTGATATCAGATTTCCAGGCGGGATAAAGGTGACAACGGGTTGGCCTCCGATCTGTTCCAAGATGCTTTTTCCTTCTTTTATTTTGCTGGCTGCTTCTGCTTCATCCATATCCTCAAATTCGTATACCCCCGTTTCCGGCGATATTGAGTGGTCCCAGCCGTGCAAAGCGAGCTCCAAATTGCAATTATTCTTTTTGAGCACGTTCGTGATGAACGCATCCTGCGTTAGATTGTAAGGAATCACTCCAAGGACCAATTTCATTTTGCGGCTTATGGAATCCTCAATCATCATTTGAGATATTTCCGAATAGGCGAAAGCCTGAATATCGTCCAGTCTAAGAATAATTTTCTTATCGGAATAAGCCTCTTTAACAGGCTTGCACTTATAAGTCATTTCCCCGAGTATCTTACCATTATTGTCTTTCAGGCTATTCGTGACGGCGGCCCTTCCATTTATTATTATTATAGAAGCCACAACCAATACCACCATGCAAGAAAACGCCCTGATTGGGTATTTTTTTATTACATTGTGATAGGTGTTTATTAGCAGATGAATAAACAGCGATAGTGATCCGGGTTGAATCATGTCATCTTTCTCCTTTCTGGATGATACCATTTCAAATTCCTCTTTTTCAGAATAACCTCCTTAATGAACTGCTCCATAAATATATAGGAATGAATATAAGTTACGATTATATATAAAGGAGAATAAAAGAAGAGATCCAATCTTTTTCTTTTTATTGCGGAATAAATACCAAAAAAGAGCCCTAGCGCAGCACAATATAAAATTAGATAGAAGAATGCTTTTATGCTTATGATCGGGATTATGAACATCAATGGATAAAATATCAGCCCTTCGATATACACAATTGACAGTTCCATCGCCCTAATCGGTTTTTTCTTCATGATACCTTTATGCTTTAGTAAATTTTGCCAGCCGCCACTATACCATCTTCTAATTTGGTTGATATATGACTTAATCGTGTCTGGATCTTGCGTGTAAACAATCGCTTCACGATCATAGAGAATATTTAAGTCGAGCTTGTTTATTCTATAGGTGAAATCCAAATCCTCTGTCAGGGTGTCATGATCAAATGAAATGTTTTTTTTGAAGACTTTCGTCCTAAAAGCCCCAGCACAACCTGGAATCACGAACAAGAAGTTTATATGATACTGAGCAGCCTTATGCAAATCCTGCCCGATTAAGTAATCTATCTCCCTGCAGGCTGTCAGCCAATTGCCTCTCAAGCTTTTTATATATCCAGCAAAGGCATGCACCCTCTTGTCCCGGAAAGCAATAACCACTCTCTCGACAAAATGTCTGTCCATGATTGTGTCAGCATCCGTCGCTATGAAGACATCCTTTGTAACATATTTTAACCCCTCTTCCTGAACATAACTCTTGTTTCCAGTATTTTTTAAAAGATCAACTATGGTAACTCTGTCCTTGAACTCTTGCAGAATTTCCAAGGTACCATCTGTACTGCAATCATTTACAATAATAATTTCATCCGCTGGATGGATCTGATTTAGCCAAGATAAAACACATTTCCGAATGGTTTTCTCTTCATTGTAACAGGGCGCTAATATTGCTATAGAAGGCTTTTTCTTTTTCATAATTTTTTTCAGAATTACCCTTTTTTTGTATCAGATCGTTCTATATTGTCATCATTTTTTCAAAAAAAGCATTTCGATGCAAAATATCATTTTGCGATAGTTCTGTCAATTGAGCACGGGGAAAATATTTTTCTTAAGCTTATTCATTCAATGTTATACTTTGTAAGTAATTTTTCCTGATACCGAATTTATTTCAATTTTTTGTAACAACAAAAAATAAGCTTGCCCTCCAAGACGAAACTTATTTATCGCTTTCTTTTTATTTTTCTTCTTTATTTATAATTATAATACCTTTTTCTTTTTTATGAAAGTATAGAATATATGGATAAGTATGCTAAGTTATGACTTCTGTGGTCTAATAAAAAAGGCGTCCCTGTAGGGTCGCCCTCTCCGCAACCCAATGGGCGCGGGCCTGGAATTAGATAAAGCTGAGTTTTTGGCCAGCTTCGCGGTTATCCGGGATCATGATCCCTAAATCGCAGTTGGTAAGCACCTCGGCATAGTATCCGAGTTCAGCTACTGGAAATGCCGCGAGTTCATAATAGCGGCATTCTCCCAGATAGCCCCTATCATCTTCATGTTCATAAATCGAAGCCGCGTAACATCCAAGACATGACCAGAAAGTTGCCCCCTCAGCGACGGCCCCTGCAATCTGACCCTTGACCATGTTTGAGTCCGGCTCGACTTTCCAAAAGGTTTTTTCGTCTTCCAGAAGCAGGCCGACTCCCAATTCGGCGGCAATGCGGATAAACATCCTATAGAAAAAATGAAAAATATCCGGGTCGCCCGTTATGATGAGGCAGACCAACTGCGGATCGCCGTCCTGGAGCATCCGCTCGACGTCTACACAGATAATGAAGCCCTCCTCCGTCAAGCGAACGTACCGTCCGTCCAATTTAATAACGTTTCCTTTGATATTCAACACATGGCGGACGTTATCTAAGTTGGAGACAACTCGGTTGATAATTTCCGTGCGCCTGATTCTTTGCTGAATGGACTCCGGCAGGAGCCAAAACAACGTCAGGCGCAACCATTGCCACGCTTTCTTTGCGCTTAAAGGAACCATGGGTAACCCCCCTTCCCAAAAAAATTATTTAAATTCTTTCACTTATCACTAATAAATATTTGAATGGCTGAATTATTCCAGCACTGCCTTGATCCGTCGCACTCCCGCGCTTGAAGCTTCTTCTTTTGCAATTCTGAACTTGCCCAGCTCGCCAGTTTGAGTCGCGTGCGGACCGCCGCAAATTTCGCGGGAGAGATCCAGAATGGAATAAACTTTCACTTTGTCTCCATACTTTTCCCCAAAAACGCCCATCGCCCCCTCTTTTTGGGCTTCTTCGAGTGTCATTTCTTCGCATTTCACAGGAATATCTTTTGAAATGGCAACGTTCACCAATTTTTCTACTTGCTGGATCTCTTCAGGAGTCATTTTCTTGTCGTGCGAAAAGTCAAAACGCAATCTTTCCGCCGTGATGTTCGATCCTTTTTGAAAAACATGCTCGCCCAAAACTTTTCTGAGAGCCGCCAGAAGCAGATGCGTGGCGGTATGCAGCTGGGCTGATTTTTCACCCGCGTCCGCAAGACCACCCTTGAACATTCCGCCACTCGCCGTTCGGGAAAGTTCCTGATGCTTTTTAAATTCTTCATGAAAACCTTCTTCATCAACCCCAATTCCGTGCTCTTTGGCGATCTCCCGTGTCAGTTCCAGCGGAAAGCCGTAGGTCGAAAATTGCATGAAAGCCTCGCTGCCCAAGATTTTTTCCGTTTTTCGGCTCTCGGCGATGACATCCTTTATTTTTTTGAGGCCCTTTTCCAAAGTCTGTTTGAATCTCGTTTCTTCCAGTTCCAGTTCTTCAAATATTTTATCCTTATTCTTCGCCAGTTCCGGATATGATTCGCCGTATTCGTCTATGACGACCGCTGCCACCGCGCCGGCAAAATCTTTTTCTATTCCCAAAATTTTCCCCTGCCGCACTGCCCGACGAATCAGCCGACGCAAGATATATCCTCTTTCCACGTTGGACGGCTGGACGCCGTCCGCGATCATGAAAGTCGCCGTTCGAAAATGGTCCGCAATGATGCGCATCGCCTTTTGGTTATTTTCATCTTTATAATCTTGGCCTGATATTTCCTCAATTTTGCGGATGATCGGCTGAAATATATCTGTTTCAAAAACATTGTCCTTGCCTGTGAGGGTCACCAGGGTCCGCTCAAGACCCATTCCCGTATCCACATTTTGCTGGGCCAATTTTTCAAAAGTTCCGTCCGCTTTCTTGTTATATTCCATAAAAACATCATTCCAGATCTCAACCAGGCGCGGACCGTTCAGTTCTTCGAATTTTCCCTCAACCGCCCCGTTTTCAGGTGAAACGTCATAAAACATCTCACTATCAGGCCCGCACGGGCCAGTCTCTCCCGCCGGTCCCCACCAGTTGTCATCTTTCCCGAGAGGAACTATTCTCTTCTCAAAATCAACAATTTTATCCTCGGCCACTTTGGCTTCAATCCCAACTTTTTTGAACTGTTCTTGCCAGATATTTATAGACTCTTGGTCAAGCGGCGCGTCATCGTCGCCTTCGAAAACCGTGACGTATAGTCTTCTTGGATCAAGTCCCAGCCATTTTTCCGAAGTGATGAATTCAAAGCTCCACTCGATCGCCTCTCTTTTGAAATAGTCCCCAAGCGACCAGTTTCCCATCATCTCAAAAAAAGTGAGGTGACGGTTGTCGCCCACGTCGTCTATATCGGGAGTGCGGACGCATTTTTGCACATTCACGAGACGGGTTCCCAGCGGATGCTTTTCGCCCATTAAAAACGGCACCAATGGATGCATTCCGGCCGTCGTGAAAAGCACTGTCGGATCATTTTCCGGCACCAGGGGCGCGGAGGGAATGATGGCATGGCCTTTACTTTCGAAAAAATCAAGATATTTTTGACGAAGTTCTTTAGCGGTCATATAGGGTATATCAATTTATATTTTACTTCTGGTATTTATAAAAATAGCGAAATTTTTGGATTTTGTCCACTCCGGCCTGAAAATAAAACAGCCCGGGGCAGATACTGCCGCCCCGGGACTTTAGAATTCATTGTTGTTTTTTTGGGAGAAAAGGGAGATAAGCGCCGCACAGATCCCGGCTAAAAATGCAGCCGCAATGTTCAAAAACCAACTTTTCAGCTTCTGTTTCCTGCTGATTTTAAATTCGCGCATGGACCGCAGCCTCCTTTAAGTGTCGTAGATAGAAGGAAGCAGTGACTATGTCTTCCATTCTCGCCGGTCGTGGAATGAAACCAACATCGAAGGGCAGTTTTTTTATTCTTTGATGATCCGCTGTCCCTCTTTTAGTGCAAAAGAAAACTGGAAGACCCGAACGAAACAATTGAGCCTGTTGGGCGATTTCAATGCCGCCAAAAGGTTCAAAGATAAGCTGCTTGTGCTCTTTTGGCACCCCCAAAGAGGTAATGAGGGCATCAAAATGAATTGAGCAAGCCATCAAAACATCAATGGCCGTTTGCATGTCGGAAACTAAGAAGCAACTTTCTTCGACAAAATTCATAAAATACCTAAGGTTTCTCGCCTCGTCTTCATCATGCTCTATAATGAGAAAATTCAACATGTACCCCTCCCTTTTTTATCCTAGGTTTTTTATGCGCCGTTGCGCTTGTTTTTAAAATCATTCCTATAAGTAGGAATGATTTAGTTTATAATAAAAAGGATTTTTAGTCAAGTCTGATTTCAAAGAAACTTACTGCAAAACCTTCATTTTCTTCTTGAGACCCGCAATTTCCTCTTCCAAAAGCCTCTTGTTGTCCTGCAGTTTTTTTACTTTTTTTTCGAGGTCATCCCGCTCGATCCGGATTCGCTCCTCGTCTTTTTTGAATCTCCGAGCTTGGGCTTCCGTATCCTCAATTTCACGCAAGACTTTCTTGAGATCCGAGTCGGCCATCGCTATATTGCGTTCCAAATCGGCGCGTTTGCGACGCGTGTCCGGCTCATTTTGAGCTTCGTCACCGTTCTCTTCCGCGTTTGAATTTTGATAATCGTCGAGTAATCCCATTTGATCTTATTTAATAATACCGCCCCCCAAAATTTCATTTCTCCTATAAAAAACGGCTGATTGTCCCGGGGTCACCGCCCGCAGCGGTTTTTTGGTTTTGACAATGAAACTCCCGGATTTCTCTCGTTCAATTATAGCAGGAAATTTATCCGCGTGGTAGCGGATTTGGACCTTGGCGCTGAGCGGTAAATTTATTTCCTGATTGATCCAATTGACCCGCGTCACTTTGAATTCTCTTGAATTCAGCCTTTTTTCATCATTGGTCACGATCAATTCATTTTTTTTGAGATCTTTTCCAAGGGTGAAATATGGTCCCGAGGCACCGATCTCAATTCCTTTTCTTTGCCCGATGGTATAAAGCGGGAGCCCTTTGTGCTTTCCCAGAATTTTTCCTTTTTCATCAATGATGTTTCCCTGCTTGAGTTTGATACGTTTTTCCAGGAAATGGCCAACGTTTTTTTTCTCTAGAAAACAGATATCCTGCGATTCTTCATCGCCTAAAATTGGTAATTTATATTTTTTTGCGATCTTTCTCACTTCAACTTTTGTGTAATTTACCAGCGGAAAAACAGTCCTCGCTAATTCTCGTTGGGATAATCTATGCAAAAAGTATGATTGATCTTTCGCTGTGTCTTTCGCTTCTAAGAGTTTAATTTTTTGAGATTTAGAAATTTTTAAATTTTTTGAAAATTCCCGCTTTATGCGCACATAGTGACCCGTGGCAATATGATCGAATTTATTTTTGTTCATCAAGTCAAAAAGTATCTTGAATTTCATCTCCTTATTGCAAACCACGCACGGATTGGGCGTCAGTCCGTTTATGTATGAATCGACAAAATAATCGATCACCCGCATTTTAAACTCCTTCCTTGCGTCAATTTTTCGAAATGGTATTCCCAGTATTCCGGCGATTATTTTTGCTTTTTCGGAAGATCTTTCATCCTTCCGCCCGGAAAAAAAGCGCATATAAACGCCCAAAACATCAAAGCCCTGCTTTTTG
>PMJF01000044.1 GCA_003157295.1 Candidatus Moraniibacteriota bacterium | reverse complement strand
TCGAAGTGGCAGGTATGGTCAGATTCCCTCCGCCGCTCACCAAGTCAAAGGTTCCTCCATTGTCCGTGATAATTCCTTTCGTGGACCAGTCAAGGGTTGTATAGGTGACATCGGCGGAGGGGCCGATATCGAGATTTCCATAGTTCTGGACGGTGAGAGCGTCGAAGACGAAAGTGTCGTTGAGCGGGGTTCTGCCGACGAAGCGGTCATCCCAATTATCCTGGTTGTTGTTGTCAACGAGAAGATCGCCGTTAGCTTGAACAGATGATTTTTTGAAGATGGTGCCGGCACCGCCCATGCGGTCGGTACTAGAACCGGACAATGATCCGTAGGCTTGATAGGCTAGAGTAGACAAGTCAGTTGTGTAATAGACGGCAATGCGTCCGCCGCCGCCGCCGCCCTCCGTGTGCCAATAGCCATCGTTTCCTCCGTTAGCTGAGATTGTTCCGCTGCCGCTTAGAGTTCCCGCGCTGATCCATACGCTGCCACCGGAACCGCCAGCGCCGTCGTGTTGAGTTCCATCTCCGCCTTTGGCAATTATGCTTCCGCTAATTGAAGCTGTGTTTGAAATGACCAGTTTAACTGCCCCTCCACCCGCGCCGCCTGTTGTGCCAGCTCCATCTGCGCCGCCACTTCCCAAGTCAGCTGGCTGTGTTATCGATCCATAGCTTGCGCCGGCTGGAGCTCCATCAGCACCAATGGCTCCAGTTCCGCCATAACCGGCTGAACTGGGATTCCACCCACCGCTTCCTCCTCCCGTGCCAGGTCCAGCCGCATGCTGATACCCGTCTAAACTAACATCGATTTTCCCTCCAGATGCGATTGCGAGGTTCGCTGCTTGGATATTTAACGAATTGGTTTGCGTTGTAGTATTGGCGGTATGCGTGATGGTTCCATTGCTCCCAACAAAGACGTCTCCTGAAATGACGAGTTGCTTCGTAGACGTATCCCCATTGGAAAGAGTGAGTGTTGAGGAATTACTCAATCCTACAGCTAGAGCTTTAATTGTTACTGCTCCCCCGGAGAGATCGAGGGTGGGAGCATTGCTGCCGTTCCCGTTGATGATGGCTTCCGTGTTTGAATCCGGGACGGATCCCGTGCTCCAGTTGGTGTCAACATTCCAGGCGGAAGATGTTCCTCCAGTCCAGGTGGCATAGCCGCTGTTGGATGTGGTGAAAGAAACAACGCTGCCATAGGTTGTCGCACCATTTGAATCGGTGACATAGCTCCGGACATAGTAGGTGGTGTTGGGAGAAAGTCCATCTAGAGGAGCAGAGAAAGAGCCTGTGCCGGACATGGGGCCGAGTTGATTTGATTGGGAATTGGCGTCTCCGCCGATTTCCTCAGTGCCATTGCCGGATTTATACAGAGCAGAAATTTCTGCTGGACCGAGAGCTTTGTTAAAAATGCGGATATCGTCGACCTGACCGCTGAAAAAACTTGCACCACTTCCACCTGAAGACCTACCAAAATCGAGAGGAACGGCTTTGCTAAGACTTGCGGACGAAGCAACAGTCTGGTTTCCTGACGAAGAACCGTCCTCATAAGAATAGAGGACGCTTCCTATTCTCATAGCAGTTAGCAAGTGCCATTGACCGTCGGCTATATTATTTTTGCCAGGCACAGCATATGCGGTTCCGGAAACAAAAATTTCAAAAATCCATCTAGCGTCAGTATCGGAAGCATGCGAATAAAGACTGAACCCCTGTCGGGTACCACTCCAGTCATCCTTGTTTACAATTTGGGGCCATGTACTCGAGACAGCTCCTTGAGTTGTTTTTACCCAAACGCTAACCGTAAAATCTTGATTGGCACCGAAGTCAAAATTCGCATTGTCCGGCACGGAAACATAATCAGTCGAACCATTTATATTCAAAGCCGAATTGATTTTGCCCGCAGTAGTCATGGCACTAGTGTTTTTCGTTGCCGTCCCATTGTAAGTTCCCTCGGAATCCGTAACGGCCGCGTTGGCCGCGTTGTCATTCATTTTCCAGTGACCAACTGCCGGCGGAATCAGAGTCGGATTCACTCCGGTCGTATTCCACACAAACCCATGTTGCGCAATCGTCGTGCCGCCGGTGTCATCAAGCGAACCGTTGGCGGTGGCATAGGTGGCGTTCACATTGGTGACGGCTTGGGTGGAGACCGCGGTCGCCGCAAAAACATCATTCGCGCTGAAAGCGAGGAGGAGGAGAGTGATGAAGAAATAATTTAGTTTGGATTTCAGTTTCATTTTTGGATTTTTGGTTTTTCTAGTTCGAGGTTC
Organism: Candidatus Moraniibacteriota bacterium; assembly: GCA_003157295.1. Classification (GTDB taxonomy): domain Bacteria; phylum Patescibacteriota; class Minisyncoccia; order Moranbacterales; family UBA11712; genus Fen-1326. Next base: position 9,324 of record PMJF01000044.1, on the reverse strand, counting down.
TCTCAAGAGTGATGCCGCTGGTGGTGTCTATTCCGCCTTTCGAGTAATATTTGTTCCATCCGGTTTCGTTGGTGGGATGCGTTGGGAAAGGTGCGGTGGTGGAAGCACCACCTGACCAGCTGGATTGGATCCAAGTGTATGTTGCCGCGCTCACCAGATAATGCCTGAACCAGATTCCCCCAGCCAGAAGCGCTGTCACGACTACGAAGGTGGCTACTTGGTGATACCAGGGCTTTTTGAGGAGGGACGGAAATTTTATCTTTTTCAATATGCCAAAAAGACCGGAGGGAAAAGTAAATTTTCTCCCGGCCTTTTTGATATGTGTCAGTTCGTGATGGACGATCTTGCTCCTGTTGCGAAGAAAAGTCTCGATTTTCTCCTCCAGAGCTTTGTCTAGATGTTCGCTTGGTTTTTCTAAATTTTCTTCGGACATTGAGGTCGCTGTATGTTATCAAAAATAAATCACAGGCCTTTCAAAACAAAAAAATATCAGTCGTAGTTCACGACTCTTGTTGAGGCAATATATCCAAATAAATTATACCATAGAAGAGGCTATTTTTATACCAGTTTTATCCACATAAAAAAGGCGCTGATGCCGGTTTATCGTTGACCGCAGTAATTATTTAAAATACTATTAGGCATATGCCCGAATTACCTGAAGTCCAGACAATCATCACTGACCTGAATCAGAAAATAAAAGGCGATGTCATCGTCGATTTTTGGAGTGACTGGAAAAAATCTATCAAGATGCCATTTGATAAATTTGAAAGAGAAATAAAAAATCGGAAAATAATAAACGCGGAAAGGATCGGAAAAAATATATTTATCAATTTGTCAGGCGGAAAAACGATCTATATCCACCTCAAGATGACGGGACACTTGCTAATAAAATCCCAAAGAGAGTCAAAATTAAAATTACAAAGTTCAAAACGGCATGATTATTTCAGCGATAAGGTCAATCAATATATTCATCANNTGAAATTTTGGACGGGAAGAAAACTAAAATAAAATTGCTTCTCATGGATCAAAGCAAGATCGCGGGGATCGGGAACATATACGCGAGCGAGATTTTGTTCGAGGCCGGAATATTGCCTGCACGTCCGGCGGATAAAATAGATTGTAAAGAGCTGAAAAAGCTTTATAAATCAATCAAAAATGTTTTGAATAAGGCCATCGAACTGCGGGGCACATCTGACAGTGATTATCGCGATACGTCCGGGGCGCAGGGAGGATTCCAGAAAGTTCTGAAAGTATATCGGCGGACTGGAAAAAAATGCGGGCGTTGTGGTACAATAATACTAAGAGAAACAATCGGGCAAAGAGGGACTTTTTACTGCCCTGTGTGCCAAAAATAATTAATAATAGACAATATATGTTCGACAAAATAAAGATGATGGAGAAAAAGCAAAAAATTATCATAGGAACGGTCGTTGTCTTGGTCTTAGTGCTGATCGCTGGATATTTTTCCGGTTTGTTNNCGGCCTCCTTTCCGATTCTATGAAAGAAAAAGTCGATATGGGCGCGCCGGCGAATTCGGGAAACGTCAGTCCTTTTTCCGGACTGGCCTGCGCCAATTGGAACCGTCGGCCGATTGCCGTTATGGAAGCGGCAGATCTTTCTGTCCGTCCGGATAGCGGTTTTTCCGATGCCGATCTCGTGCTCGAAATGCCGGCCATCACCGCCAGCATTACTCGATTGATGCCGGTTTATGTCTGCAATGATCCTCCTGAGGTCGGTTCGATCCGTTCGACGCGGCATGATTATATCGCTTTGGCCGCCGGCTGGAACGCTATTCTCACTCATTGGGGTGGATCGCATTTCGCCGCGGATATTTTAGATAAGGGAACTCTAGCAAAGGGAGGGGCGGTAGACGATCTGGATCTCAACGGAAGCATGGGGCATAAAGCGCCCGAGTGCGGATTTAGAAAAGAGGGCATCCCGGCTCCGGACAACGGTTTTGCTAAATTTTCCACACTCTTGGATTGCGCGCAAAAAGCGGGATACGACATGACCGATAAATTTTCCGGCTATCCTCATCAAGCCGAGGCCCCCTTGGATCAACGTCCTGTGGGAGGGCATCTCAGAGTAGGTTTTGCCGGCCCATATGCAGTTGATTATGATTATGATAAGGCCACCAACACCTATCTTCGCAGCTGGAACAAGGTCGCGGATTTAGACGCCAATAATCAAAAAAGAAACGCGCCTAAAAACGTGGCGGTCGTGATCGCTACATCCGAACAAATAGAAGGCCAATACAACAATGTCCAGATCGGAGATCCGCAGTTTGACACAGTGACAGAGGGCGATGCCTATTACTATATCAATGGACAGGAGATAAAGGGCCGCTGGAAAAAAGATAAGTCGAGTTGGAACACAAAACTTTTCATGTATGACAGCAACGGACAGGAAGTGAAATTCGCTCCGGGACAAATTTGGGTGGAAGTGCTTGAGCCGGGACAGGCCCTGAAATGGACGCCGCAGCAGTAGTATAAAATGGCATGATCATTTTTCTTTACGGCGAGAATGAGTTTTTGTCGAGCAGAAAGCTTGCCGAGATAAAACAAAAGTTTACTGAAAAAAACAATCCCGCTCCGGCGGGACTGTTTGATTTTGCGGAGAAGGAATTCGATTTGGGAAACATTGCCCTCGATGCGACTTCGGGCGGATTGTTTTCGGATAAAAAATTGATAATGATCAAGAATCTTCTGGCCGCCAAGAAAATTCCGGGAAATGAAAGTTTCGAAAATTTTTTGAAAAGGAAAAATAAGGGGGAATATAAAGATGTTATCCTGGTGTTTTGGGAAGGAAAGAAATTCGGGAAAGACAGCAAGATCTATAAGTTTCTTCAAAAGAACGCAAAAAAGCAGGATTTTCCTTTTTTGAAAGGCGCTCAACTGACCAGCTGGATCAGCCAGGAGGTAAAGGAAAGAAGCGAAAATATGACAACGATCGGAAAAGAAACGGCTGAGAAATTAGCCGTTTTCACGGAAGAGGACCCATTTCTTTTGAGCAGTGAGATCGATAAGCTGATAGCGTATAAAGGTAAAGGCGAGATCCGTGGCATTGATGTTGATCTTCTGGTCAAGGCTAAAATAGACACGGATATTTTCAAAACGGTCGACGCTTTGGCCCGGCGGGACAAGAAGGAGGCCCTGCGGCTTCTGCACGGGCACCTGAACTCGGGAGATGATCCGTTCTATATTCTTTCCATGTTCTTTTATCAATTTCGCAATTTGGTAAAAATAAAACCGCTGGTCGATAAAAATTGGTCTGTCCAAGAAATTTCCGGAAAACTGAAGATGCACCCATTCGTCGCTCGAAAAAGTTTGGACCAAGCGAGGAACTTCTCTTGGGAGAGCCTGAAAAGACTGTATCAGCGGCTCTGTGACATTGACTTTGAGACAAAAACAGGGAAAATAGATATTGGACTGGCGCTGGACCATTTTATTGCGGTGGTGTAATTTATTTTATTAAATTATATGAAAGGAAAAGAAAAAATTTATCTTCTAAAAGAAATTCCAGAACCAGGAAAAAGCTTTATCGAGTCTGTCAATGTCCTCTTGGGATTTCTCTCGCCAAATAATTATAGTGTGAACCAAAAAAGACTCAAGGAGCTTCTCGGTAATCAGCTCCTTGAAATTTATTTGCTTGAAATAGACGAGAAAGTCGTTGGTATGGGAAGCTTGCATTACACGGAAACCCTTGTGAAGAAAGCGGCTTGGATCGAAGATGTGGTGGTGCATCCGGAACATCGGAAAAAGGGGTTGGGGAANNGAGCCGAAAAGAAGGGAGTGAAGCATGTGGATCTCACCAGTCGCAATAATCGGGTCAAAGCCCACAAGTTTTACCAAAAGATTAATTTTGAAAAAAGAAAGTCAAGCGTCTATCGGTTTAACACAAAAGGAAAAAAATAAAAGGAAATTCTATCCTGTTATTTCAATAAAAAACACTCCGGTATGCCGGAGTGTTTTGCGTATTTGATAATTCAGAAGTCTATTTCGAAGTCTTGTTTATTATTTTCGCAAGGCGGGATTTTTTGCGGGCGGCAGTGTTCTTTTTGATCACACCGGATTTAGCAGCTTTATCAATGGCTTTTTGGGCGGCCACAAAGTTTTCTTTCGCTTCGGCTTGATTTCCCGCTTTGGCCAATTCATGAACTTTTTTTACGGCCTCTCGAAAATTTTTCTTTTGTTTGATATTCTGCGTTCGTCGTTTTCCGGACGCTCGCATATATTTCTTGGCGGATTGTTTGATCGGCATAAATGTTTGAAATTAGTTAATTGACTATATATTTCTAACACGACAGGTCATTTTTGTAAATAGTTGCAAGGTATTGTAAAAAAATACCAAATACAAGATACTATATACTAGATACCAATTTATGATCGCTAAAATAACCGGTAAAATCGCCTTTTTTCGGGATAACTATGTGGTGGTGGACGTCGCGGGTGTCGGCTACAAAATTTTTGTGACCGATTTTACGATGGGAAAGATCGCCGGAAAGGAGGAACTCGAGCTTTTCACCCATACGTATGTGCGCGAAGATACGCTTTCGCTATACGGATTCCTGATCCTTGAAGAGCTGGTGATGTTTGAGCTTCTGATTTCCATTTCCGGGATCGGACCCAAAGCAGCCATCGGCATTCTTTCCATTGCCGAACCGAAAACGATCCGCGTGGCGGTGATTTCCGGCGACTCGTCGATCCTCACCCGAGTTTCGGGGGTCGGAAAGAAAACAGCCGAAAGAGTGATCCTTGAACTAAAAAATCGCATCACGCAGCTTCCTGGAGAAGATCAGGGTTCGGCCAAGGCCGACTCCGAAGCCATTGAGGCGCTGATCTCATTGGGATACACGAACTCCCAATCTCGCGAAGCCTTGAAAGATGTTCCAGAAAAAATAAAAGACGTTTCGGAGAGAGTGCGAGCGGCGCTCAAGGGTTTGGGGAAATAGTTTTTAGTATCTTGTATATAGTATTTGGTATATGGAAAAGAAGTTTTTGGATTTTATTCAAAAGAATTCGCCAGATGGCGGTTTTTTGCAATCGGAATATTGGCGGAAATTTCAAGAAAGCTGGGGGAGGGAGACGCATACTATTTCAGCCAGCGATGACGATGGAAATCCGATGGTCTTTGCGAATATTATCAAGCATACGCTTCCGGTGGCTGGGGATTATTTTTATGTGCCGCGCGGACCCGTCATTGAAAATTTCAAATCAATTTCAAATGATAAAATTAAAAAATTTAAAAACGATTTAATTAACTTAGCTGGAGAAAGAAAGGCTGGGTGGATAAGAATTGAGCCGAGTAGCGAAGAAGATCTGAAAGCAATTAGAGAAAATTTACCAATCAGTAATAAAATGAAAAAATCGGCGGTTGATATGCAGCCGAGGGAAATTTTGGTGATTGATATTTCAAAAAGTGAAGAAGATATTTTGGCAGGGATGAAGCAGAAGACACGCTATAATATAAGACTGGCAGAAAAAAAAGGTGTGAAGATCTTTGCTTCACGGGAAGAAAAATATATCGATCAGTTTTGCCGTTTGGTCAAAGTCACCTCCGTACGGGATAAAATAAGATCGCATCCGGAAAATTATTATCGCAAAATGTTTGAGGTTATACCGGGCGATATACTAAAAATATACATCGCTGAATATGAAGGAAAAACGATTGCCGTAAACCTGGTTTTGTTTTTCGGAAAAACCGCAACGTATATGCACGGCGCTTCAGACAATGAACACAGGAACGTTATGGCGCCGTATCTCTTGCAGTGGCAGTCAATTCTGGACGCGAAAAAAATAGGGTGTGAAAAATACGACTTTGGTGGTGTGAAAACAGGAAATACCGGCGGCAGATCTTGGGAAGGAATCACGAAATTCAAGAATGGTTTTGCGCCGAACACAGATTCGATCCAATTTCCGGGAAGCTATGATATAATAATGAAGCCTGCGAAATATAGTTTGTATCGTACCCTTCGAAAAATAAAAAGAATTATTTAATAATGGATCAAAATACTAAAAAACGTGTCGGTATATTCTCACTCACTTGCGATGAAGGGTGCAGCATCTTCCTTACGGAAATTTTTAACAAAAAATTGCTACCCTGGCTCGAAAAAATGGAGCTCGTGTATTTTCTTTCGATAAAAGACAAGGCAGAGATCAAGGATCTCGACGTTGCGCTAGTCGAGGGCGTGGTGACAAGCGAAAGAGACAAGGAGGACATAGAGAATATCCGGGCGAACGCGAAAATTCTGATCGCGATGGGAACCTGCGCGATGACAGCTTTGCCGTCGGGCCAGCGCAACAATTTCAATATCAGCCAGCTTAAAGAAATAGAGGGACATCTTGAAAAATATAATTTCCTCCCGAAAGCATTGGCGCTGAAGGATGCCGTAAAAGTTGACGATGAGATCATAGGTTGTCCTATTGATAAAAATAAATTTATCGAGATATTTGAGAAATATCTGTAATGATTTTTGAAATTAATTGTAAGAAGAGAATATGCATAAGTGCGATCTGGATGTCGAAATAAATAAATTATCCAAAATTGAGGGTCACGCGGATCTGGACATAAAAATCCGAAACGGGGAACTCAAGGAAGTGAATCTCAAGGTGATGGAGAACCTGCGATTCTTCAATCAAGCGGTGAAAGGCAAGGCATATAACGCCGTGCCGCAGCTTGTTTCCCGGATTTGCGGAACCTGTTCGATTGCGCACCTCACCGGCTGCATCGAAGCGGTGGAAAAAACGCTGGGCGTGAAAATAAGCGATCAAACGATGATTCTGCGGAAGCTCACGATTTACAGCATGATGATCCGCGACCATGCTTTGCATCTTTATTTTTTTGCCATGCCGGATCTTCTTGGAATTGATTCACTGCTGGATGTTCCGGAAGCGAAGCACGATCTCATTCACGACGCGCTCGCGGTGAAAGAAGCGGGGAATAACTTATCGGAGCTGGTGGCCGGGCGGGCGGTGCATGCTCCGTTCGAGCAGGTCGGAGGATTCAGCCACGAAATTGACGAGAAAAAAGTTCCGGAAATTATTGAAGAGCTCAAGAAAATTCGGCCGACGGTTTTGAAATTGATCGATATTTTTTTCGACTGTCCCTGGGAATTCCGGAGAAAAACGAATTTTGTCGCCCTTGTGACGGATGATTTTTCATTTCTCGAGGGGCGCATTAAGAGCACGAGCGGTTTTGAGATCGAAGAAAAAGATTATATGGATCATCTGCGGAACGTCGTTCTGCCCTATTCGCAGGCCAGCGGTTTTGAGTTTGAAGGAAAAGAATATATGGTCGGCTCCTTGGCGCGACTAAACCTCAATAAAGAAAATTTGCACAAAAATACCAGGAAAGACACGGCGAAATATCTCGAAAGATTTCCGTCAGAGAATGTTTATGATAATAATCTTGCTCAAGCCATCGAAATTTTGCACTCAATTGATCACTCGGTCGAACTTTTGGAAAACACAAGCTTTCATAAGGAAGATCCGGCCAAGCCCGAAAAATTGACAGGAGAAGGGGTGGGCGTGATCGAGGCGCCGCGAGGGACGCTCTATTATTGGCTGGGAATAGAAGAAGGGAAAATAAGTCATTTCAATTTGGTCATCCCGACGGCGCAGAATCTGGTAAATATGAAAAAAGATGTGGAACAGATCGTGAGCGGCTTTTGTGCGACAGAGATCGGAAAGGAGGACCTCGAGAAAAATATCAAATTTGAAGTTTCCAAACTCATCCGCGCCTATGACCCTTGCATGTCCTGCGCCTCGCACTTTTTGCGGGTAAATTGGGTTTGAAATACGGATAATATTATTTTTTCCAATTGTTCAAGCGCTATTTTTTCCTCGATTCCAATCGGCACGCCGAAGATCTTCACTTTTTTTAACTTACCGATTTTTTGGAGAAGCTTCAGATTGAAAGCCAAATCGAAATCATGAAGAGAATATATTTTTTCGATTTTTATTTTTTCAAGGTCATCGATCAAGGTGACTTTTTTTATATCCTCAATGGTATCAATTATGATCAATTCTTCATTGATCGGTTTGATATTTTCCGATGGATCGGCAATGACGAAATTTATTTCGGGAAAAATTTCTTGAAGCTTCGGCGCGATCTTCAGGGGCAGATTGTCAAAATCAAGCAGGGGGTTTCCGAAGATGTAGATTGTTTTCTTTTTGGCTGATATCATGGGATCAATATATGGAGATCGATATTTTCAAAACAAAGCTAAGGAAGAATGAGACAGTGCTGGCCTTGGGCCCGGAATCATCGGGTAATTTTTCGGTTTATCATCGGGGAAAAGTCCATTATTGCCGAATACTTAAGGATCTTATCGATGATAGAAATTTCGATAATTTTAAAAAGTCGGTCTTGGATTTTCTGCGCAAAGCTGAAATAAAGCCCGATATCATTCTAACAGATTTGCACCCTCAGTACAGAACGACCATTTGGGGAAAAGATCTCGCACGAAAATTTGGCGCGAAGAGGGTCGGAGTGCAGCACCATGTGGCCCATATTTTTTCCTCTGTAGGGGATAAAATTATCCAAGGTTCTTCGTATAAAATACCTGATAAATTTTATGGAATTGCCTGCGACGGCACAGGTTTTGGTATTGACGGAAAAATTTGGGGTGGGGAAATATTTGAAGTTAAGTGTAAAAAGGAAAAGGTAAAATGTATAAAAAGAATTGGACATCTCGAGAACCAAGTATTGATCGGCGGGGATTTAGCGATGCGGGAACCGGCGAGAATGTTGATCAGTATTCTGAGTATATTATTAAACAAAAAAGAAGTTTATAATTTCGTGAAAAAATNNAATCAGCTTCAAGAAAAGTTCAATTGTCAGGAAACATCGAGCACGGCGAGAGCTTTGGACGCCGTTTCCATATTATTGGGATATTCGGAAAACACCAGAGATCGGAAGCATGGACCGGTTCTCGCGCTGGAAAAAAATTCTACGCGGCCTTATGAGCTGGAACCTAAAATAACATATAACCCGGAAGAAAAAAACCATATTCTTCTCACGACGCCGCTTTATCAATTTTTGCTGAAGAATTTAAATAGAGACAAGAATAAATTGGCGGCAACAGCACAGCTATATATAGCCCAAGGATTATACGAAATAGTAAAAAAAATACCAGATACAAAATACCAGATACAAAATACTTTTTTCGCCGGCGGGATGGCGGATAACAAGATCATGGCGGAGTATTTATCGTTGCAAGGATTTTATTTGAGCAAAAAAATTCCCCGCGGTGATGCGGGGATCTCATTTGGACAAATCGTATATTATTTATCCGGCGCTAACAGATTCGGGGAATGAGTTTTC
>PMJF01000082.1 GCA_003157295.1 Candidatus Moraniibacteriota bacterium | reverse complement strand
AAAGTGCGCACCGGAATGGCCGCTTGAGCAAGTGACGGTGACGGACCGCAATGTTTTGCGTCTCGGAATTTTCGAGCTGGTTTTTGGAAATTATGAGGAAGTGCCGCCGAAGGTGGCGATCAATGAGGCAATTGAACTGGCCAAAACATACGGTGGGGATTCGTCGGGCCGGTTTGTGAACGGGGTGTTGGGGACGATATATCGGGAAATGGGAGAGCCGATGAAGGAAGACAGGAGTGAAAAAATAAAAGAGAACTCAGAGGAAAGAGATAAAAAAGATAATTAATAAATCGTAAATAAAATCCCAAATTCAAAATTATAAATCCTAAATAAATTCAAATATCAAAAACATAATTTTCAAAACATTTTTGATTTTAGTTATTGCGATTTTGAAATTATTTAGAATTTAGCGCTTTGGATTTTGGACTTCGTAAGTGATGAAAGAAGATATTGCAGAACTCGAGAAAAAATTAAAAGTAAAATTCAACAATCCGAAGTTGCTCCAGCAAGCCGTCACGCATCGGTCATACCTCAACGAAAACCGCGGTTATGAGCTGGATCACAACGAGCGTCTCGAGTTTCTGGGCGACGCGGTCTTGGAATTGGTCGTCACGCAATATCTTTATAACAATTTTCCCAATCCCGAAGGAGAGCTCACGAACTGGCGGGCGTCGCTCGTGAACAAAGATATGCTGGCTAGCGTTTCTCGTGGTTTAGAAGTGGGAGATTTTCTTCTTATGAGCCGGGGAGAAGCCAAAGACACGGGCAGAGCGCGCGAATATCTCTTGGCCAATGCTCTTGAAGCGATAATAGGGGCGATGTATCTTGATCAGGGATATGATCCGTCGAAAAAATTTATTTTGGACAATATTGTGGTTCATCTGGAAAGAGTGATCAGGGACAAGCTATATCTCGATCCGAAATCCCTTTTTCAGGAAGAATCCCAGGACAAAGTCGGCATTACCCCAAGTTACAGGGTGATCTCGGAAACGGGACCGGATCATAATAAAAAATTTGTGGTGGGAGTCTACTTGGAAGAGGAGGAAGTGGCCCAAGGGGAGGGGGCTTCGAAGCAGGAAGCCCAAAGAAATGCGGCCAAGAACGGGCTCGAGGTGAAAGGTTGGTAAAACAAAAAACAAATGTATCTTAAACGTGTTGAAATTTCCGGCTTTAAATCTTTCGCGACCAAAACAATTTTGGATTTTTTGCCGTCCTGTAGTTTAGCCAAAAGCGAAAAAAGCTGCGGCGTTACGGCCATTGTCGGGCCCAACGGCAGCGGAAAATCAAACGTCGCTGATGCGATCAAATGGGCGATGGGAGAGCAATCGCTCAAAAATCTGCGGGGAAAAAAATCGGAAGACGTCATTTTTGCCGGTTCCGGAAAAAAATCGCAGCTCGGATCCGCTAAAGTGTCGCTTTTTTTTGATAATTCCGACAAAAGCATCCCGCTTGAATTCGAGGAAGTTGTCATTTCGCGGAAGATCTATCGAAGTGGGGAAGGAGAATATTCCATAAATGGCAGCAAGACGCGCCTGATCGATATTTTTGATCTTTTGGCCAAAGCCGGAGTGGGCCAGAGGAGTTATTGCATTATAAACCAAGGGATGGCCGATTCCGTTCTCAACGCCACACCGGTCGAGCGAAGGGTCACCCTTGAAGAAGCGGCGGGAGTGAAACCCTATCAGTTGAAAAAAGAGAGGTCTCTTCGAAAATTGGACTCAACGAGGAACAACCTGGAGAGGATCGGAGATCTGGTCAAAGAGATCGAACCGCATCTCAAAGTTCTGAAGCGGCAGTCGGAAAAGGCCCAAAAAGGGGAAGCGGTGGCGTTTTCTCTCAAAGAGAAACAAAAAATGCTTTACGGTTTTCTTTGGGAAAAATTCCAAAAAGAAAAAGAAAAAATATTGGTGGAAAAAGAAGAGATAGGCCGGGAGGAAATGAAACTTCAAAGAAACATGGATGATCTTGAGATCAGAGTCAAAAAAGAAACAAAAACCAATTCTGATTTTGAGGAAAAAAGGAGTGGCCTTGAAAAAGAAAGAGAGCGAATATACGAAAACCTGAACCAAGCTCGGCGGGAAACGGCCATGATCGAAGCTAGAATTGAAATAGAAAAAGAAAAAGCCAAAAATTTGGAAATAATCAATGAGATTCCGGTCGATCTTCCTTATATTCGGGAGGAAATAAAAAAAATTCAGAGCGAATACCAGCGAATCGAGCAAGCGGTCGAAAAAATTTCCGATTTGAGCGAGCTCAACGCGCTGAAGGCCGATTTTCGGAATCTGCGTCTTGAAATTGGAAAGCTTTGGCAGGAAGTGAGCGTTGGGAAAAAATCTCAAGAGACCAAAGAGAGAAAAAATATTGTGGATCTCAAGGCTATTGGAGAGCTAGAGTCCCAAAAAAAAGAAATTGAAGAGAAAATCAGGCAATTCAATGGCCAGATCGAAGAAAACCAGCGAAAAATGGGCGATCTGCTGAAAGAGGACCGCGAAGCCCGGGATTTGTATTTTCAACTGGAAGCCGAGCTCAGGGAGAAACAACATGAACTGACAAAGATCAGGGAAAATTTGAACGAAGTCAAAGTGAATTTGGCGAGAGTCGAAGTGCGGGAAGAAGATCTGAAAAAAAAGATCCAAGAGGAGTTGGGACTTTCCGATCCCGGAGAAATATTGCGTGGCGAAGAATCGAATTCGGGTGAACAGATAAATCAGGAAGAGATGGAAAGGGAAATAAACCGCCTCAAGATCCAGGCGGAGCAAATCGGAGCCATTGATCCGATGATAATCGAGGAACATGAAGAGACTCAAAAAAGATATAGTTTTCTGGTCAGCCAATCCGAAGACCTGGAAAAAGCGATGGCAACGCTCTCCGAGGTGATCCGGGAAATGGACGAAAAAATCAAAGTTTCTTTTGAAGAAACGTATAAAAAAGTGAATAGTGAATTTTCCAAATATTTCAAAATTATTTTTGGCGGAGGGAGTGCGGAAATGGTAAAGATAAAAGTAGAGAGCCGACGAAGCTTCAGAGACAAAAAAGGTGACAATGAGGACTTGGGAGACGAAGAGGGAGATGAAAATGTGGAAAAAGAGGAAACAGCCAAGGAGGTTGGAATTGAGATCAAGGCTTGTCCGCCAGGGAAAAGGATATCCAATCTCGGCATGCTTTCGGGAGGAGAAAGAACTCTGACTTCCCAGGCACTACTTTTTGCCATTATTGCCAATAATCCTCCGCCATTTGCCGTTTTGGACGAAGTGGAGGCCGCTCTCGATGAGGCCAATTCCAAGCGCTTTGGTCGGATTCTACAGGAACTTTCCAATCGCACCCAATTTATTCTGATCTCCCATAACCGTGAAACAATGCGCCAGGCGTCGGTTCTGTATGGTGTCACAATGGGCGCGGACGGCGTTTCAAAAGTGCTTTCGGTCAAGCTGGATCAAGTGGCGGAAAAAGGGGAGATAAGATAAATTTTCAATTCCTCAATGATCAATTTTAAAATTCTATACTGTTTGGATATCGAAAATTGTAACATTGGAAATTGACTGTAAACTGTAAATTGATAATTGAAAATTATATAGGCTAGGTTGACAATATCAGCAAGAGACTATATTATACTCCAGTATTGTATATCAGTTATATTTTGTAAGATTTATGCTAAAAATCAGACTAACTAGACGGGGAAAAAAGAACAAAGCTTTTTTTCGGCTGGTGGTGGCCGAACATGCATCGCCGATAAAGGGGAAATTTATTGAGGCTCTTGGTTTTTTGAATCCTCATACAAAAGAAAAGGGCCTAAAGAGCGAACGCATAAAATACTGGCTGGAAAAAGGGGCGCAATGTTCCGATTCAGTACATAATATGCTGGTGAAAGAGGGCATATTGAAGGGTCCGAAAAAAGCCGTGAAAATGAAGAAAAAAGAAGTTGAGAAGACAGAAGAAAAGAAGGATGAAAAAACCGCCACCAATGAAGCTTCCCCCTCCGCTGAAGCTGCGGGTGAGAAGCCGGCGGACAAGGAAGAGACGGTAACGGAAGAAATAAAGAGCGAAGAAAAGACCGTTCCCGGAAAAGATGAAAAGGCCAAAGAGTCGAAAACCGACGTTCCGAAAGAAGAAAAAGCAACGGAAGAATTGAAAGAGGAAAAAACCGAAGCTCCTAAAGAGGAAAAAATGCCGGACAAGAAAGAAAAGGAAGCTGTTCCTGAAGAGGCGGAAAAAGGAAGTATCGCCGGTGAAAACAAGTAAACGCTATGTTTGACATAAGGGCAATTTTTAGAGTATAGTATTATTGAAATTCGGGATAAGCGGCGGGCAGGATTAGAAAGGTCGATGTCCGAAAGCCAATTGTCCGAAAGTTATTAGCATAATTCAGAAAAGATGGAAAGAGATCAGGAATTTGTAGAGTTTGTAGTTAAAGCTCTGGTTGACACTCCAGACGCTGTCAAAACCAATCGAACTATTGACGAAAGAGGTGTTCTCATCACTTTAGATGTTGACGCTAAGGACATGGGAATGATCATTGGTCGAGAAGGCGCGACAGCCAAGGCGATCCGAACTCTTCTTCGAGTGGTCGGAGCGAAAAATAATGCTCGTGTAAACCTCAAGATCAACGAACCGGAAGGTTCGCAAAGAGGTGAAAGAAGAGAAGAACGAAGCGACAGAACCGAACCAAAGAAGAGCATTGACGATGTTGTCAATGATATCAATGTATAAATTATAAGCCGAAAAGGCTTTATCTTACACAAAAACCGTGCTATTATATAGGCGCGGTTTTTGATTTACAAAACTTCTAAATTTGGCACATTTCTTTGTCGCAAACTCCGATGCTCAACGCGGTATAATTTATACAGCTTATTTCGCTTCTCGTTTGCTTCTCGAACTGCACTAAAATTTAGAAGTTTTGCTGTAAATTTATGGTTTTCCATATAGTTACAATCTTTCCGAAAATATTCGACTCTTATTTTTCCGAGAGTATTGTTAAGCGCGCTCAAAATAAAAAACTGATCAACATAAAAATTCACGATCTGCGTGATCATACGACGGATAAGCATAAAACCGTGGACGATACGCCCTATGGAGGGGGCGCAGGGATGCTGCTTAAGGTGGAACCGATCTGGTCTTGCGTCGAAGCGATAAAGCGAAAAATTGCCACGAAAAATCGGAAGATACGAATAATTTTATTTTCTGCCAAGGGCAAACGCTATACACAATCAGACGCCAAAAGACTCGCGAAATATAAAAATATCATCATGATCTGCGGGCGGTACGAAGGGGTGGACGAGCGGGTGGCGAAATATCTGGCGGATGAGGAAATTTCGATCGGGGATTACGTTCTCACAGGCGGAGAGATTCCGGCGATGGTGGTGGCGGATTCCATAACTCGCCTCATCCCGGGCGTTTTAGGAAACGCTGAATCACCAAAAGACGAATCATTTTCACGCGTAGGCTATCTTGAATATCCGCAATACACAAAACCGGCGGAATTCAATAAAATGAAAGTGCCGGAAGTGCTGATGGGCGGAAATCACAAGAAGATCGAGGAGTGGAGGAGCAAGAAATCAAAAAAATAGGTTTTTCACTGATTTTTATGAAAAAAGATAAGAACAAATCGGATCAAATATTGGCCATCACCACCTTTGCCCTCATCGTCTTTGGACTAGTGATGATCTCTTCGGCCGGAGTAGCCATCTCCCAAAATCGCTTTGGCGATGGCTATTATTTTTTCAAGCACCAGCTTTTTTTTGGAGTTTTGCCGGGACTTTTTTTTATGTTCATCGCTCAAAAGATAGATTATCATTTTTGGAAAAAGATCGCTCTCCCTTTTTTCCTTCTAAATTTGGTTTTTCTTATCCTCGTTTTCATTCCCGGCATGGGGCTGAAACTCCAAGGAGCCAGCCGTTGGATAAAACTTGGTCCCTTTTCCTTCCAGCCGACCGAAATGCTGAAACTTTCCATTATCCTGTATCTTGCCGCCTGGCTTGAGGGCAAGAAAGAGCAGGGCGCGGATTTTTTTGAGGGACTTATTCCTTTCCTAGCCATTCTCGGGGTAGTGGGTTTTCTTATCATCAAGCAGCCGGATATGGGAACATTGGGTGTCATCGTGGTCATTTCCATGGCCATTTATTTTCTCTCTGGAGCGAAGTTGCAGCATCTCTTGGGCATGTTTGGCTTGGGAATTGCGGCTTTTTTCGCTCTGGTGAAGTTTGAATCCTATCGGATGGACCGCTTGCTGGTTTTTCTCCACCCGGAGCTTGATCCGCGGGGAGTCGGCTATCAGATAAATCAGGCGCTACTCGCCATCGGTTCGGGCGGACTTTTCGGTTTGGGGTTGGGACACAGTCGGCAGAAATTCAACTATTTGCCGGAGCCGGTAGGTGATTCGATATTTGCCGTCATATGCGAAGAAATAGGCCTGATCGGGGCGATGGTGCTGGTTTCCCTCTTTATTATTTTTGCTATGCGTGGGCTCAAGATCGCTAAATATGCCCCGGACACTTTTGGAAAATTAGTCGCGGTGGGGATCACTTCCTGGATAATTTTTCAGGCGCTCATAAACATTACCGCGATCACGGGCCTTATTCCTCTCACGGGTATTACTTTGCCATTCATCAGCTACGGTGGTACCTCGCTGGTTTTCTCACTAGTCGCAGTTGGAATTTTGTTGAATATTTCGAAGAAATGTGAAAGAATGTAGTTGAAAGATCAAAATAGAAATGTCTTTCGATTTTAGTTTTTAGATTTATTTTATGCGTATTGTTTTGACTGGTGGGGGAACAGGGGGCCACATTTTCCCCATTTTGGCCGTAGCCAGGGAGCTAAAAAAACAACTGGGTGAAAAAGAAGATCTGGAGCTCTTATTTCTGGGTCCGGAAGGCAAATTGGAAAAAAGGGTAATGGAGAAGGAACTAATACCGATAAAAAACATTATTTCCGGAAAATTCAGAAGATATTTTTCATTGCAGAACTTCCTGGACGCGCTGAAGCTCCCGGTTGGAATTGTCCAATCCCTCTGGCATTTGCTGGTTTTTATGCCAGACGCGGTTTTTGCCAAAGGAGGATATGCCAGCGTTCCGGTGGCTTTAGCGGCCTGGCTTTACCGTATTCCGATTGTTATCCACGAATCGGACGCCATGCCGGGGATGGCCAACCAAATATTGTCAAAAATTGCGAAGCGCGTGGCTGTTTCCTTTTCCGGTTCGGAGAATTTTTTCTCCGAAAAAAAAGTGGTTCTTTCGGGAAACCCGATCAGGGATGAGATCGCAAAAGGGAATCGGGAACAGGCTATAAGAACATTTTCCTTGAATCCGGAAAAAAAGACAATTTTGGTGATAGGCGGAAGCTTGGGAGCGCGGACGATCAACACAGCCATTCTGAATATACTATCTCAGGCGCTGAAGCAGTGGCAGATAATCCACTTGACCGGGGAGAAAGAATATGCGTCTGTCGTCCAGGAAGCGGCCAGAATCGGAGTCAAGGCCGGTCACGACGGCTATCATCCCTATCCTTTCCTTCTTGAGGAGTTGCCCCAGGCTTTTTCGGTCGCGGATCTGGTGATCAGCCGGGCGGGCGCCAATGTCATAACGGAAATCGCGGCCAACGCCAAGTCGGCCATTTTGGTTCCGATCGAAGGCTCGGCCAATAAGCATCAGGAACAAAATGCTTTTGCCCTTTCGCAGTCCGGGGCAGCCATACTTCTCGAGCAGAGCAATTTGGGAGAAAATATATTGCTTGAGAAAATAAAGCAGATCATCGACGACAAGGAATTAAATTATGAATTGACCGAAAGGATAAAAAAGTTTTATAACCCAAAGGCGGCTTCCGTGATCGCGGAGGAAATTCTGAAGTTGGCAAAAGATTGAAATTTTCGTTTCTATGATCGATCTTTCAAAGATAAAAAAAATATTTTTTCTCGGCATAAAAGGCAGCGGGATGGTGGCGCTCGTCGAAATTCTCGGTCGGCGCGGTTTTGAAATTGGCGGATCGGACACCACCGAAAAATTTTTCAGCGACGATATCCTCAAGAAAAGGCTCTCCGTGAAGTTTTTTGAAGGATTTGACGCAGATCACATTGCGGGCGATATAGACCTTGTTGTCTATTCCACGGCCTATAACGAAAAAAACAACGACGAATTCAAGGCGGCTCGCTTCAAGAACATTCCGATGATATCCTACCCGGAGCTGTTGGGACTTTTATTCAACCAAAAATACGGGATTGCCGTTTGCGGAACACATGGAAAAACAACCACCACAGCTATGCTGGCTGAAATAATGAAAAAAGCCGATTTTGATCCGACGGCCGTGGTCGGTTCTCAGGTCAGGCAATGGCACAGCTCTGCGCTCGCTGGCCGGAGCGAGTTCATGATCATCGAAGCCGACGAATATCAGGGGAAACTCAATTTTTATCATCCTCAAGCCGTGATTCTCACCAGCGCCGACTGGGATCACCCGGATTTTTTCAAAACTTACGAAGAATATAAAAAAACTTTTGAAGATTTTGTGGCTAAAATTCCGCGTCATGGTTTTTTGGTAGTCTGCGGAGACAACAGCGAAACGCTTTCTATCGCCAAAAGCGCCAAATGCAAAGTGGTCACCTATGGATTCGGAAAAGACAATACTGTCAAGATCAAAGAATACAGCCTCAAAAACGGAAAACAATATTTCGAGCTTTGGTTCAATGAAAAAAAATTGGGAGATTTTGAACTGGAATTGCCGGGAAAGCATAATGTTCTCAACGCCGCGGGAGCGGTGGCGATGGCGCATCAGTTCAACGCAAACTTGATCAAGGTTCGGGAAGCCCTCTCCAGTTTCGAGGGGACTTCGCGAAGATTTGAATATATCGGAAAAAGAAACGGCGCGATCTTGATTGACGACTATGGCCATCATCCGGAGGAGATCAAGGCGACGCTTCGGGCCGCCAGGGAATTTTTCCCAAAGAGAAAGATATGGTGCGTTTTTCACCCGCATACATTCACCCGCACCAAGGCGCTCCTTTCTGAATTTTCCCAAAGCTTCGAAGACGCCGATCGGGTGATAATCCTCGACATTTACGGCAGCGCCCGGGAAGTTCAGGGCGGGGTGCATTCGAGAGATCTGGTGGAAAAAGCGAAAAAATATCACCACAACGTTGAATATATTCCGACCATTGACGAAGCGGTCGAATATTTGTCCGACAAGATCGGCAAAGACGATCTTGTCATTGCCATGGGAGCGGGAAATGTGTGGGAAGTGGCGGAGAAGTTGAAAGAATAAAAAGTATCAAGCTTTTTTATTTGTAAGATGGAAATCAAGAGAAATATTTCTTTAGCTCAATACACAACTCTCAAAATCGGCGGGGCGGCGAAGTTTTTTTGTGAGGTGAAAGATGAAAAAGAAATAATGGAGGCGCTGGAATTTGCGCGGAAGAAAAAAGTGCCGGTTTTTGTTTTGGGAGGAGGAAGCAATATTCTGATGAGCGACAAAGGTTTCGACGGAGCCGTTATGAAGATAAAGGATTCACGACTCAATACTCGGGGTTCGAGCATTGAGTGTGGTTCGGGCGTGTTATTGAGCAAGATCGTTAGCGAAAGCATAAAATCCGGGCTCACTGGGCTTGAATGGGCGGCGGGGATCCCAGGCACGGCCGGGGGAGCGGTGCGAGGCAATGCCGGCGCTTTTGGCGGAGAGATGGCTGAAACTATTGAAAGCGTGAAAGTAATCGACATGAACGATCTAGGGTTTAGAGTTTACGATTCGACAGAATGTGGATTTGAATACAGAGACAGTATTTTCAAAAAAAATTATAACTTAATAATCATTTCTGCTGTTTTAAAGCTGAAAAAAGGCAAAAAAGAAGAAGGCGAAAAAAAAGCAAAAGAGATAATTAGGCAAAGGAAAGAAGCCCAGCCCTTCGATTTTCCGAGTTCGGGCAGTTTTTTTAAGAATCCAATTTGCAAAAATAAAGAGCTTATCGAAGAGTATAAAAAAGATACGGGCAAGCAGGCGAAGGATAAGGTGATTCCAGCCGGATATATCATAGACGTGCTTGGATTGCGTGGAAAAAAAATCGGCGGGGCAATGGTGAGCCAGCATCACGGCAACTTTTTGGTGAACACCGGAAAAGCGACAGCGGAAGATTTCATAATTCTCTCTGCGATAATCAAAACCCGCGCGAGGAACGAGTATGGAGTTCAGCTTCAAGAGGAAGTGCAAAGGGTAGGATTCTAG
This sequence comes from Candidatus Moraniibacteriota bacterium, assembly GCA_003157295.1. Lineage (GTDB taxonomy): Bacteria > Patescibacteriota > Minisyncoccia > Moranbacterales > UBA11712 > Fen-1326. The sequence goes on along the minus strand of PMJF01000082.1, from coordinate 1,752 downwards.
GGCTGGCGTCTTTATTTTCTTGATATTTTTTTCGAAAGAAATTATCATTGCAGAACATCCGAATTAATCTTAAGATAAGGTGATGAAAAAAAATTCCGAATTTAAAAAAATTGACGAGGAGTACAAAGAAAAAAGGGATTTGAAGCACGATGGTTTTTCCGATAATCTGAAGCCGACGGAATCGTTGGATTTGGGTAAAGTCGGGACAGTTGATGATTTAGTACGAGGAATGTCCAAAACCGCATTCGGCGGCCGGAGCCTCGGCGAGGCGGCCGATGTTCTCGAAGCGATGGCGCGCGACAAGGATTGTTTCGTTGTTCTCACTTTGTCTGGCGCGATGACAGTTGCCAAAATGGGGCTTCTCATTTGCGATATGATCGATCGAGGGATAGTTAACGCGGTTGTTTCAACGGGAGCTCTCATGACCCATGGAATGGTGGAGGGCTTCGGAATGACGCACTTCAAGTATGATGAGGGGATGAACGACGAAACGCTTTATAAATGCGGTTATAACCGAGTTTATGACACTTTGGAGCTCGAGAAAAATCTTGATGATCTGGAACTGATCGTTTTTGAAGTGTTCAAAAAGCTGGATCACAAAAAAACTTATTCTAGCAATGAAATTCTGAACGAGGTCGGCAAATATCTAAGAAATACGATCGGCGACGAGCGGGCCATCGTGAAAAGCGCTTATGGAAAAAATGTCCCGATATATATTCCGGCTTTCACGGATTCTGAATTTTTTCTGGATATAGGGATTTTCAACCGCCGGCAGAAACTGGAAAAAAAGCCAATACTCAACACAAGTGAATACCTGGATCTGGAGCACTTTACGGAACTGATCAAAAAACAGAAAAAACTGGGTATTTTTACGATCGGCGGAGGCGTGCCGAGAAACTGGGCTCAGCAAGTGACGTGTTATCTTGACCTGATCGGAAAACGCGTGGGCGTGGGAGGGAAATTCTTGCGCTACAGTTATGGCGTTCGGATCTCTCCCGAACCGGTACATTGGGGCGGGCTCTCGGGCTGCACTTATTCCGAAGGAGTGTCCTGGGGAAAAATGATTCCGCCGAAAGAAGGCGGAAGATTCGCGGAAGTATACGCCGATGCCACCATCGCCTGGCCGATGATATTGAAAGCGGTAATGGAAAGATTGGATAAGAAAAAATAATTTATATGAAAAAATTTTACGAAACATGGCCGTTTAACTTTGGGGCGATCCATAAGCAGGATTTCAAAAGATCTAAGATTGTCGTGGCGCCGGTGCCTTATGACGCGACGGCGTCCTTCAAGGGCGGAATGCGCGAGGGTCCGTACGCGATCATTGGGAATTCGCGCTATGTTGATGAACTGCTTGAGGATGGAAAAGGGGAAAATTTGACCGGCCTCAAAACAACGGATATTTTTACTTTGGACGAAATTGTTTTGAGCCGTAATTCAGCCAAAGAAGCGATTGACGGAGTGGAGCAGGCGATTTTTGAAGAAATAGTGAAATACAATAAAATTCCCTTGATGCTTGGCGGCGAGCATTCGATCACTCTCGGCGCAGTGAAAGCCTTGCGAAAAAAATATAAAGATCTTTCCGTTTTGCAATTCGACGCCCATACGGATCTGATGAATGAATACGAAGGCAGTAAATATTCCCACGCCTGTGTCATGCGGCGAATTCAGGAGCTCGGAACGAAAACGGTTCAGCTTGGAATACGAAATACTAATACCGAAATCGATAGTTATCTCAAGAAAAATTAAAAT
>PMJF01000058.1 GCA_003157295.1 Candidatus Moraniibacteriota bacterium | reverse complement strand
GTTACATAACTATTGGTCACTTCCGCCAAACGAACATTGCTTATTGTCGGCGCGGCGCTCGTGGTAAAAGAAAATCCCACTCCTCCGTTATTATCAGTGGTCTGATCGCCGAGCGCATCCGCCGAACGGACTCTGAACTTATAAGGGGTATTGGGACTCAAACTGTCAATTGTCACGCTGTGATCGGTGACATAGGAACTGCCGTTTCCTCGAGAGTTGTCGTAACTGGTCGTAAGACCATAATCAACGAATGAATTAGAGTTTATGTCCGTCGTCCAGGTAATGGTCGCACTGACTGTCGTGATGGCCGAACTCGCGACATTGGATATAGCGGGAAAGGCCGCTTCGGATCTCATTGGAAAAAAGACATACGCGAGCATCGCAAAAAACAAGACGAAATTCACGACTTTATTTTTTTGTTTTTTGAATTGGATCGAATGAAATGTCATTCCGAAAAAAATATTTCTTTTTATTTATATCTCAGGGCAACAAGCGGATTGAGCCTAGACGCGCGAACGGCCGGATAGATCCCGGTGATAAGTCCGATGAGCGTGGAAAAAATAAAAATAAAAACAACAAACCAAACGGGCGTAAAAAACATTTCAACCGGTTTTCCACCTAAGGCCTTGGCCAAGATATTGAATCCGAAACCGGCTGCGCGAGCCCCCAGAAAGCTCATTATTATGCCTCCCAATCCCCCCAAGAAACCAATGGCAACGGATTCCGTGAGGAACAAAAATAAAATTTCTCTCCTCGTGGCTCCGACCGCCCGTAAAATTCCGATTTCTTGCGTTCTCTCAAGAAGAGCGATGGTCATAGTGTTGAACATTCCTATAGCGGAAACAACCAAGGCAACAACACCAAACAGAGCCAATATAATTTGGATTATGGAAAATATCTTGTTTGCTTCATCCACCGTGTCCGTAAGCGCCATAACCGAAAACCCTTTATCCACTATTTCATTTCTGATAGAATCGAGACTGGTTCGATCGGCCACTCTTACCTTGACTTCATCAAAGCTGTCCGGAGTAACACCCTTTGTCCAACCGATGGGGAGAAACCCGGAACTTTCGGAGGAATCGTCGATGATCCCGCAGATCACAAATTTTCCATCCAAAGGCACCATTTCTTTGTCCGTTAGCAGCGCCTGATCGCCATCTTGATTTCCCTTGGGGACGATCAGTGTCACATTCACTTCTTTTCCCAAGGCCTGGGAAAAATCGGTGATATTCAATGATGTCAAGGCTCCGGTTGAAAGGATCACTTTCGCGTCGTTGTCCTGTTCAAACCTTTCTCCTGCGAGAAGCTCGATCCCGCCCAAGCGGAAAAAATTTCCGCTGACCGAAGACAAGCTGATGTTGCTCGATATGTCATCCATTTTAAACTGTGAAGATATTGTTTTTTGCGGACTGACCTCAGTGACGTTTTTTATCTTGGAAAATCCATCGATTGTTTTTTCATCTATGCTCAGAACGGAGGAATTTGTGGGAGCGACATCCAGCGTAAGAAGGGCGTCCGATTTTGCGATCTTCTCAAGCAGTATTTTCTGGAGACCGTAACCGAGCGACACCAGAAACAAGGTGGTGCCGATACCAACGCTGATCCCCAGCACCGTAAGAAAGGTTCTGAGTCCCCTTGTTTTGAAATTTCTCGCGGCCAGTTTGATATTATCCAGGACAAACATATTTTGTTTAATTTCGAAAAAATTAGGTTCCGAACTTGACCAGCATTATCAGTTCCAACTTTCGGGCCAGATTCCTGGCGCTCTTTTTGTTGAGCCCCGCTCCGCCCTTTTCAAGCGGACGATCCAAAAATTCCCTGAATTCCTTTTTGCTGATCTTTGAATATATTCTGTATTCGATCCCCTTGTCGAGCGCCTCCACTTGATCAAGAGACAGTTCTCCCTTGAATGCCTCGAGCAGCATGATTCTTATGCCGGAAACAGTCGCTCTCACGGGATCAGTCTGGTTTTCTTTGATGAGAGGCGTTTCTTGCTGGATGAAATCGGCTTTTGCCACGACTTCCTCAATGATCCGGGAAAATTTCAGGGCCGTATTTTTGTTCAGCCCCACTCCTCCCTCCTCGATCGGAAAATCCAACTGGTTTATCAGATCCTCTTCGCTTATCCTGCCCAGCAATCGATTAGTGATCACTTCTTCCATTTTCTGGATCTCTTCATATTCAAAATTGCTCAAAAGATACGCCACAAGCATTTTTGCTTTGAAGGGAGCAAGCATGACCTGCATCTGCATTGACGAAAGATCGGGATAAGCCTGCAAAAGAAGATCGAGCTCGGTCCTTTCCTTCTTTATTCCTCCTTCATCGTTTTCTCCCCTTATTTTTTTTCTTTCGTGGTTAACTTCAACTTTTATGATCTTCCCGTCCTTCATAAAAAATATCCTGTCCGCGTATGAAAGATGCTCGGGATTGTGGGTGACAGAAACAATCGTTTTTTTGTCATTGAGGTTTAGTATGTTGAAAATTTCGAGAACGTTGCGCGCCGCTTCACTATCCAGATTTCCTGTCGCTTCATCCGCGAGCAAAATGGGAGGATTGTTGATGAGCGCTCGGGCAATTCCGACTCTTTGCTGTTGCCCTCCGGAAAGCTCTTGAGGCAACCTCGTTTCGAACGGATCAATTCCAAGTTTTTTCAGCAAATACCGGCCCTTATCTTTTCTTTCATTCGATCTGATTCTTTCAAATATCAGGGGAACGATCACATTATACAAAACATTGAGAGTGGGAATGAGATTATATGTCTGAAAGATCATCCCCGTTTTTTTCCGATGGAATCTGGCAAGATCGTTCGACACGAGTTCTGACAGATCTTGGCCATCAACGATCACTCTTCCCCTAGAAGGGATCTCGAGGCCGGCGATGATGTTAAGAAGCGTTGATTTCCCGCTCCCGGACGGTCCGAAAAAAATAACATACTCCTCCGGAAATATCTCAAGATTAATTCCGTCCAGGGCTCTCGCTTCGTTGTTTTTTCCCGCGAAATAAACAACGTCCAGATCATCGACCCTTATGATCGGTTTTCTGACGGGCATTTGTCCGTCGCTTCTAAATCCAGGAATTTTTCTTTCCAGCTCCGCGATGTCCTTTTTTCTTAGAAACGGTGACCGCATACAATATCCTTTTTATATTTGTTTATAGCCAAAACAGCCCTTACCTGATCGGGCAAAATAGCTAGCCTTTCGAGAGTCGAATATCCATTTCATTCTCACCTATATTTTACCATAAAAAGAGAGCTTGCGACAGATAAAAAAACAAAAATCGACCCTCACAAAATTAGGATCGATTTTCTTCTATTTTCAGCTTTTATACGCCCTTTTCCCCCTCTCTTAATTCAAGGTGAAGAACGCGTCCGCCGGGGCTAGGTTATTTATGACAACGTCGCTTTGCAGATTTGGTATTTCCTTGAGATCAACGTCGCCCTCAAGGCCCAGATCATATTTCACCATTTGGGCTTGTTCGAGCTTCCCGGTTTTGTATTCTATGGTGGTGATCTTATAGCCTTTCTCTTCAGACGCTCCGGCGAGATGTACATTATACCCAATGAGCTCAAATTTTTTGAGCAATTTATCGCTTGATCTTTGATCGGCGCCCGCCGGAGTAACCACAGACACATTGACGCTTGACTTTTTGAAAACGCCTGAGGCTGTCTTTTCCGCCGTTTCTTCTTTTGGCGGCTGGGCGATTTGGGGCACCTTGATCTCTTGATGGATGATCTTGGCCTGTCTTGCTTTGAGCGCCCACACCGCACCCGAGCCTATGATGACCAAAACGATTCCAATTATGAATATTCTTTTTCTCTTGAAGCCGGATACTCCCTCGCGTTCTGAAATGGAAGGTTCGAATTCTCCCCGGGTTTTCATCTCACTGATGATTTTCTTGTTTTTCCTCGTGAGCGGAATGAACAATTTTTCTCCCGCCCGTATCTCGAAAGGTTTCTTGATCAAATTCATCTTGGCGATCTTTTTCCAGGAAACAGCGAATTTCTTCTCGAGATCCACCAGATGGTCTCCCAGCTTTACGGTGTAGATCGGCATTTTCTCTTTTGAGGCTTCTTGGAAATATATTTTTGTCAGCCTGGACAAAATGAAGAAGACCGCCAAAAGAACGAGCAAAAAAATGATCCGGTAAGGTATGGCCCAAATTATGAGTTCCCTTGTCCCCTGGCCGACACCATCTTCAAAAAAATTGGCTGTCATTGTAACCTTGTATCTTCCGAATATCGGCATATTTTCCCAGATAACCGTCCCTTCCTTGATCTCATCGCCGGGAAATATGATCCCGATATCCTGATCGGGCAAGTGCGCCACGGTTCGGCCGAAAATGTCTTTTATGTCAACGGTGATCTTGGGGGATATCCGAACATTCCCCTCGTTCTTCATTCCTACGAAAAAAATTGTCCTCTTGTTTATATCCAACAGATCTTTGATCCAGCTGTTTTTTCCGGAAGGCTCAAAGCGCCAATCGAATCGGGTCAAGTCAAAACTTTTTTTCACCTCCCCCGGCACTGTTTCATAGATTCTGACCCCTACGCAGGTTATTATTCTCACTCCCGTCCCCGCTAGGTTGGCGTTCTCGTCGGTTTCCATTTCTCGCATCACAATTCCACCCATATGGTCGCCCACGTCGGCATTTTTGGGAATATTGATGGTAAAAGGAACCCTTTTTTCCGACTTGGGTGGAATTTCGATCTCGTTGACCGCCAGCTTCACCCAGCTTCCCAGGAATTTATTGACATTGTCTTCGCTCAAGAGAGTGAATGATCCGTCAACAGTCGTGGTCGCGTCGGACGTATAGAGCCTGACCACGACGGTTTCATCTTTGTTGTTGATCACTCTGATGGAATCGCTTTTCTCCTGGCCCAGATCGAGATCATACATAAACCAGGAATCGGAAAATCTGACATTGGGATCGGGATTCCCCGGTAAAATTCCCACCGTACCCGTGTTGACCGCTTTCACCAGTTGAGGCAAAGAAAAAACCAAAAGAGCCAGAAAAAATATTATTTTTCTATTCATGCGTTCCATAAAGATCTTTTTGATATTAAGAATATTGTTATATTTTAATCGACTATATTTTCTCTCTGGGTCATTATATAACATTTCCCGTCAACCGCACAAATGTTTAATGCCCGGGGGCTTACGGCCGGACAAAAACTATAGACAAGTCGTCCTGNNAACGTCATACTTCTTGAGCACGTCCTGCCAATTTTTCTCGTATTTAAAAAGTCCGTTAAATTCTTCAAAGATCTTCTGGTCGCCCATTTTCCAGCTAGGCATCCGGCCATCAATAAAGACCTTCTTTTCCGGATACTGCCAGATGAGATATCCTCCCCAGTTATATTCATTGAACATCCGCCCTTCGATCGGGTTTTTCTTGAGATAGTCCACGGCGGAGAGAGGATAATTTCCGTCTCCGGCCAGCCTACCAAGCGAAAAATTATATGGTATAACTTTGGTCATTTTCTGCTGGGCGATCAAAAAGACCGATAGCGCCATAAACGCCAAAAACCATTTTCTTCTGACTACCCGCAAGAGTTCGCTCCCGGCAATTCCTTCCGTGATCGAGATCCAGAGCGGCGTGCTGACAATAAGAAAAAGGGGCATATGCCGCCAACTGCTGAAACCCAAATAAAGAAAAACGAGCGCAATGGTGAGATAGGTATAATCGGTCTTTCTATAGCTGAAAAGCAGGAGAATGGCCAAAAGGGAAAGATAAATGATGAACTGATAGCTCATCGGATTGGCCACCGTCACCGGAAACCATTCATTGATATTGGCTTTGGCATAACTGTCCGTGGCAGTCGTGAACACTTCGATATACACCCTCCAACCGTAAGGGTTCAGCAAGGTAGCCGTAAAAGAAACAAAAGAAACAATAACCACTTTCAAAACGCTTCTAAAGGGAATGGCGCTTTGTTCCAGTTTTCCGGAAAGCGCAGAAAATCCAGCTCCACAGGCTGATAACGGTCGCCTGAGGAATGATCGCCCCGCGATTTTTTGAGCTTTCATCCCCGAGCTTTCGCCGCTGGGTGTTCCTCGGTGCAGAGAAAAAAATTTTATTCTTCCTATTTTTTTGGATAAATATGCTGCCGAGAGCTTCAGCATCTCGACCGCGCTAAAGAGGCCGAGAAAAAAAAGTCCCACCGCGAAACCTCCGTGGACGTTGACCCAGACCAGAAATATAAGCGGCAGCCAATAAATTATGTTCGATCTCGGGTTTCTACGGAACTTGAAAATGATATAAACAACCGAAGCCAATCCCAAGAGGCTAAGCATCTGGGGCCTCACTCCCAGAACCGGAACGCTCGCGATCGTCCCTAAAATTGCGGCGATGATCTTATACTCGATCTTCGCGGACGCTCCCAGCCCAACCAAAAGAAACGCGAGAGTCGTGACCATGGCAAAAAAAACGGAAAGGAAGAAAAAATTGGTATGCTCCAAAAATTTTTCCATAAAAATATCCGTCGTCCATTCGTGCATGATGAGCGGAAAATCAGGCATCGTATAGGAAAATATGTCTTTTTTGGCCACTTTGAAATCATGCTCAATGAGATATTTTCCGTCCTGAAGATGCCAGCCCATATCCGGATCGGTCGGAGAGCGGATGGCGATAAAGAAAATGAGAGAAAGGCCGAGCGCCACAAAAATATTTCGGGCGGTAATATATTTTTTGATATTTTGGAGATTGATCATCACGAAAAAAATTTTATATTTTTATTTGCGCCTAAAGAGCAGATACCCGTCATTATTATAGATCAAATCAAAGTCAGCGGAGTGTTTGAGCTTTTCGATGCTGCTTTTCCATTCGTCATGATCCATCTGGAGCGCATAATCAAACTGAAACATCTGGAGGGGATTAGCCCGATAAGGATCGGTCTCGTCCAGGGCCACATACTGCGCTTCATCTTCTTTCATGGGAAAACGATATATCTCCTGGCGCTCCGAAAAATGCGGCCCCAAGTTATGCTGGACACTGATCGACACATTGGCCGGCACCATTCTTGTTAATTCTCGGATCATTCTCGCGTGAGCATCAGGAATAAAATCGCTGACTTTGTACCTGAGGGACAAAGGAGAAACTCCGAAAACTACGCTCGTTCCAAAACTAAAGAGAAGGATCAGGCCGGCAAATAAACGCCTTAAAAAGACGCCCTCCAAAAACCACCTTTTGTAGGAGAAGATCGCCGCATAAAAAACAAAAGGGGCGAAAATTGCCGAATGATAGAAAAATATATTATAGGTCATCGAGTTTGAGCTGAGAAGATACAAAGGAAGCACCGGAATGATGATCGCCAACGGCCATGAAAAAAGAGCCAGGGAAAACACGGGCGCTACCAGCAAAAAAATATACTTGAGCCTATCCGGCGAAAGAACGATTGCCAATAGTCGGATCGGATGGGCGATCACATTCTTCAGCATGGCCGAAGGACTTGAACCGAGCCACGTGTACCGCGACGCATACGCTCCGGTGTTGGCCAAAAATCCGGGCTTTCCCGAGAGAGACAGATGCGGCATCACGATGAGCAGTATGACAGCGTAGTAAGCTAAAGCGCTTAGGGCGACTGCCGCTCCAAGCCGCCATCTCTTCTTTATGAACATCTGGTAAAGGGCCATCCCAAAAACCAGCAAGGCCAGATATTCCTGGGTCAGGGCAAGCAAGACCGAAAAAAGTATGAATAACCTGTCATTTCTTTTTTCGATAAAATAAAAAGCCCAGGCGGCAAACCCGACCGCAAAAACTATTTCGTGAAAATCATATAAGAGGCCATTATGCAGGACGGGATAAAGGAGATAACTTATCAAAAAAACCAGAGCCACGTTAGCGTTTTTTAGTTTTTCTTTTGCCAGAAGGTAGACAGGAACAGCGCTCGCTCCGACTGATATGACCTGGAACAAGAGAAGCCATTTGGGCGAACTATAGATCAGATAAAAAGGCACGAAAAAAAGAAGACTGGGGCTGAAACGAGAGGCAAACATGTTGGGCTCGTCGAAAGCGCTGATCGAAATTTGCATGAACCGGCCATGGAGGGTGTTCCAAATCGCCTGATCATAGGCGGAAATATCATTCAGATATGATTTCAGCGCGTCGTGCCGCCCGAAGGAAAGCCAAATGAAAATGAATACGAACAGAAGGATAGCGCCATAGGCGATATAGTCGGTTGTCTTTAAATTATTGAATAATTTTTTCATTTTTTTTAGCTACGTTTTCTCGCAATAATAAATTGGTTATCCCGGGTATTGATCGATATTTTGACGCCACCCAGGCGGCTCCGCAATAAATAACTATATATCTTTTCCCATAATCTCAGTTTCTGCCAGATCGCCAAAACCTTGAAGATGTTTCTCAGGCTAAATTTTTTTCCGACGCGACCGACATATATAAGTTCGAAGCCATACCGCTCCAAAAATATTTTTGCGTTTTTCTTATTGAAACAATGAAGGTGCGACGGGGGCACGAGAAGATGCCAGCGCTTGCCCATCAATTTTGCCGGAAAGCTCGACGCATCCGGAGTATTGATGGCAAGAATTCCTCCCGACTTCAACATCCGCCCTGCGTTTTTCACCGCCAGCTCCGGATGAACAAAATGCTCGAGCACGTCCCAGAAAGCGATCGCATCGAAACTTTCTTCCCCTTCCCGGTATTCTTCAAAATTCCCTTGGGCAATACGCGCCTGGCGCTGCTTTTCCCCAACGGCCTCATTATGTGACAAGAGTTCTATCCCGCTGGCGTCCCACCCTCTTTTCTTTGCCATTTCGATAAAAACTCCCGTCGCCGCTCCAACATCGAATAAACTCCCTTTTTTTGGCTTGAACGATTCCAAAATTTCCAGATACCGCGAAAATGTTTCTTCCGTTGCTTCCCAGACCGCATTTTCACTTTGGCCGTTTATCTCATCTTTCATCTCCGGAGGACATTCCTTCCGACAAAGCTCCTCGTGTTCTATTGGAACCGGAAACACAAAAATTAGTCCGCATTTCTGACATTTATAAAGATCCCATCCGTTCTTTCGGACAAAGAAAGCGGCCGACTCGTTCCGGCAGACCAGGCATTTCGCTTTATTGCTCTCCATATTGGTCGGCGGTTTCTTTTTGGAAGATCCAAAAGCTGTTGATTAAAAAATTTGCCACGNNTATCCGTCAGGACATACACAAAACCAATCGTCATGAAACCGATGAGAACACTGCTGAAAACAAATTTAATGAATTTATCTCTCGCCTTCTCCCTGACATTGAATGTAATGCGGCGGTGATATATGAAATTAAAGGTAATGCTGAAGGCCGATCCGATACAGTATGCCCAAAGATACCAGAGTCCCGCCACTTGAACCAAAAAATAGACTACGGACAAATACAGCAATGTTCCGATCCCCCCGCCGATCATAAAAACAATATATCTTTTTATCATTTTTTGCTCTTAATCTTTGCCACCACCAAAATCTCATCATCTCCCAAATTATACCAGTATTTCAGTATCGAAGAAATAGAGCCGATCAGCCATTTTTTTGCATGCGTAATTTCAAATGAACCGCCACTTTTTCTGAGCATCTTTGCCAATGTTGAGAAAAAAAGCAGTGAGCTTCCGCCGACCGTTCTCACATCAACAATTTCAAAGCCCGAAGATTCAAGCAGATTCCGAAGTGTGCTCTTATTGAAATGGGTCAGGTGTATCGGCACGTCCCAGTAACCCCAATAGTTTCCAAATATCTTCCGGGTCCAAGCCTCAATATTGGGAACGGCGATGAGCAATTTTCCACCATCATTCAATTTTTCCCTGATCGCTATGAGTTTTTCCTTGGGATCAAATAGATGCTCTAAGACGTGGCTTAGAATGATGAGGTCATGGGACCCGCCTGGTTTTTCCAAATAGCCCTCAAGCGATATGCTCTCAACCGGAATGTTATTTTTCTTGCAGTAAGCGACTGCTTCAGGATCGATATCTATTCCAGCGCAGCGAATGTTCCTTCTATTTAATTCATCTATCAGAAATCCATACATCGAACCGACATCGAGAGCCGTTTTAATGCTACTGAAACGACTCACGTAGCTGGCCATCTTTTTGGCCCGGTATCTTTTTTCTCCAACAGTTATTTTATGGGCGCCATAAAAATACTGCTCTTTATAGATCTGGTCTATTTCATCTTGTGAGGGTACGGGATAGGTAAAAAGCGTCTTGCAGTTTTCACATTTTATCAGATCATAAGACCTTTTATCGTACACGGATACGGGACGAATATGGGATTTTTTGAAGATTTCCTTCTGACAGATTATGCATTTCCCCATAATATTTTCGTATGAATAACTAGTCCATTGTAGCATTTTTTTTCGTATCTAACTATACAGAAAAATAAAAAAGGGATGGAACCTCCGTTCCATTCCCAGGCTTCTCCAATCCATCAAACTTAATGCTCTATTAGCATTAGAATCGAATTTTTTTGATTTGCTTGATCAATACGGTAAGAAAGTTTTTCAATAAGTTCAGCAGGATACAATTATAGTTCCCAAAATACAGCTCCCACATCATGTGCGCATCGCTTCCCCTGGCTTTTATTTTTTTATAGTTTTCCGCAAAGAGCAGAGCCTTCGCATTTTCCTTTCGGCTATTTCTAGTGTTCCACACTTCCACGCCGTCAATCGCTTGAATGATATCATCGGGATAAGCCGGAATTTTTTTCCGCCAAAGATAACCGCTGCGAAAGGGATGCGCCAAAACTGCCATACCTCCCTGATCGTGGATCTCCTTGATGATCTCAGCCGCCTTTCCCGCTTCAATTTTTTTCCGGATATCATAAGCCAGAATTTCCGCGCCTATGTCGAGCGCCAAAATTTCCTCTCCGATGATGATGCGGTTCTCTCTGTCGCATTTTTTCGCCTCGAGCGCGCCCGCAATTTCATTGTGGTCCGTTATGGCGATGATCTTTTTATATTTTTCAGCAAAGCGGACGATCTTTTCCGGACTCATGAAGCTGTCCGCCGAATATCTCGTATGGACATGCAGATCAATATTGTCCAAATTGCAAATTTTTTCGAATTCCATTGATCAGGCGTTAAAATTTTTGACTTCTTCCTCTTTTTTTTCAAAAGTGATCTTCCCGCGGACCAGGAGATTGATGAAAGGAATTATCGGATTGATGAAAAACGGCAGCGGATCGCTCCAGGAAAGATCATCGAAGAAAAGATCTTTTCTGAAGACATCGAGCAGCATCCTAACATCTTTCCATCTTCCATGAAGAATATATGCAGGCAGAACAAATACGCCTCCCCAGAACCATCTGGTTTTTATGCCCGTCCTATATTCAGGAAACGGAAAATTTTTCCCCGCCAGTGCCTGGCAAACCAGCAATGGAAAATCAACCCCGGAAACCACGGCTTGATTGAGGCTCCCCCAAAATCTGGGATTGATCTCCAGAAAATAAGGCTCGTCGGTTTTTCCATCAACCTTGAACTCGACCATTGCCACGCCGTTCCAATTGAGACTGTCGAGCATTTTTTTGGCATATTGCTCGGCTTTGGGATGATGAACGCTGATCCTTTCCACGCTCGTTCCGCCGCTGAGCGGCAGCTCGATCAATCGTTTGTGAGTGAAACTAGCCAGAGATCGTCCATTTTTATAGAGCATCGAAACACCGAGTCCGTACCCTTCGATATATTCCTGAACGATCGGAAAATCTTCTTTGATGCCAAATTCTTCCACGACGGCATCAAATTTCTCTTTTAATTCTGGCTTATTTTTTGCGTAACACAGTCCCGCCGATCCCCGGCTTTTTTGCAGCTTGATAACGACCGGAAAAGAAATTTCACCTTCCAGAAAGCTCTCGAACTCTCCCGAAGATCGAAAGCTAAAAGAACGAGGAAATGGTATTCCCAGCCTGTCAGCCTGCTCCATGGCTCTCAATTTGTTGTTCGCCAATTCCACCTGTTCCTGCGACGGTACAAGCAGTTTCACTATTCTTTGAAACCGCTGCTCGTGCTTCGCGATAATGAATCCCTCTTCGTGCGACGGCAAAAGAATATCGATCTTATTATTTTTTATATAGCGGAGGAGGTCCGCGATAAACGACTCCTCGCTGCGGAAAGGCGAAGAGTAGATAAATTTTTTCTCTGTGTATCGGGAAAAGAATGTCATCGCAAATCGGACGCAGTCCCCCGCATGAATTTCGTAGCCTGCATATGAAAGCGACTTGGCCGAAACATAGGCAATGCGGTTTCTGGCATAAGTGATCAAAACTTTCTGTCTTGGCACTTTATGCTTCTTGAACTCCCGGGCCCTTTTCAAATACTTGATCATCAACCGGGAAAATTTTGTTTTGCTCTCTCCACCTTTCCTTCTTTCATATACGACCGGCAGCTGAAGAAGCCGGAAAGGATGGCGGCTTTTTTTCATAAAAAAAAGGATGCCGAAATAAAATTCTCCGTAACCGCTGAAGATCGTTCCCGTCGGCAGCTCCAGGATATCCTTTTTTCGAGCAATAAAAAAACCGCTGAGATTATCATTGGTCGGAAGACCCAGATATAGTTGTAAGAATTTATTATAGATCCGGCTTCCCCAATACCGGAAGAACCAGTTGTCCGTGTTCATTCCTCCGCCTTTCACATATCGGGAATAGCAAACGAGATCATGATCGGGAATCTTTTTCACGAGATCAACGATCTTTCCCGGCGGATGGTTGAAATCAGCGTCCATTACGAGCACGTATTCCATTTTCGCTTCCTGGATCCCCCGTAGCACGGCGCTCGCCAAGCCCCTCTCATCTTTTCTCACAATGAGACGCACTTTTTCTTCCGCGCCGAATCGTGCTCTGATCGCCGTTGCCGTTCCGTCCGTGCTGTCGTCATCAACGATGATCACCTCGAGCTCATATCCGGGAAGTCGGTCATGAAAAATTTCCAATATGCTTCCTACTAATTGTGGCAAGGCCTCTGCTTCATTGAAGCTCGGCAGAATTATCGAAATTCCCTTGTTCGTCATTTGCTTAGATAAAGTTTTAGCGCGCCAACTATCTCCTTGATATCATTCCGTTCCAGTTTCAGATTCATCGGTAAACTTATCCCTTTTCCGGCAAGGGATAACGAGTTTTTTAGGGTCTTTGATTTTCTTAATTTCGCAAAGGCGGGCATGATACTGAGAGGAAAAAAAATAGGGCGGCTTTCGATGCCTCTCTCGCCCAGATATTTTATCAATTCGCTCAGGTCGTTAATTTTCGGCAGGATCAGGGTGAACATCCACCAGCTGCTCGTTGCTCCTTTTTCTTCCTGCTGATAGTAACCTTCTACTTGTTGCTTTTTTATTTCCTCCATATACCAACCGGCGATCAGTTTTTTCTTTTCTATGAATTTATCCACTCTTGTCATTTGGCCAACTCCCAAAGCTGCTTGCATATTTGTCATCCTGAAATTGCATCCCACAATGTCATGCCAATATTTGCGGCCGATTCCCATGCCGTTATTTCTGACCGTGATCATTTTTTCGAATAAAGCTTTGCTGTTGGTCGTGCACATTCCCCCCTCTCCGGTAGTAATGATCTTGTTTCCAAAAAAACTGAAGCAGCCGATGTCGCTCCAATTTCCAGCTTTCCTCTTTTTGTACACTGCGCCATGAGCTTCGGCAGCATCTTCGATCACTTTTAAATTATATTTTTTGGCGATCTTCCTTATCTTATCCATCTCGCAAGGAAGTCCATAAAGATGCACCGGTATGACGGCTCTGGTTTTTTTGGAGATGTTTTTTTCTATCTCTGCGACATCGATGTTCCAGGTATTCTTATCCACATCCACCAAGACCGGTTTGATCCCCATTAGCATGGGGACATTGGCCGTGGCCCCGAAGGTCAGATTAGGAATGATCACTTCATCCCCCGCCTGGACGCCTGTGGCCATAAGAGCCAACTGCAAGGCTGCCGTGCCGTTGGAAACGGCGACGGCATATTTGGTTCCACAATGATCGGCGAAAAGTTTCTCGAATTTTTCTATATATTTTCCTCTTGACGAGACCCAGCCTGATTCCACGCAATCCAAGAGATTCTTTTTTTCTTCTTTGCCGAAAATAGGAAATGCCATCGGATATTTGATCATACGCGGGCTATAAAATATTTATCCCTGCTCTCTTTTGAGGTCGGCTTCCACCATGATCCTCACCAAATCTTCGAAAGAAGTTTTTTTCGGATTCCATTTCAAATGCTCGACCGCTTTGGCAGGGTTTCCCAGAAGATTGTCGACGTCCCTCGGCCGGAAAAATTTTGGATTGACCTTGACCAGCACTTTCCCTGTTCGTTTCTCTTTGCCGACCTCATCTTTACCCTCGCCTTCCCAGCCGAGCTCGAGACCCGCAATGGCAAAAGCCTTCTCAACAAATTCTCTGACCGTATGATTTTCTCCCGTGGCCACCACAAAGATGTCAGGAGTTCTGTGCTGGAGCATTAGCCACATGCACTCGACGAAATCCTGGGCAAATCCCCAGTCTCGCCTCGTGTCCAAATTTCCCAGTTCAAGACAAGAGACTTTGCCCGCTTTGATCTTGGCCACTCCGCTCGTGATCTTCCGAGTGACGAACTCTTCGCCTCTGATCGGAGATTCATGATTGAACAAGATCCCGGACGAGGCAAAAATTCCATAACTTTGGCTATAATTTTTTGTGATCCAATGGGCATAGAGTTTGGCTACCGCATACGGACTTTCCGGACAGAAGGGAGTATTTTCATCCTGCGGAAATTGCTTGGCATTCCCGAACATCTCGCTCGTGGAAGCTTGATAAAATTTCGCGTCTGGCTTTATCTGCCTGATGATATCCAGAAATCTGGTGACGCTCAGCCCGGTGATGTCTCCCGTCGCGACGGGTTGATCAAAGGAGGCTTCCACAAAGCTTTGAGCCGCCAGATTGTACATCTCGTCTGGTTCGAAATTTTTTATCGCCGCCAAGATGGAGGGACTGTCGGTCAGATCGAACGGTATCAATTTTACCTTATCCCTGATACCAAGATATTCCAGGCGCCAAAAATTAGGAGTGCTTATCCTTCGATAAGCTCCGTACACTTCATATCCTTTGTCCAAGAGAAGCTTAGAGAGATAGGCTCCGTCCTGTCCGGTCACTCCGGTTATCAATGCTTTCTTCATAGTTTTTTTCGCTTATATCAGTATACCATTAAAAAATAAAAAGTCACTTATGCTGAGGTTAACTTTTAGGAAGAAAAAAACTCCCTAAAAGGGAGTTGATCATATTTTATTTATGCTGTCTCTAAACAACTTTATTGGATGATCATCGTCAGCGTATTTTGATAAGTGCCGGCCTGGAAATCCGACGCTCCGCTATAGACCACGTTGAAGACGGTGTTGGTGATCTTGTAGTTTCCCATACCGGCGTTGGCCGAGGTGTTGAAGAGAGTTCTAGCTGAAGAAAAATATCCGGCTACTCCCAAGGCCACTCCGGAATTGGTTCCGTTGTCGGAAAAATAGCCGCCCGGCGCCCAGGCGATGACGCCGTTACTGATATTGTTGACGCCGGCGGCGGCAACAGTAAGATTGTTCATTGTTCCAGAAACAGACCAAGGAACACCAGATCCACGAAGATCGCGGGCATTGACCTGGGTCATATTGGCCAACGAATTGACAGCCGTTCCTATATTTATGTTATTGAATCCTAGAGTGGTTGGGGCTTCCATCGACAGCGCTCCCGGAATAAGGTTCTGGATCAACGTGGTGTTGGTTCCAATGGCGCTGGTGAAATCAACACTGACCGAACCGAAGATCATGACGAACATAAAAAGCGCGATCAGGGTGGCAACGATTCTCTGTTTTGTTTGCTGTTTTTTAATTTTCATTTTTGTTTTTAGACTTTTCGGAATGAAATTTTCTAAGGACAATAAGCCACAAAATATATAGGTTTTCTTATCTATTACACTAATTATACACCCTTTTAACGTAAAAGTCAAATATTTTTTGAAGCTCGCTCTGCCTCCCCTCTCAATGTCGATCTTCCAAAAAAAATCCTGTGGCGGATGATCGTCCGCGAAGTTACATAGAATATTTTTGGAAATACAAAAAGAGCGGATTCATACCGCTCTTCGAAAGATTGCAATTAAACTGCCGATCGGCCTATTACTGGATGATCATCGTCAGCGTGTTCTGATAGGTACCGGCCTGGAAATCCGTCGCTCCATTATAGACCACATTAAGGACCGTGTTGACGATCTTGTAGTTTCCCATACCGTTGTTGGCCGAAGTGTTGAAGAGAGTTCTGGCCCCGCTGAAATATCCGGCTACTCCAAGCGCCACTCCGGTGTTGCTGCCGTTGTCGGACCAGTAGGCGCCCGGCGCCCAGGCGATGACGGCGTTCGAGATGTTATTGAGACCGGCATTAGTGGCCGTCAGATTGTTCATCGTTCCGGAGACCGACCAGGCGACGCCCGATCCACGAAGATCGCGGGCATTGACCTGGGTCAT
>PMJF01000074.1 GCA_003157295.1 Candidatus Moraniibacteriota bacterium | reverse complement strand
ATAGCGTGAAGGTATTTCAAGCCAAGGCCTATGAAATTCCAGTCTCTTCACGAATCGCCAAAGGACAAGCGATCGTCAACTTCCTCCAGATCGCGCCGGGAGAAAAAATAACAGCCGTAATTTCCATCAGCAAAGGCAGCCAGGCAAAATATCTTTTTATGACAACGAAATTTGGCACAGTGAAAAAAACGGCCGTTGAAGACTTTGCCAAAGTGAGAAGGTCAGGACTGATCGCGCTCAATCTGGTGAAAGACGACGAGCTTCGCTGGATCGCGCCGACTACCGGAAAAGACGAAGTAATTATTACCACTGCCGGCGGCCAAGCTATCCACTTCAAGGAAACAGATGTCCGCCCAATGGGCCGCACGGCAGCTGGTGTGCGGGGCGTGAAACTTCGCAAAGATGACTCGGTTGTCGGGATGGATGTGGTTCTCAAAGACCAAAAAGGAAATCAAGTGCTGGTTTTTTCCGAAAACGGCTTTGGAAAAAGATCCGATCTCAAGGGCTATAAGATCCAGCGCCGGGGTGGAAGCGGGATAAAAACGGCTAAAATAACGCCCAAGACCGGGAAACTGGTTTCGGCTCATATAGTCAACACGGATAATCTGGACACGGATATGATCGCGAGCTCTTCGAAAGGCCAGATTATTCGCACGCCTCTCCGCAGCATTTCCGCCCTCGGCCGGGCGACACAAGGAGTGCGTGTCATGCGGCTCAACCAGGACGACAAGATCGCGGCCACGACGGTGCTGTAACAATTTTTAACACGAACATTTTAATTGAGGCGGTCCTTTTCAGGAACTGCCTCTTTTTTACAGCTGTTGGATTTTGAGCTTTATTTTTTAGTTAGAATTTGATATTTTCGCCGATTTGTTTCTTTTCCTGACTTATTGTAAAATTCAAGCATAGCTAAACTTCAAAAATAAAAATCTAATGAAGAAAAAAATATCGGCTATTATCTCTTTCTCGCTCTTACTTTCAATGGTTTTTCTTTCCGGCTGCGGATGCAAACCGCAGGTTCCTAATTATGAGGTCAGTCTGGAAGTTTGGGGTCTCTTTGACGATTCGGACACGATGGCAAAGGTGATCAGCGAGTATAAAAAAAGAAACCCGGTCATAAAAGATATCCAGTACAAAAAAATGACCGTTGATTCTTACGAAAACGATCTGCGAGATGCCCTGGCGACAGGGAACGGTCCGGATATTTTCTTGATCCATAATTCCTGGCTCGCAAAGCACCAGGACAAGCTGTTTCCCGCTCCGGATTCTGTTATCACTCCTAAGCAGGTGCAGGACACATTCGTCGATGTTGTTTCACAGGATTTTGTAAAAGACTCAAAGATATTTGCCCTGCCACTTTCAGTTGATTCTTTGGCACTTTACTTCAATAAGGGCCTGCTTAATCAAGCGGGCTTTTCCTCTCCTCCCCGTACCTGGGCCGAGTTTGATGACGCGGTAACGCGTATGACCAAAGTTGATTCTTTCGGAAACATCGTTCAGTCCGGCGCGGCCATGGGAGCCTCGAGCGATGCCAGCCCGGGCGACGGAAAGATCAACCGGGCAACGGATATTCTGACGGCCATTATGATGCAGGCCGGAGCGCAAATGAATGACACGAAAACTAATTTGGCCACCTTTGCCGAATTTACCGATGCATCTTTGGCGGGAAAGAACCCGATTTCTCCAGGCCAAGCCGCTCTGGCCTATTACACCAAATTTTCCAACCGCAGCAATAAAGAATATTCATGGAATTCCTCGATGCACAATTCCGTGGACAGCTTTATCGAAGGCCAGACAGCGATGACGATCGACTATTCCTGGCTGATCCCGAAAATCCAGTCAAAAGCGCCCAAAATGAATCTGGGAATATCGACTCTTCCGCAAAATATCGATAAAAGCGGAAAGGGTGTCAATCTCAACTTCGCTAATTATTGGGGATATGCGGTTTCCAAGAATAAAACGGCTAAGGCAGACTCCGCTTCAGGAGGCAGCGGGAAAACTCCGGCTACTAACGAGCAAAGAACAGGCGAAGCGTGGAATTTCATTCGTTATTTGACCATGCCCCCGGTAGCAAGCCAAGGTTTGCCGAGACCACCGGCGACGAAAGAAAGCGCTGATTATGACCCGGCGGCTGAATACGCCACGACGCAGAAAAAACCGGCGGCCCGGCGCGATTTGGTAGGAGTCCAGAGGAACGATCTTCTGCTCGCTCCTTTTGCGGAAGGAAACATTATCGCCAAAAGCTGGTCCCAGCCTGACAATCTGGCGGTGGAAAAGATCTTTGACGATATGATCGAAAATGTCGCGCTCAAAAACGCCGATCCGAAAGATGCCATTGACAACGCTGAGAAGAGCGTGAATTTGCTAATTAAGAAATAGTGAAAGAGAACATACCAAGTCAAAAAAAAATAGCATTAACTTTTTCCCTGTTATTAATTTCAGCGTGTTTTTTTGTTTTCACCAATATCGCGAAGGCCGAGTGTGGAGCAGGAGAATCATGTGTTCCGGCATGCGCGGATGGCTTCACTCAAACTTCGAATAAATGCAATGTGGACATACCGGGAATAGATTTTTCGGAGGGAGTTTGTTGTAAGCAAAATAATCCAGCCCAGAATCAGAGTCAAACTCAGGTCCAAAGCTCAGTTTCTTCAACCTCCGCTCCCGCTCGTGATCCCGGAGGACTGGTTCCTTGCGATCAGAATTGCACGCTTTGCCATCTCATCCTTGGTTTCAAGAAAATTTTCGATTTTCTGCTGGGGCTTTTGTTCATCGCGACGATGCTAGTCATCACCGTGGCCGGAGTTTTCTATATGGTCTCAACCGGGAGCAAGGGGATGATAGACAAAGCCAAAAAAGCGCTCACACTTGGTCTCACGGCTTTTGTCATCGGGATGGGATCCTGGCTGTTTGTGAATCTGGTGATGCAAATGGTCGGCTTCAAGCATCCGACGGGCGGAAACTGGTGGCAATTTACCTGTGACATAACGCAAACGCAGGGGCCGGCGGCGACGAGCCTGGGGCCGACATTGGCCGGAAGCACTGGAAATATGACGGGGAAAGGATGCGATGGAGTTGTACAGAATATCATGACTTTTAGCGGTACAGCTTATGTTTCCGGATCGAATGACTGCTCTTCGACAACCAGGGATGCCTATAAAGCGGCGGGGTGTCAGGCTCCAACCGGTAATTCACACACAATGTATAGCAACGCCCAAGACTTGACCGACCCAAGTTCGATCAGGGCGGGCGACGCCTTGGTAAGGCCAGGCCATGTTGGTATCTGTCTCAATAACGGATGTTCGCAAATTATGGGGGCAAGCGATGCGGCAGGAATTCATCCGAGTTCTGGATCGAGCATGCTGAATACGTCAGGTATCAGAATAATAAGAGCGGCGGATATATGTCCGGGGTGTTAATTGATAAGAAAACGTTATGAAAAAAAATACTATTTTCATTATTGCAATCGTCACTACACTGATGTTGGTAATACTTTTTCTTGCCTTTCTATCTGCAAAGAAAAAACAGTCCGCGGAAAAAACTCCTCCGGTTCTTCCCGCTCCGACGCTCCCGTTTTCCCCTGGCGCGACAAAAAGAACCATTGAAAGTCCCCAGGCCGTCCAGCAATTTTTTAGAGATATTTCAAAAGGACCAATACCTGAAAGCGCGCTTTCCAATGGAATAGAAAGAACTAGGTTTAAAAACAAGGACGGCAGCACAATGCCACTTGATGATTTCGAAACGGCGGTCGGTATGAAATTAAGCGAGCAACTAAGGCCATTTCTTGATAACGCCGACTACGAAATATTTTATTGCCCTGACAACAATAGTGATAAAACTTTTGGAATTTACCTAGGTTATAATGTTGAAAAGTCCTACACCAATCTTTATCCGGATACTTTAACGTGGATGAAGGATTGGGAAAAAACAATGTTGAAAGATTTGCATCCGGTGCTATATCCGAATATTAATTTCTC
This sequence comes from Candidatus Moraniibacteriota bacterium, assembly GCA_003157295.1. Taxonomy (GTDB): domain Bacteria; phylum Patescibacteriota; class Minisyncoccia; order Moranbacterales; family UBA11712; genus Fen-1326. The sequence goes on along the minus strand of PMJF01000074.1, from coordinate 6,228 downwards.
CGAAAATGATTTAGGACAAAAACTGGATTTCAAAAATGGTAAGTTTCGTTTTTCGACGATCCGTCTTCCTGAAGGACAAGCAAGCTCTATAAATTATTCGGTCATTGGCGATGGCGTTCTCATCTCTGGCTCTCCTGCGTGTCTGGAAAAAACAGTTTCTTTATATGAGCCAATCCAGCCGTAGCCTTTTTAGATTAGTATATATGAAAAAAAATGTTTTCTCACTAATTCCAATTTCTATCGCTTTTCTGCTCAGTGCAAAGGCCGCTCGTGCCGTTAGCGCGAACTTCAACGATCCCCTCGGCCAGAATATGAGCAATCTCACGGGAATTATGGTCAATGCCCAGGGATATCTCAACGCTGTGGCCGGAACGATCGCGATAATATTCATCATTATCGGTTCTTCGTTCTATATAGTGGCCGCCTTTGGAAACAAGAATATGGCCGCGCTCGGTAAGACCATGATGATGTACGCGATCGGCGGATTCGCGATTGTGGTCGGCGCGCCTGTGATATATAAAGAAATAATGAACTTACTGCAGGGAAATCCCGCCAATGTGGCGGCTACCTCTCCTATGGCAGCAATACTCCTCAACGGGCTCAAAGGCTTTCTCATTCTGGTGGGACTATATGCAATAATCGGTTTTCTGATCGGTGGGATCGCCTATTTTTTGGCCTGGGGAGATGACACGAGGGTCGAGCGGGCCAAGAAAATTCTCAAAAACACGCTAATTGGTGCGATAATCGCAATAGGCGCTATGGTGATTGCCAAACAAATTCTTCAATTGCTAGGCGGATAAAGCGCTTTAAATAACTGGTATAAACTCTGTTTATGTTTAATAACAAAAAGAAAATAATTTTTTCGGCATTGATAATCTTTTTTTCCGCAATTGCCATTAGCTTTATTATTTCAAGCCAGATAAACGCCGAGAGTGTTGTCAATCCAATCAGCGCTAATTCATTCGGGGAACTTTTCCAGCAAGCCATGAATTATTTCAAGACGATCGCCGGCACGGTGGCGGTTTTGTTCATCATATTGGGCGGCGTGATGTATATGATCTCTGGGGGAAACAAAGGGATGTCCGAACGGGCGAAAAACACCCTGGTGTACGCCATCACGGGTCTCGTGATTGTCATTGCCGCGCCCCTCTTTTTATCGGACATGCTTTTAATCCTCAAGGGTGGCGGATCGAGCAATAATTCGGGACTCATGATGGTGGCGCTCAACGTCCTCAGGGTTCTTTTGGCATGTATTGGAGTTTTTGGTATAATGGGGTTGCTGAACGGTGCCGTTATCATGTTTATTTCTTCCGGCGATGACAATACGATCACCATGGCCAGGAGCTCGGTAAAGTATTCACTTATTGCTATTGCGATGTCTTTCGGATCTCTCATTCTGATCAAGACATTTATGGGGATGATACTGGGGTAAAAAACTTGTTGATATAATTTTTTAAACTAGGGAAAGGAGGTGAAAAAATGAAAAGAAAAATAAAAATGTTGGGACGTATTGGCGCAGGCGCGCTCCTCATTCCCTTTGCGGCTCTAGCTCAATTTCAGCCGCCGGCCGGAACAAATCTGCCGGTCGCGCCAATCTTTGAAATAATCCGAAACGTGATGATGTGGATGCTGGGCCTTTTGGGATTTTTCGCCGTGATTGGCTTTGTGATCAGCGGTATAATGTACCTGGTGGCCGCCGGAGACGAAGACTCGCAGAAAAAAGCCAAAAAAGCGATGTATTATTCCATTACGGGAGTGATCGTGGGGCTGATAGGACTGGTCGTTATATTTGCCGTTAACAACTTGGTAGGAGTGAAGACAAATCAATTCTAAATTATAATTCCGGAATTATAATTATCAGGCGGCTCTCTTTACAAAGGAGGGCCGTTTTGTTATCCACAGGGGCTTTGCCTGGCAATATGGATTTGTGGTATTATATAGCTAACCTGAATATAAAAACTAAAATCTGCCCTGTTAAATAATCCGCCTGGGGCGGATTGCCGCAGCGCGGCATTTGACAGGGTGAGCAAAAATGAAAAAGAATAAACTTTTTAATCCCCCCCCTTCGTTTTCCAAAGCCGCGCTTTTCACGCTGGCTTTTATTTTCTTCATTGCCGGTCAAACTAATTTATCCTTAGCTCAAACGGCAAATCCTCCAGCGTCGTCAGCCTCGCCATCTTCATCTGCGACGGCAACCGCGCCTGTAAAAAAATCCTATTATCTCATTTCTCTAACCTGGGATTCCGTCAACAACACTTTGGGTTTGAAAGAAGGAACAAATCCCGAATTGACGATGACGAGCCTGGTGAAAGATTCCGGCTCCGGCTCGCAGTTTTACGCGACGCTTTTAAATGCTCAAGGGCAGTACGCAATTAATAGCAAAAAAACAACCTGGAAATATTATCTTGGAAAATGGGAACTGCCTAGTGGGAAAAAACAGGGAGAAATCAAAGTTACCGTTCCCTATTCCGCGACTAGTGCAAAACTCATTGTCGCGGACGCCAAAACAAACAAAATAGCTCTTCAGATTGATATTTCTAAATAATCTCATACCGTGGCTGCTCCTGTAGCAAAAAAAACCATAGCTGCTCCGGCTCCAGCTAAATTGCCATTAACGCAGACGAGCAGTAAATCACCAGTTATGGGATGGATAATACTTATAATAATTATTTTAATTCTGGGAGGCGGCGGATATTGGCTATATCTATTTTATAAAAAAAGAAAAAACGCCAAGGAGTTTTCCTCACTACAACCCCCGAATATCCAAAATAAGATCTAGGCATGATTTATACCATAAGGTTTTTACAGGGTTTCATTTTTACCGAGGTCGTTGAAATATCAGCTTTATTCATTTTTGTGCGCTGGGCATTGCGGATAAAGCCAAAAAAGTTAAGCAATTTCAAAATAATATTTGTCGGATTTTTAGCCTCTTTTGCCACCATTCCCTACCTCTGGTATGTGTTGCCATGGTTCTTCAATCTTCGCCACTATATTCTACTGGCGGAGGTGGGGATCGTAATAGTCGAGGCCGTAATTTACTATCAGTTACTGAATATAAAGTTTAAAAACAGCCTCTGGATTTCGCTGGTTTGCAATTCACTTTCATATTTTTTGGGTAAATGATTTTTTTTAACATTAAAATAAAATGAAGAAAATTATCATTATTCCCGCAATTTGTTTTTTAGCTCTTATTGGTTTTTCCGAACACGCATTTGGCGATTATTACGATGAACCAAGCTATTATGACAATTATTCGGATTCGAGCATACCAGCTGCGTTGCCAGATGTGCCACTCGATGGACAAGTTATCCCTGACTTTGGAGAACAACCGTCAGTTCCTACTCCAACTTCCCAACTACAAGAGTTCAATCCTTCAAGCAATTATGATTGGGCGAAGACGGATACGGGCGAGGTTATCGTGAAGCAGGGATCAGACACCTGGAGAGTTGATCAGTCGACCGGAGAAAGAACAAAAGTGATGGTTGACGATAATGGGACGGTCAGGCAATACGGTACGGATACTGTCATAGATTACGTGCAACCAGGAACTGGACCAAGTATAGGGGCAACTGGCGGAAGCGGCGGAGGAACTAGCCCAACAGGAGGCGGTTCTTCAGGGGGCAGTATGCCTGATTTTCAAGGGCAGACCGATTCTTATAAATACGCAAACGGAGATTATGCGTGGAAGGCCAACGACGGAAATTATTATTCAATGGACAAGAGTACCGGAGAATTCTACGAAGTTACAAATCCTACAACTTGGAATGGAACCAGTTATGGTGAAGGAGCAGGAGGCGCTTCCGGAGCGGCGAGTGGCGCTTCTGATGGCAGTGTGATCACAACGCGCGAGCTTGTGGGAAAAACGGACGATGGAAATCAGGTCTATAAAGACAATAGCGGAAATTATTCCGAACTTAGAGCAGGCCAACTCTATCCTCTTGAAGGAACATCCGGCATCAACATAAATCCGCTCACAGCCAGCGAGCAAGCCGCCAATTCCGCTTCCAGCTCTACTGGCAAAATTAGCGTTCCGCAAAGCGACGGCAGTCTCAAGACAGCCGAGAAAGGCAGTGATGGAACCTGGAGCTACACCAACAGCGATGGATCAAAAGGTACGGCCGTGGATTGGTCTAGTGTTTCAGCCACTAGTGCTAACACCAGTATTACTTCCGCCGGCTTGACGACTCCTTCCGGACAGCAATTAGTGAGAAATAGCAGCGGCCAGCTAATGCAGATGAGCGGAAACCAGATGGTTCCCTATTCCGGCGCTACCGTTGTTAGCGGAGGCGGAACTGGTAGCGGCCTTTTTGGGGCGCTGGGATCGGCGGTCGGGTCTTTGCTCGGTGGAGCGGGATCAGCCGTTGGTTCCCTCTTCGGCGGCACCAGCACCGGAGGATATATGACCGGTTCTACCGGCGGAATTGGCGGCACCAGCGGGTATTACGGCACTACTGGCGGCGGGAGCTATGGCACTACTGGCGGATATGCAGCTTCTCCTTTGGCATCTTCGACTGCCGGAGGCTGGAATCCGGCTCGCTATGCCAGCACCGGACTCCCTGTTACTTCCATTTATTCGATCGTCCAAAATATAGTGATGTGGGCCTTGAGCATCTTTGGTTTTTTGGGGATAATTGGTTTTGTGATCAGCGGCGTTTGGTACTTGTTAGCCGCGGGCGACGAAACTTTAGCGAAAAGAGCCAAAAATGGCATGCTCTATTCGATCATCGGGGTGGTTGTGGGTCTCATCGGTCTCGTGATAATCTTTGCGGCCAATTCTCTGCTTAGCGGATCCTGGTTTTTCTAGTTTTTTCAAATTATAATTTCTCGTTCAATATAATGACAAAGAAAAATAAAAAATATGTCCCGGCCGGCCTGTTTCTCGCCGCTCTGGTTTTCGCTCAAAGCGCGATCGCTCAAGGCGTCACGTTGCCGGAGGTCGGACTTCCCTCGGCCACGCTTATGTCCGTTGTAGAAGGACTGGTCAGCTGGCTTTTGGCCATCTTCGGCTTTTTGGCGATCATCAGTTTCATTATCAGCGGAACGCTGTATTTTCTGGCAATGGGAGACGAAAAAGAAATGGAAAAGGGCAGGAAACAAATGAAGTGGTCCATAATAGGAGTAGTGGTGGGAATAATGGGTTTGGTAATGATCAGGGCGATCGACCAAATGTTTCGCGGAGGAGGTTTGTTTTAGAGCATTATTGAAAAAAATTGTTATATTTTTGCGACGCCTTCCCGGGGCGTTGCAATTATTTCCGGAGAGTGCTAAAAATTATTATGTATTTGGTTCAAAATTTGCCGGGGTGGTGGAATGGTAGACACACTAGCCTTAGGAGCTAGCGAGGCAACTCATGGAGGTTCGAATCCTCTCCCCGGCACCAATGCCAAAGATTATTCATCAAGACGAAAATATAATTGTCGTTGATAAACCGATCAATCTCTCAGTTCATAAGGGACTTGTTATCCACGAGAGAACTTTAGCCGATTTTTTGATCGAAGAATTTCCCGAAATAGGAAATGTCGGTGATGACCCAACGTTGCGTCCGGGAATTGTTCATCGTCTGGACAGGGAAACTTCAGGAGTCATCGTCATAGCTCGAAACCAAAAATATTTTGATCATCTCAAGAATCTCTTCAAAAAAAGGGAAATGGAAAAAACCTATCTGGCATTGGTTTTTGGAAAGCTGAAAGAAAAGCAGGGAAAGATTGAAGGAGAAATGGGAAGGTCCAGAAGAGATTTTCGAAAACAAGCCTTGGTTCGCGGGAAGGTGGGAGTGAGAAAAGAAAGGTATTCGCTGACCTATTATAAGGTTCTCGATGAATCAGGCGATTATTCCCTGCTCGAAGTTTTCCCCAAGACCGGTCGGACACACCAGATCCGGGTGCATCTTCACTCGATCGGTCATCCGATCGTCGGTGACAAAAAATATATCTTTAAAGAGCATAAAAAAATTGAGACTCCCAGAATGTTTTTACATGCAAAGTCGCTTTCCTTTATCGGTCCGGATGGAAAATATTATTTTTTCGAGAGTAATCCGTCTGAAGAATTTAAAACCTACTTAAAATAATAGTTTCGAAAAAATCCCCGCCTAAGCGGGGATTTTTTTAGTGAGCGGGCGAGCGGAATCGGACCGCCGTTTCAGCCTTGGCAAGGCCGTGTAATAGCCACTATACGACGCCCGCATTTTGTGCCGGGCCCCAGAATCGAACTGGGCACACAAGGATTTTC
>PMJF01000049.1 GCA_003157295.1 Candidatus Moraniibacteriota bacterium | reverse complement strand
GGAGATGGTAAACACCTATCTGGTGCTGACCGTGGATGCCAGCAGCAAAGTCCTTGGATCCCTTCTCGCCGGATCTCCCATCACTGGCCAGACGACGATTGATGTGACTACTGATTCGTGGAACGGATACTCCCTGAACGTTTCAAAAGACCACAAAATGCGCCATACGGATGCAGTAACGACTATCGACGATCATAATGGATCCATTGCAACTCCGCTTCAATGGAGCGTGCCGAATAATTTGGGATTTGGTTTCACGATAATTTCCGGAACAAATATCGATTCGAAATGGAAGGATGGCCTGAATTATAAATACGCGGCCTTTCCTGATATCGCCACAGAAGCCCATTCCAGAACCGGCTACAAAAGCGAAACCGACGAAACGGTGATCGGCTATAAAGTTGACGCGCCGGGAAGCCAAAAATCGGGAGCCTATTCTTGCATGGTGACCTATACGGCGGTGGGGTCGATATGATTTTTACAAGCAAATCCAGGTGCCAGAAGATGATATTTGGCACGATCAGAATTTTATTCTCGTGGCCTTGCGAAGGTTTGACAATGATTTTCGATATAGGATATAATTATGGCATAGTGAACGGAGGAAGTTTTTATTCTTGCCAATCAACAGTCTTTAAATTAATCTCTTAAAATAAAAACAAAATTTACAACATATTATTTATGACGCGAAAAATAAAAAATAAAATTATAATTGGTTTTCGGAAAGGGTTTGTTTTGTTTGTGATCATTCTATTGAGCGGGCTTTTGACCTATGTCAAATATTCCCAGGCGGCTTCACTCACCAATCTTTCCGATACCTTAAGCCGCCTTGAAGCCAGCACAGCCTCGAATCATGATATCCGCTTCAAGACGCCGACAGGCATGTCTTCCGGAACGCTCAAATTATATTTTAACACGGCCGGATTCACATCCGGCTCGGTGGACTATACAGACATTGACCTTCAGTACGGATCAAGCCAATCAGAAGTGAACGGGAATTGCTCTTCGGGCTGTGCTAAAGCGACGCTCGCGGCTACGGCCGGATCCGGTTCTTGGGGAGCTAGTTTCTCATCCAATGATCTTATCTTCAATTATCCGACATCTGGCGGAACGGCTATCGCTTCCAACGACTATATTCGGGTGCTGATCGGAACAAATGCCGCCTACGGCGCGACGGGAGACCAGCAAATAACAAATCCTTCGGCCGGGACAAAAATAATTTCAATCGGGGTGGGGACAGGTGATGTTGATACGGGAAGCGTTGCCGTTGTGATCATCGGTAACGACCAGGTGGTCGTTTCAATGACGGTTGATCCCTATCTTACCTTCTCTATTTCGCAAAATGCAGTCGCTCTCACCAAATCGGGGGGAGGGAACACGGATTACCAAAACACCGGCTTCAACAACGGAACAGCCAATACTCTTTCAGCCATGAGCAATGGAACGTCCGGCTATACCATCAGTTATAATGGAGCGACGCTCACGAGCGGATCGAACACAATCGATGCCATGACAACCAAGGGAGCTTCATCCACGGGAACCGAACAATTCGGACTAAACCTCAAAAGCAACACCACGCCAAGCACGGGAGCGAATCCTGTGGGGGGTTCCGGCGCGCCAGGTAGTGACTACAATACGGCCGATCAGTTCCGGTTTGTTCCCAACGCGGCAACAACGCTTGCCAGCTCCAGCACGGCCACTTCCCAGACCACCTATACTGTCAGTTACATAGCAAATGTTTCTCAAGTAACTGAATCGGGAGCATATAATACGACAATCACATATATAGCTACGGGAAATTTCTAGACAAATGGAAAAGGGAAAAAGAAGCAGCCATATTTTCTTTGCGATCTTATTCTTTGCCTTGCTGGCAAACTTTTTTTTGGTGAAAAAAATATCGGCTCAAGGCCAATCGGAGGGAGCGACTATTGCGCCTCCCGTATTCGATTTGGATTTGGTGCCGGAAGAATCGAGCGATCATGTTGTCAAAATATCGAATCCAACGGAAAATCTTGTCGAACTCTATCCTTCCGCGGAAAATTTTACGGCGGGCGATGACTTGGGACAGCCGATATTCTCTGCGGCAGAAAGCGAAGAAAAATTTTCACTTGCCAAGTGGATAACTTTCGACGTTCCTAAAATTGCTATTCTTCCGAGACAAGAAATCGAATTTCATTTCAAAATAAATATTCCTAAAAACGCAGAACCGGGAGGACACTACGGAGTAATTTTTTTCTCAACACAACCCCCGAGTTCCGAGGGAAAAGCATCGCAAGTGTCGCTTGCGGAGAAAATCGGTGCGCTGGTCCTCGTGAGGATCCCCGGGGATATCTCCGAGCAGGGGACACTCCTCGATTTTTCAGGGCAAAGATTTTTTTTCAAGCCTCCGGTGATCTTTACGACTCTTCTTGGGAATTCAGGAAACATCCATTTCAAGCCGAAAGGAGAAATAGTTCTAAAAAATTGGTGGGGCAAAGAAATAACGCGACTTCCTTTCAACAATCTCGGCGGAAATGTACTGCCGGAGAGCCGGCGCAGATTTCAGGACGCTTGGAATGCCGCGAGTAGTCCTTTCTGGAAAATTCCGATCGGAAGATTCACAGCAGATCTGCGGATCGTATATGGGCATTCAGACAGTATTCTTGTCGGAAAGATATATTTTTGGATCATCCCTTGGTGGGTGATCATTGCGGCTGTCTTCCTGCTAATTGCGATCATTACATATCTCATAAAGCGCAGAAGAAAGAGAAAAATCATCAATGAAAAATCGTCCAGTTCGTCTTCGGAAAAATATCACAAAAGCTCAATTCCAGCTTCTGGCACGGGTTTTTCCCACAGAAACCCTTCTGAAAGGAGAAAAATATGATCTGTGGATAACTTTGTGCATTTTTTTTGCAAGATTTTTTATGGAATGCTATAATGGACACGCAAAGAATCTTTGAACACAGTCAAAATTAAATGGGTTGCAAATAAAAATGGAGAAAAAAAATAAAAAAGTAAAAAGTTTTTGGAAAGCTATGGTCTTTGCTGCTTCGGTTTTTTGCGTCGGTCTTATCGTTTATCCGGCTCTTGAGCCGGCAATTACGGACGCGGCAAATACCGCGGACGATGTACTCGTGAATCTTTCGGTTGCGCCGACGATCTCCCTTAATTCTCCCACGGATGTGAGCATGGGCACCATTACCGGCACCGGCAATGTGACGGGTAGCACCACATGGACAGTAACCACCAACAACTCTAGCGGTTGGAAGCTGGAAGTTGCCACGGATCAAGCCAACACAATGCACAGCGGAAGTGATGTTTTCACGGACTATACCGAAGCGGTGGAAGGAACGCCGGAAACATGGTCGATTGCCAGTTCCGCGTCGGAATTCGGATTTGGAGCTACCGGTACCTATATTGAGTCAAAATTCGGCACCGGCAAATATATGGGTTTCAACAGCACTGCTAAAGAGCAGGTATCTCATGGAAGCGCAGAAACAGCCGGTGACGACACAACTGTTATTTTCAAAGCCGAAGTCGGATCTGCGAAATCCCAACCTAGCGGAAGTTATTCGGCGACCGTGACAGCGACAGCGACAACACTCTAGAGAATTTCTAATTTCGAATTTCTAATTTCGAATTTCGAATNNCTAAACAAATCCAAATGACCAAATTCTTTTTTTCGATTTGGGGCATGGATTTTTATTAGGTCAATGAGGAATTAGAAATTTTTGCAGGAGCGATGAATTATCGGAAAAGCTTTTTTCAAAGGCAAAATTTGGGATCAGTAAAGTTGCTTTTTCTAAGTGGCTTTTTTTTGATGTTTTTGCTGGTTGGATCGGCCAAAGCCTATACCATTGAAAACTATCAGGAAAATGTGGAGGATCGTTTTGTGATCTCTCCCGTCAATCTCGAGCTCACGCTTTCTCCCGGCCAGACAACGACTCAACAGATCACGATCGTCAACCGTCTTGGAAAAACAGTCAATTTTGGGATTACAAAAGAAGATTTTGTGGGATCCAGCGATCCCGAGAAGGTGACAGAGTTTTTGGGGGATGAATCCGCGGGAATCACGTCTGCGAAGGATTGGGTAACGCCTGATGTTGATGAAATAGCCCTCAATCACGGGGACCGACTGACTGTCCAACTGACAATAACCGCTCCCCAAAACGCCGTGGCGGGAAGCCATTACGTGGCCGTATTTGCCTCCGCTACGGGAGAAGAGCAGGATCAAGGAAACGGAAAAGTCAGGCTGGTGAGCAGGGTGGGAACGCTTATTTTGATAAACGTACCGGGGAATAATCAAGAATCCGGCGAGATAACGCATTTTTCCGCCGACAAGAATTTTTATCGCCAGGGCCCTGTGGAATTTTCGACGGTTTTCAAAAATTCGGGGAATATTTATGAAAAGGTGAAAGGAGAAATTGCCATTAAAAATATTCTCGGGACTGAAGTTGCGCGTTTTCCGCTCAAAGATTGGACAGTGCTCTCAAACTCTTCCAGAAAACAAAATGCAACTTGGAACCAAAAGTGGCTGATGGGGCGTTACACAGCGGAATTGACGACCGTTTACGGTTTTGGGGGGAATCTCAAAAACACAAAAAGTATTGTTTTCTATGCCTTCCCGTGGCATATCGCCTTACTCCTGCTCCTCCTGCTCATTGTTATCTATTATCTGTTCAAATACTTCTTCTCGAAATTTGAAATAAGAAAAAAAAGTTAAGGAAAAATTAGCCTCGGGACCATTTAGGAAACCTCGCTGCCTGTGGTATAATTTGAACGTGAAATTGGAAAGCCATTGATATGAAGAGACCAATTATAAAAATCAAAGCCATTCGACGCCTATTGCTTTTTTCGCCCTTGATATTCTCGAGCCTTTTTTGTTTTTCAGTTCAGGCGAAAAATGCTGTATCTCTCAGAATCTCTCCGCTCAGCTACGATCTCAAAATCGACCCGGGCGGGGAAGAAACCGGCAAAATTTATATAGAGAACACCTCGGAGGACGATGTCACGGTGAGCGCGGAATTTTCTGATTTTTTTGTGGATGACGCCGGAAATTATATTTTTTCAGACGACAAGGCTATAAGGAACGAAAAACTGAGGCCGTATCTGATGAAGGACTGGATATCTTTGAATGAAAATAATTTTTCTCTGAAAAAGGGAGAATATAAGGTTCTTGAGTATAAAATAAAAGCTCCTGCTGACGCGATCATTGGAGGACATTACGGCGTGATCTTCTTGCGAACAAATTGCATGGTAGAAAAGGATAACGCAGTTGTCGCGACAGACAAATCTTCAATTTGTGTCACCGGCCGGGTCGGAACCATGCTGCTCATGCAAGTGGGCGGGGACGCAGTGAAAAAAGGGGCGCTCAAAGAACTGGACATTCCGAGATTGTCCTGGGAAGATGAATCAAAACTGAGAATGGAGATCGAAAATGTGGGAAATACCCATTTCAAGCCCGAAGGAAATGTGGAGATAAAAAATATTTGGGGGCAAAAAATATCCGATTTTCCTATAGGGGACAGAACGATCCTGCCAACAACGAGTATCGAGTTCGACGAAAGCATCAAAAGGCAGGATTTGGCTGGATTCTATAAAATTGTGGGAAATATAAAAGATGGCGACGGAAATACGATCACTTTCAAGCGCTATATCTTCATGCCCCCCTGGAAAGAAATAATCATCGTGGTTCTGGTGGTCTTTGGCTTGGTATGGGTCTATAAAAAATATAAAATCAGCAGAAAAATAGCTTAAAAATGATCAGCTCGGGGGGGTGTGGATAAGTGGCTACGAAAAGCTTGTTGACAAGCTTTTTTTTGTGTATAATAAGGCAAAGGATACGACATCAGATAGTGTATCCGGTTCCAATAAAATCAACACAATGGGTGAAAACCAGGAAAACTTAATATCTCTTCAAGAAGCCAGCAAATTATCTCCATACAGCGTGGATTATTTGAGGCTGATCATAAGAAAGCGGAAGCTTGAAGGAATAAAAAAGGATGGAAAATGGTTCACAACAAGGAAGGCGATCGAAAGCTATGTGACTGGGGTGGCTGAAGCGGGTTATCTGCGAAGGGAGGAGCTGAATGTCAGCATTCCGGCGGAGGAGAATAGGAAAGCGCTAACGAACCTCAAATGGGCTTTAGCTCTTGCGGTTATTGTGATAATCAGCCTTTTTGTTTGGGGATTCGGGGGGAAAAATAGCGATCAAAAATATCTGGTGGAAAAGGATGTAAACAACAATCTTATCATTCACGCCGATAATCCGGACGAAATTGGTTCTGTGACTGTTGTGCCGAAGTAAGCAGCACTCGACTCGGAAGCGCAAAAATCGAAACACAACAAAAAATGAAGGAAAAAGTTGAGAAAAAAATCCAATTTTGGAAATTGGGACTAATCGGGTTGATTGGGATTTTTTTCTTCGTTATCCACTCTCATGCCGCTGTAAATGAGCAAATAAACTATCAGGGAAAACTCACGGATGCTACCGACGTGGCGGTACCTAATGGCGATTACAACATCCTTTTCAAGATATACGACGCGCCAACTGGCGGAAACTTGCTCTGGACGGGAACATATACAACTGCCAATGGGAATCCGGTCGCCATAGAGGACGGCATTTTTTCGATCATGCTGGGAAGCGGCACGGGAAACGCGCTTGATTTAGACTTCGGCTCAAATGCATATTATCTGGGAGTGACAGTGGAATCGGACAATGAAATGTCACAAAGAAAAAGAATCGGGTCGGTGCCCCAAGCCATAAATTCTTTGAACATTATCGGGGACGGCATCATCAATATCGACAACACTTCGACCGCCCAAGATGCGGCCAATATAAATTATAATCCGGCGAGTGGAACGAACAATGCNNGGCGGCAATGTCGGCATCGGGACGTCGAGTCCCGGAGCGACGCTCGAAATTGTGAAAAACGGAGGCAGCTCCGGAGCGACGGAACTTCAGCTCACTTCCAATGACACCTGGGGCAATGGTTATTATATCAACAATACCAGCGCGGGCGGGCACAACTGGCTGTTCTATAGCTATGGAAGCGCTTCCGGCCAAACAGGAAATTTTGCGGTTTACGATTTGACCGCTGACAAAAACAGAATGACGATCAATCCTTCCGGCAACGTCGGGATCGGGACTATTAACCCGGGAGCGAAGCTGACCATCAGTTCTCCGG
>PMJF01000011.1 GCA_003157295.1 Candidatus Moraniibacteriota bacterium | reverse complement strand
CGTGAATTATCAATTTGCAAGCTACTACAATGTATTTTGGCTGTTTAATTTAGTCAGAAATATTTGGCCTTTAATAAATTTAGTTCTAGCTATAATTTTAATAATTTATCTCATAAAAAATGCGAAAAACAAAAAGAAATAGAAAGATATTGGTCTTCGTAATTGTTTTTCTGTTCGCGCTTTCGCCATTCCGGCTTGACAAGCTTCATTTCGAAAAAACGAATGCCGAATGGCCGGAACTGGGATCATTGATCATTGAAAGCGATGATTCGTGGAGCGGAAACAAAAAAATGAGTCATGATGTCGTCATCCGAAACAACGCCACTCTCACCATTGAAAAGGGCACGCGCGTTGAATTTCACAAGAAAGACAACGGTATGGCGCCGGCCATATATGTCGAAAATGGAAATATCGACGCTCGAGGAAACGAAAAAGAAAAAATTGTTTTTACCTCGGCTGGAGCACAGGAAGAGGGTTTTTCAATTTATTTTGAAAGCGTTTCAAACAGGGAATCTTTTTTGAGGTATGTTGACATTGAGCACGGCGGAAGAAAAAGCAATGCCGTTCCAATCGGTTTTCAAAATAATTTCTTGAACAGTGCATATGCTCAAGGCGGTGAAATGCCGGCAGTTTTCTATTCTCTTGGACCGGTGCACATCGAAAATTCCCGCTTCACGGACAATTTTTTCTCTGATATTCAAGTCCAAGCCTATCTTGAAGGCGCAAATGAACAAACCAGCCATTTGGAAATCGTGAATTCCAATTTTGAGGGAAGCAGCCAGGATTATGCGATGATTTCGAGTATTTCCTGCCAGACGCTCGGGGCGAGTTGTTCTTCTAAAATTTTGCTGAAAGATGATTGGTATGGAAATTCTGCCGGACCCACTTATGAAAACTACTTGATTTCTTTCGGGAAAAAAGTGAAGGGAAATTTTCAAATCGACAGTTTCAGAGAAAATGATCTCATTGCCGATCCGGCGATTGTCATCCCGGGGATTATGGGATCATATAAAGCCGGAGGAAAATGGATCATCGATCCGATGCTTTTCACCTACAGCGATCTTCTTGATTCTTTTCAAATGAATGGATACAAAAAAGACAAAAACCTCTTTGATTTTCCCTATGATTGGAAAAGAAAAAACGAAGACACGGCGGTTGATCTTGAGACAAAAATAAACCAGATAAAAAATATCACAAAAATATCCAAAGTGGATCTGGTGGGGCACAGTATGGGCGGACTGGTGGCAAGATATCTGGTTGAAAATATCGAAAACAATTCTGTTGACCAGTTGATAACACTTGGAACCCCTAATGACGGATCGCCGGAGGCTTATCTGAAATGGGAAGCCGGCGAAGGATTTTTCACTTGGACAGAAAAGGTTGCCAGACATCACTTTTATCAAGAAGCGACAGAGGCGGGATACAGCGATATTTTTGAGTACATCCGGGCGGAAATACCATCAGTTAGAGAGCTACTTCCTGATTATGGATATTTGTCTAAAAACGGAGCAATAATGCCATATTCCGACTTCTATCCCAGGAACATTTTCTTGGAAAAACTCAATGATCCAGCGGCTGTTGCGAAATTATCGCAGGTAAGAACCGATAATATTGTTGGAAATCTGGATGATGAACGAAGCACTATTAGTGGGATAAAAATTACAAAAAGCACCGTTTCAGGCCGTTGGGAGGATGGAATGCCGGAAAATTTCTATGATGATAAAACTGACCAAGGAATAATACGAGGTCGTGGAGATGAAACCGTCCCCATCTCCAGCGCTTCGGCGATTCCAGGGATTGACCCGATCAGCTTCAATTCTTCGCATGGCGATCTTCCCACGATAGCGCAAAAAACAATCATAAATCGCTTAACAGGGAGAGATGAATCAAGCCTGCATTATGTGAATGATATTGATATTCCCAATATTTTTCTCATCAACGTTTTTTCTCCCGTCGATATTCAAGTCGTTTCTCCTTCCGGGAAAAGAGTTGGGAAGGATTTCGCGAATGGAAAAACGCTCAATGAAATCCCGAACGCTTTCTATACCGGTTATCAAGAGCCTTGCGCGAACAATCCGAAAAAGATGTGCGAAGTGAAATCGGAGTTTGTCACTATCCCGAATCCGGAAAAAGGAAACTATCAAATTCTCACTCAAGGCACGGACAACGGCGATTTTGATATCGAATTGGCAAAAATATCAAAAGATCCGAACGATATTCAAAATGGGAAGGAAACAGCCGCTACGATTGAGGGAACGACAGAAACCAGCGAAGAAACGGAAACAACTGTCGATGTCCAATCGGATCAAATCACCGCTGGAGATACAAACATTAAGGAAAAAAGCGGAATAGACGGGTTGATCCAAAAAGTCGAGCAGTATTTCACCCAGGGTCTCGTCAAGACCCCGCAAGAAAGAAACTATTTGCGGTCAAACTTGAGACGAATCAAATTTCTTTTCAATCAGGTCGACAGGGTCAACAGCAAAGTCGGCATGAAAGATGTGCAAAAAACGAAGCGGATTGCCAATCTCAAAAAAAGAATCAACGCGCGGGTCGATCTCGTGATCAATCAAATCCGGAAAAATTCTCCCAAAAAAATCGACCAATCCGCTGCAGACTCTCTTATCGCGGACTTGAATTCTATTCGACCATCAAAATAATCCACGACAAGAGCTCAACTCTTGT
>PMJF01000073.1 GCA_003157295.1 Candidatus Moraniibacteriota bacterium | reverse complement strand
AAACGCGAAAATCTTGATATTAAACAGAAACGAGGCCGCTGAAATAGCTTATGGTCTCAAAATAAAAAACTATGACATCAAAAAATTATTCGAATTTCTTCATAGCCTCGGCCCCCAAACCGTCTGTATCACCGATGGTTTGAAGGGCGCTTGGGCCGGCAAAATCGGCCAACCAATTCTCCATTGCCCGATAATAAAAGTGAAAGCCGTTGATTCTACCGGCGCCGGAGATGCCTTCGCCAGCGGATTTTTGGGATTCTATCTTAAAGGTGCCACGCTGGAAGCCTCCCTCAAAGCCGGAATTGCAAACAGCGCCAGCGTCGTGAAATACGTGGGAACAACGAAGGGACTTCTCACGAAAAAACTAATACTGAAAGCTGTCCAATGAGGGAAAAGATAATTTATGCAAAATATTGAGCTAAAAATACGAGTTGACAATTTTAAAAGCATTGTTGATAAACTGAAAAAAAATCGGGCAGCCGATAAGGAAATTTTGTCGCAAGTCGATACATATTATAATTGCAAAAGAAAAAGACTGAAATTTCGGGAAGAAAACAATAAACTATTCCGGCTGGTTCTCTATGCAAGGCCGGATAAAAAAGAGGCGAAGGTGTCTAATTTTGACATGATTGATTTCAACAAGCAACAAGCGCAAGCGCTGAAAGCGGTTTTGAAAAAAGCGTACGGAGAAAAAGTGACCGTGAAAAAAGAACGGAAACTCTGGGTATATAAGAACACCAGGATCCATCTGGACAAAGTGGAAAAACTTGGAACGTTTTTGGAGATAGAGACGTTTGTGAAAAAGGACATTACCGTAGCGAAGAAGGAATATGGGAAGATAGTTAAAATTCTCGATTTGGACAGATACAAAAAAATGGACAGATCCTACAGCGACATGCTGCTCAAAAAATATGCGCGCGCCCGATCTGTGATCAAAAAAATTTGAGGAAAAAGGTCATATGGAAAAGACAAGGAAAAAAATAGCCAATATTGTTACAATAATTATCGTGGCGGGGTTTTTGGCTTTTATTGCTTATACAGGCCTAAGATACAGACTTCAAAATACGAAACAAGCGCAAGAATTGCCCGCTAGCGAAATTCGGCAGTACGAGGGTAAAAACCTGTCGTCCATCAAGGATTTTCAGGAAAACTCGATAAAAGGCCCCCAGCATGTCGATAGAAATTCCTATCAGCTGAAAATAAAAGGACTGACGGATGGCGAGCATAGAGTTATGCCTATGGTGACATTATCAACGATCACCAGGCGTATAAAAAGGTAGTCACATTAAATTGTGTTGAGGGCTGGAAAGTGACCATTCTGTGGGAAGGGGTGTTGGTCAAAGATCTCATTGATGCATCAAAAATTCCGGAGGGCACTAATACTGTTATTTTCCGGGCTTACGACGGATATTCCACTTCTTTTCCCCTCAGTTATATTTTGGATCAAAATGTTCTGATGGCCTCAAAGATGAACGGGGTTGAACTGCCGCCGGAGAGAGGTTTCCCTTTTCAGTTGGTTGCCGAAGACAAGTTTGGCTATAAATGGATAAAATGGATAACAGAAATTGAATTTTCGAGCAACAGCAGTTTTGAAGGCTATTGGGAAAGCAGGGGTTATTCAAATTCTGGTAATCTCAATGAAGATTTTCGATCCAATTGACAACTTATGCCAGAGTTTCAGCGTATGGATATAAATTAATCTTTGAGATAAATTTATGAGAACGATTGTGGCCTTCTACTCCCGCACGGGGACAACAAAAAAAGTAGCTGAGGCGATTGCCGAAAAAATAGGAGCCGATATCGAGGAAATCAAGGACACAGTTGTCAGAAGTGGAGCTATGGGATATTTGCGAAGCGGACGCGACGCAATGAAAAAGAGATTGACCAAAATCGAGCCCGTAAAGCTGGCAGCTGATCATTATGACTTGGTAATTATCGGCACACCCATTTGGGGCTGGAATATATCCTCGCCAGCGAGAGCTTATATCACCGAACAAAAAGATAAGTTCAAAAAAGTTGCTTTTTTTTGCACGATGGGCGGATCAGGCGACAAGCGCGCTTTTCCCGAAATGGAAAAAATAATCGGCCGAAAGCCTGAGGTGACCTTGGCCCTTCGGACAACTGATGTTGTGAAAGAAAATTTTTCAGATAAAGTGGAAAAATTTGCGGAAAAAATAAAGGGAATTGATCTGTAGTTTTATTTCTAATTCATAAAAAATATGTCATCCGTAAAAGAAGAGAAAAAGATCAAAGTTATAAAAAACGGGCCGTATATGGTCACGGGAAATGTTCCGCTCGCAAAAGAAATGATCACCGAGGATGAAAAAAGATATCTTTTGAAATGGGAAAAAGTTTCAGATTATCCCGAACAAGAAACTCATTCTCTTTGCCGTTGCGGCGAATCAAAGAACGCTCCTTTTTGTGACGGAGCGCATAAGCGGGCAGCCTGCAACATGGCTGAGACAGCGGAGAAGGCCACGTTCCAGTCCAAGGCGGAAAAAGTTGAGGGTGATGACATCATTCTTTTCGACGTGCCGGATCTTTGCGCCAGTGGGCATTTTTGTACCCGAGCAGGAGGGGCCTGGGATCTTGTCAGAGAAAGATCGGATGATCCGGAAAAGATAAGAATAGCAATCAAAGAGGCAAGTGATTGTCCTTCCGGACGCTTAGTGATGATGGATAAAAAAACCGGCCAGGAAATTGAGCCCGATTTTGAACCGTCGATCAGTATCGCTCAGGATGAAGTTGCGGGTGTGAGCGGCCCAATTTGCGTGAGAGGAAGGATCCAGATCGAAGGATCGGATGGGACGCTTTATGAACTCCGAAATCGTGTCGCGCTTTGCCGGTGCGGACAATCGAACAGCAAGCCTTTCTGTGACGGCAGTCATGTTGCCTATAAGTTTCATGATAAGCAATAAGGCATTTCGCATAGTTTGACCTTTCTCAAAGTTAAACTTTAGTAGCAAGCTTATGAAGTTCAAGTTCAGGGGGTGGAGTGCATCATATTGGAGCCTTTTTTCGTCTTTTGTGCTATTATTTGACTATGAGAAACCTAGAATCTTTTTTTAGTCCCCGATCGATCGCCATTGTTGGCGCGTCGCCCCATAAGGAGAAAATGGGAAATGTTATTTTGAAAAATATCCGTTTGGCCGGCTGGCAAGGCCGGATTTTCTGCGTTAATCCCAGCCACAAAAAGATCGGGGATCTGGATTGCTTTTCAAAGCTAAGCGACATCGGGAAAAATATTGATCTGGTTTTGATCGCTATTCCGGCTCCTTTTGTATGTGAAGCGATCAAAAACGGAGCGGAGGCCAAGCCGAAGATATCCAATTTCATCGTCATTTCAGCAGGCTTCAAGGAAACTGGTCCGGATGGGAAAAAACGGGAGGAGGAACTGGCCGAGCTTGCGAAAAAGCATAAGTTGAATATTCTGGGGCCGAATTGTCTTGGATTCATCAATCCTAAAACAAAACTCAATGCCAGTTTCACTTCTGGTGATTTCAAACCCGGAAAAGTCGCGATCGTGTCCCAATCCGGCGCGCTCGGGGTAGCCCTTCTCGATTGGACGGAAAATCTGTCGCTTGGTTTTTCAAAAGTGATCTCCATCGGCAATAAAGCCGATCTCAACGAAACTGAGATCACAAATTTTCTGGCTCGAGACAAAGATACCCAAGCCCTGGCTCTTTATCTCGAGGATATCAAGAACGCTCCCGAATTTATCTCATCAGTGAGTAGAATAATCAACAAGAAACCGATCTTCATTTTGAAGGCCGGAAAAAATACTGTCGGACAAAAAGCCATCTCTTCCCATACTGGGTCACTCGCGCAAGATGAGGCTATCATCTCGGCTATCTTCGGGAAAATGGGCGTCATTGAGGCCAAGAATATCTCCGAATTTCAGGACTTGATCTTATACGCCAGTTCCGATTCCGTCCCGAGAAAAAAAGAAGTGATCATTGTCACAAACGCAGGCGGACCCGGCGTTTTGGCCGCGGACTATGTCGGAAAATCAAAATCAATAAAGTTACTCGATTTTCCGGAGAATTTCAAAAAAGAACTGAAAAAGCATCTTCCGGAAAGCGCTTCCGTCGAAAATCCGATTGATGTCATCGGAGACGCTGCGCCGAAAAGATACGCGGATGTTCTGGAGCACATTGCCGAAAAATATTCCGCTCATCCCATTCTGGTCATTCTGACGCCCCAATCCCAAACTGACCCGGAAAAAGTGGCGAAAATTCTCGTAAATCTCAAGAAAAAGTTTCCTGTATTGACAACGTGTTTCATGGGTGGAGTGAAAATTAAAAAAGCGATGGAATATTTGCATCGAAACGGCGTGGCCAACTTTGAAAGTCCAGAAAGAGCTCTGGCTGTCATTGAAAAACTTATTCAGTTTAACTCTGCCAGAAAAAAATCGGCACCAAGCGCTGAGCCGAAAGAGATCAAGTTGAAATATTCTGCGAATTGCATACTGCAGTCAGTCGTCAGCCAAAAGAGGGAGATACTCTATTGGGACGAAACGAAAAGAATATTCAAAAGCTACGGCCTGAAGTTGGCAACGTCCGTATCGGCCAGGGACGGAAAAATCGTCAATTTCAATAATCTGAAATATCCCTGCGCGCTGAAAACCGATGATCCGAAAATTATCCACCGCTGGGACAAAAAAGCCGTTATCCTGAATATCCGAAACGAGCGGGATCTGAAAACCGCTTTGCGACAGATCCAGAAAGCGACCGGGACAAAAAAAATGCTGGTCCAGCCCATGGCCAAACCGGGACTTGAGCTGATCATCGGCCTCAAGCGAGACAAGTCATTCGGGCCGGTAATTATTTGCGGCCTGGGCGGAACATTCACCGAAATTTGGAAGGATAGAGTCATCTTGATACCTCCTTTGACAGTCTCGGAAATAACGGAAGAGTTGAAAAAACTGCAAATTTTCCCTATTCTTAAGGGATATCGCGGGGATAAGGGCTATAATTTGAAAGAAATTGCGAACATTATTCTGGCTCTCCAAAATATAGCCGCTGAAAATCCGGATATATCTGGAATTGATATTAACCCTGTCATGGTTTATAATAATGGCAGTCAATATCAAATTTTGGACGCCAAAGCGTATCTTAGAAGCGTAAAAAATAACTGAAAAATATGCCTGACAATAATTACAAAATATTGATTGTGGACGATGACGACGTTATCCGCGAAACCTATGCCCAAATATTCGAACAAAAGAAAGCGGAAGTGATTAGCGCTAAAGACGGCGTGGAGGGCCTTGATCTGGCAACGAAAGAGATGCCGGATGTGATCCTGACCGGCATCATCATGCCTCGAATGGACGGTTTTCAGCTGATCAAGGCGTTGCGAGAGAACGTGCAAACCAGCAAGATTCCCATCGCTATTCTTTCTCACTTGGGAAGGGAAGAGGATCGGAAAAAAGCCGAGGAATTGGGTATTATTAACTTTATCGTGCAGGGATCTGTGACGCCGAACGAGCTTGTAGACAGGATAAAGAGCCTGACTCTCGCCGGCGGATCGTTCAAATTGAGTTTTGATCCGTATGCTTGGGACGCGCCAAGACTCGCAAAAACTTTGGAAGGAAAGAGCCTAAATTGTCCGAATTGCCAGGAGAAGATGATAATGGAGATGACGATCAAAAAAGAGGGACACGGTTTCGACGGAATCTTGAAATGTCCAAAGTGCGATTATTCAACATAACTTCCGCTAAATAATGAAATGGAACCTAAAGCCGTCTCCCAAGATACCCGGGGAGCTTCAATCTATTTCTCTAAACCCTATTACCCTTCAGCTATTGGTTCAAAGGGGTTTTTTTTCGAAAGTTGACGTTCAAAAATTCCTCGAATCGAAATATGAAGACCTGCACTCGCCGGAAGATCTCGGGGGCGTGAAAGAAGCGGTAGAGAGGGTTGAGAAAGCGATCAAAAAGAAAGAAAAAGTGGCCATTTACGGTGATTACGATGCCGACGGGATCACCTCCACCGTTCTTCTCAAGGAAGTATTGGAAAAAGTGGGACTAAGTGCCGAAACATATATTCCGGACCGCAACAAGGAAGGCTACGGACTCAATGAAAAAGCGCTGGATATGATAAAGGCCGATTATGGCTCCAGCCTTCTTATTACGGTTGATTGCGGAATATCAAATAAAGATGAAATAGAATACGCCCGGAAAAAAGGAATGGAAGTGATCGTCATTGACCATCATTCTATCCCAAAAACACTTCCCCAAAATTGCATTTTGATCGACCCGAAGCTTCCCGGCCAAAGATATCCTTTCAAGGATTTAGCCGGCGTGGGAGTGGTGTTTAAGTTCGCCCAAGCCTTGTGGAAAAAGATAATTCCCCAAAGCGAACCGCATTTAAAATGGCTTTTGGACCTGGTGGCCATCGGAACGGTGGCTGATTGCGTTCCCTTGGTCGATGAAAACAGAATTTNNGCCTCGTTGTCCTTCAAAAGACCAAACGGCTCGGAATCCAAGAGATCATCAAAACGGCCAGGCTCAATATCGATGAAAAAAATCCTCCCAGCGTGGAAAATATCGGTTATCATATCGGCCCGCGATTCAATGCGGCCGGCAGAATGGATCATGCCGATCTCACCTTGAACCTTCTTTTGGGAAAGGATCCGGTACAAGCCCGGATTTTGGCGCTCGAGCTTGAAAGCACAAACACCGCGAGGCAAAAAATAACCCAGCAAATTCTTGGCGAGATAAGAAGCACCCTGGAGCCGGAAAAGGATTACCGGCTGATTATCCGAAAAGGCGCAAACTGGCCAATGGGAATATTGGGCGTCGTAGCCGGAAAAATTGCCGACGAACACCACTGTCCTGTTTTCATCCTTCGCGAAAATGATGACCTTATAGAGGGTTCCGGACGCAGTATCCAGGCTTTTGATCTTATTTCCGCCGTCAGCCAGCTTGATGATTTAGTGGAAAAATACGGAGGCCACTCTCAAGCCATGGGACTCAAGATAAAACCGGAAAATCTGCCGAAATTTGAAAAGATGCTGGAAAAATTGATCAAAAAAAATTATAATGAGGAGCAATGGGGGAAAGCCATCGCCGTTGATGCGGAGATACCCTCTGGAAAAATCGACTGGGATCTTTTTTCTGAAACGCGAAAAATGGAGCCTTTCGGAGAAGGCAATCGCGAGCCGGTCTTTCTTTCCCATAACTTGCTGGTGCGAGAAATCAATCTTGTCGGAAACGGTCAAAAACACACGAAGTTCATTTTCGGTCTCGATAACAATAAAAAGATCATCGAGGGAATATTTTTTAAAGGCGCTGATATTTTTTCGCAAATCGTGAAAGGGGAATCCGTATCCGCGGTCTATAATCTGAAATCCAATAAATGGAATGGAAGCCAAAAGTTGGAACTAAACATCATTGATATTAAAAAAAGTAAAACAACCCTATGAGCAAGATCATTATTTTTTCTGACGGTGCCGCGCGGGGAAATCCAGGTCCTTCGTCCATCGGCGTCGTGATCGAAAAAGACGGGAAGAAAAAAACTTATAGGGAATTTATTGGTTATGCCACCAATAATGAAGCTGAGTATAAAGCCTTGATCTTCGCTCTGCAAAAAGTTAAGTTGCTTTTTGGTAAAACAGAATCAAAAAAGCTAAGTCTTGATTGTTATCTCGACAGTGAATTGGTAGTGAAGCAGTTAAACCATCAATATAAGGTGAGCGATGAGAGTATTCAGAAATTTTTTCTATTGATCTGGAATTTATCCATCGACTTCAAAGATGTCAGTTACAGCCATATTCCAAGGGCAAAGAACGCAGAAGCGGACAGACTGGCCAATCTCGCCCTTGACGAGGCCACAAGAGCCCAAAGCCGGATGTTTTAAAGGCTTTATTTAAGGCTTTTTTTGCTCATAAGCCATTGACAAAACCGTTGAAATAAAGTAACATCATTAGGTTAGTCAAGCTGGATAATCGCTCGTTTAACCCTAAAAAGTTAGACGGGAGGAAAGTCCGGACACCCTCTCACATGTTGTTGGAGAAGTAAGCAGTGGGTAACACCCACCAAATGCATTGTGAGATGCGTTTCGGGAAAGTGTCACAGAAACTATACTATCCGCTCAAGTTTTTGGATCCGCGCCGTCGGCGCAAAAACGCGAAGCGAGTTCAAAAACTTGGGCGGAGAAAGATGAAAAGCGAGTCAGTGTTCCTGATATTTATATTTTGAGCTATGATTCGAGCCGATTGGCGACAATCGTGTCTTGGTAAACCCTGCTTGGTGCAAGTCTGTGTCTCCCGACGTTTAGTCGGGGGAAAGGCGCTCGATCCCGATAGTAATATCGGGGCTAGATAAATGATTATCTCTTTCGCCTCTGGCGAATAGACAGAATCCGGCTTATAGGCTTCGGCTAACATATAACAGAATCTATGAAGAAATCCGAATTGTTTTTTGGAATGCTCCTGGTACCGGTTGATTTTACAATGATCGTCGCGGCTTCCGTCTTGGCATATTGGCTGCGGTTCACCCCGAGCATCATTGAGCTCAAGCCGGTGCTTTTTGATTTCCCATTCAATGATTATTTGAAAGTGGCGCTGGCTATCGCGCCGCTCTTCGTGCTTATATTCGCTTTCGAAGGATTATATTCCATGAAAGCCACCCGAACCTTTTGGCGGGAATTTTTCAAAATTATATTTTCCGTGACAGTCGGCATTACCATAATTATCCTGATCATCTTCCTGCAAAGGAAATGGTTTTCATCCCGCTTTGTTATTTTGACGGCCTGGCTGATGGCTGTAGCACTGATAACCCTCGCTCGTTTTGCCATAAATTTCCTTCAAAAACTTCTTCTCATCTACCGGGGGATCGGCGTCCATAGGCTTGTCCTAATCGGAAGCGGATCTTTTTGTGATACTTCGACCAGGGAATTCAAGGATCATCCGGAACTGGGATACAAAATTATTACCCGGGAAAATACCATAGACATTGATTCGCTTCGCCGGATCCATAAAGAAAAGGGGATAGATGAAATTCTGGTTTGCGATCCGGACATTACGATGGCCGAGTTGCGCCAGGCTAGTGATTTTTGCCAGAGGAATCGCATAGAATTTAAGTTTATTCCGGCGATCCTCCAGTCCATTAGCACTAATTTTGATATCAAGGTCCTTTTCGATGAGCCTATTATTGAAATAAAAAACACAACGCTTGATGGCTGGGGAAAGATCACTAAGAGAGCTTTCGACGTTATAGGATCGGCTTTGGGCATCATTGTCACTTCTCCTTTTATGCTTGCGGCGGCTATCGCTATTAAACTCGATTCCCGCGGGCCGATCATTTTCAAAAATGAGCGAGTTGGCCACGAAGGTAATTTCAATCTTTTGAAATTCCGCTACATGAAACTGGAACATTGTACTAGCGATCAGAACCCGAATCTTGAAGAGGCCATCGCGCTGGAAAATAACCTCATCGACCGGAGCAGTGTCCGAAAAGGTCCCGTGTATAAAATAAAAAATGATCCCCGCAAAACTCGGGTGGGCAAGATCATTGAAGCTCTTTCGATCGATGAAATACCCCAACTTTTCAATGTCATAAAAGGCGATATGAGCCTTGTCGGTCCCCGGCCGCACCAGCCAAGAGAAGTGGAAAAATATGAAACCTGGCAAAGACGAACTTTGTCCATAAAGCCCGGAATAACGGGCTTGGCCCAGATTTCCGGCCGATCAGATCTGAGCTTCACGGATGAGGCACGTCTGGACATTTTTTATATTGAAAAATGGTCATTATGGCTCGATATTGAGGTGTTGTTCAAAACTTTTTTCGTTCTTCTTAAGAAGAGAAAAAACATTAGTTAATCTTTTTCAATGCTTATTGATCCCAGCTCTCCAGAGCTTATTCACTTCCTTCGTTATTGGGGATATCCGGCGATGTTTTTGCTTATGTTCCTTGAGGGGCCTTTTGCAACAATGATCGCAGCTTTTCTCGCCTCGCAGGGATTTTTTAATATTGGCCTCGTTTTTGCCTTGAGCGTCGTAGCCGATGTGCTGGGGGATATCGGATTATATCATATCGGATATTATGGCGGACCGAAAATCATCCCGAAAGCGCAAAAAGTTTTAAAGATAAAGGATACAACGATCGAAGCGCTCAAAAATAAATTCCATCAAAACAGCGAACGTTTGATATTTTACGTAAAGTCAACAACCGGACTATCCTACATCACATTTACGCTGGCTGGCGCGTTGCGGATGAAGCTTTCCAAATTTGTGAAAAATTCAATTCTCGGCGGCCTTGTCTGGAGCTCGATCCTTGTGATCCTCGGATATTTTTTCGGCTATGCGACGATGCAAATCAGCCAATATATCAAATACGCGGGGGTAATAATTTTTATCGGGGTGGCAGTTTTTTTCATCGGCCTAACTTTATATAAAAGAAAACAGGCGAAAGAAATTTTGAAATAATTGGATACAAATCCTCTCTAGATATATGAATTTATGTCTTTTTTATTGTCAAAACAGCCAAAAAAAGCTATGATTACCTTATGAAAATCGCTTTGGTTCATGATTATTTGGTCCAATATGGAGGCGCGGAAAGAGTGCTTGAATGCTTCACGGAAATTTGGCCGTACGCGCCGATTTATACGCTGATCTATGATGAGAAAAAAACTCATGGGATCTTCAAAAATAAGCGTATATATACCTCCTTTCTCCAAAGGTTTCCTTATTCACGCTCCAATCACCGCATTTTTCCGGCTCTGATGCCTCCGGCCATTGAACAATTTGATTTTTCAAAATATGATATTGTTCTTTCCGATTCATCAAGTTATGCCAAGGGGATCATCACCTCGCCGGAAACTCTTCATGTCTGCTATTGCCACACTCCAATGAGGTACGCCTGGGATGACTGCCAAAAATACATCCAGGAATTCGGTTTCCCGAGATTGGTCAAAAAATTCATTCCTTTTATCATGAATTATATCCGCCTTTGGGACCGGATAAGCGCCGATCGGGTGGACGAATACATCGCCAACTCGAAATTCGTGTCCAGCCGGATCAAAAAATACTATCAAAAAGAATCGACCGTGATAAATCCGCCGGTTGATATCAACAAATTCTATCTCGACGATGAAAAAGGAAATTACTTCTTGATGGTCGGAAGGCTAATGGCCTACAAGCGCTTTGACATTGTCATCAGGGCCTTCAACGAGCTTGGTTGGCCGCTCGTGATCATCGGCCGCGGACCCGATCTCAAACGGCTCGAAAAAATGGCGAATCCTAACATTCGGTTTGCCGGACGCTTGAGCGATGAAGCTCTGGCCAAAACCTATGCCCGCGCCAAGGCCTTCATTTTCCCTCAGGAAGAGGATTTTGGAATTGTGGCCATCGAGGCTATGGCTTCGGGAAAACCGATCATCGCTTTTCGGGGCGGGGACATTGTCGAGCATGTACAGGAAGGGAAAGAGGGCTTGTTTTTCGATAAACAGCATCCAAAAGACATAATTAAGGTTTTGAGAAAATTTGATCCTGCAAATTTCAGTTCAAAGGACATTCGCGCGCGTTCCATCGGGTTTGACAGAGAAATATTTAAGAGTAGAATGAAAGACTATATTGAAACTGCTTTAAAAAGACATAAATCCCGATAATCAAGCCTTAAAAATTAGAATTTTCAAATTATGGAGCTCAAAGAATACTTCAAAATTGCCAAAAAAAACGTTTCGATCCTTATCTACGCGGTGATCATCGCAGTTGTAGCGGTTTACATCTGGTCGATCAAGCAATCTGAAACCTATTCAACATCGCTTCTTCTCAATATTGGAAGGATAGAAACCCAGTCAACGTCTGATTACCGATACGACCAGTTTTATCGGATCCAGGCTGACGATAAATTTTCCGAGACTGTTTCGGAGTGGCTGAAGATGCCGGGCGTAGCCCAGGAAATATTGAGCAAAGCCGGCTCGAATTCCGGCAGCAAGTCTTTACGCCAGCTTGCCAAAACTTTTAGCGCCGACAAAATGTCTCCGCAGATAATCGAGGTCCGCTTTTCACCCGCCAGTCCCGACGAAGCTGGAAAAATTTCGAGCGCCATTGCGTCTGTTATTTCCGATAGGACAAAAGCTCTCAACGCCGACGCGCGGGACCCTAATTGGTTCAAAGTGGATCCTTCAAATCTGATAACCGCAAAAAATACGCAGGATTTGCGGATAAATCTTTTTATTGCCGCGCTGGTTGGTTTGATCTTAGGAATATTTTTTGCTTTTGTAAAACATTATATATCAGAGGACTAAAAATGCGAATTGGAATTGATGCCAGATGCCTTGAGGAGGATAAAATATCCGGGGTCGGAGAATATACTCTGGAACTTTTGGAAAATATTCTCAAAATAGACTCGGAAAATAAATACCTGTTATTTTCCAATTCATTCAAGAAAAGAAATGATCGCCTGGCACGCCTCGGAAAATATCCCAATGTCACAAAAAAAAAGTTTTATTTTCCCAACAAGCTGCTCAATTTGTCACTTTGGTTTTTCGGCTGGCCGAAACTAGACAGGTTGATTGGGGGAGCCGATATTTTTTTTGCTCCTAACATCAACTTTATCGCGATCAGCCGCCATTGCCGCTTTGTCACCACTTTCCATGACCTTTCTTTTGAGAGATTTCCGGAACTATTTCCGCTCAAGACCAGAATCTGGCATTTTTTGATCAATCCTCGAAAACTGGCCCAAAGAGCCAAGAAGATAATTTCTGTTTCCGAATCGACCGCCAGCGATCTTGAAAAAAATTACGGCGTCAGGGCGGAAAATATTTCGGTGATTCCAAGCGGTTTGAACAAAAAATTTAGGATTATCGACAGAAACAGTCCGGAGTTGCTCGCTGTTCAAAAAAAATATGATCTTCCTTATAAATTTATTCTGACTCTCGGAACGATCGAACCGCGAAAAAACATTCTTTCCTTGATAAAGGCATACGAAAATATGCGCGATAATTTTCCGACTCTCGAAAAATATAAACTGGTTCTTGTTGGAAAAATGTCCTCCCTCAGTAAAAATATCCGCGAACATATCAAAGGATCAAAATATAAAAATGACATCCTGAGAACGGGTTACGTTGATACAAAGGATAAAGTTTATCTTTATAACCTGGCGTCGCTTTTTGTGTACCCTTCTTTTTTCGAAGGTTTCGGTTTTCCTCCTCTCGAAGCCATAGCATCAGGAGCGCCGGTCATCACTTCGAACAATTCCTCTCTCCCCGAAGTGGCGGAGAAAGCAGCCATTTTCATAGACGCTCTTCGCCCTGACGAGACCGCAAAAGCCATGCAGTCTGTTTTGTCCGACGAAAGGCTGTATGATCATTTGAAGAAAGAGAGCTTGAGAAGATCGCCGGTTTTTAGCTGGGAAAAATGCGCTGAAGAGTCGTTGGTTCTTTTTCAAGAAGTTAATAATGCGTAACTCTATATTCATAATCAAAAAATAATGCGCATTGGCATCGACGCCAGATTTTACGGCTCTGTCGGAAAGGGGCTGGGGCGATATACTCAAAAGTTGATAGAAAATTTGGAAAAAATTTCCACTCCGTATGGAAATCAGTATTTTATTTTTCTCCGAAAGGAAAATTGGGAGGAGTACCAGCCGTTGAACAAGAACTTTACTAAGGTTCTGGCTGATATTCCCTGGTACAGCCTAAGAGAACAGGTAATATTCCCGCGGATATTGAGAAAGTTAAACCTGGACCTGGTTCATTTTCCTCATTTTAACGTTCCTTATTTTTTCTCGGGAAAATTCGTAGTGACGATCCATGATCTCATTCTTTTTCATTTTCCTACCCGGCGGGCCTCGACTCTTTCTCCGCTATTTTATCGCCTGAAATTGGCTGCTTATAAGATCGTCATAAGAAACGCCGTTAAGCATGCCAAGGCGATTTTGGCGGTCTCCGAACACACAAAAAAAGACATCTTGAAGCACTTCAAGATAAATCCCGATAAAGTCTTTGTTACTTGCGAAGCTGTTGATCTTTTGCCTGCAATTCCATCTGATCTGCCTCGGCAGGAGGTTCTCAAAAAATATGGTATAATGAAACCGTATATCCTTTATGTGGGTAACGCTTACCCGCATAAGAATCTGGATGTACTGGCCACGGCCTTTCGAGAGGTGACACGGAAGCACCCCTTGTTGAAATTGGTACTGGTCGGAAAAGAAGATTACTTTTATCGGAGGCTCAAAAAATTCGTAAGTGAGGGAAAGATCAAGAATATTGTTTTTGCGGATTTTGTAAGCGATAATCACTTGCCCATTTTTTATCAAGAAGCCCAGGCCTATGTTTTCCCTTCTCTCTACGAAGGCTTCGGTCTGCCGCCGCTTGAAGCGATGTGCGAGGACACGCCGGTAATATGTTCCAACAGCTCCTGTCTTCCGGAAATTTTGGGAGAAGCTGCTCATTATTTTGATCCGAAAGCGACCGGAGAAATAGCCGAAGCGATCGAAAAAGTTCTCATCGACACCGAACTGAAAGAAAAATTGATTGCAGCCGGCAGGAAACAAGTAAAAAAATATAACTGGGAAGAAATGACTCGACAAACACTGAAAATATACGAAACCGAGTGAAATAAATATGTCAAAACGAAAACAAATCCTAAAACAAATGTTTGACGTTCGGCCGACTCGCCTGGACGGTTCTTTGGATCTGGAAAAAATAAGGAAACTGAAAAAAACCGTTATTATTTCGGAAAAAATAGTCAAAAAGAAACCGAAAACATACCAGAAATTTTCCGATATAAGACGAACGACCGAAACATTTTATGAGGAAATATTTGAAGAAACGCCCTGGAACAATGAAATTGCCGCTAGCGAGAACGGGGCGGAGGAAGAGAAATCAGCGCGCCGTCCCAACATAATCCAGCTTGGCCAAGCGGTATCTGACGATCTGTTATCAGTTTCGCGTGTCTCTGATAGCCAAACTTTTACCGATCATGAACCGGATCAAGGGGCGGAATATTTTTTTGAAAATGTCCCGAATGATCTACCGGAGAGTTATCTTTTCCAGCCGGCCGAGTCCCTTCAAGTTAACCTGGAAAGGTCCGCCGATAATTTGGTCAAAAATTTAAGAAGTGAAAAAGGAAGGCGTCGGCGCGGAAAAGAAAGATTGGATTCGGATAAATTTGATAAAGAAATTAAATTTAGCTTTTCGAAATTATTTTCTTCAGATTATCTGATAGGGAAAAATCTTAAATATGGAATGCATTTTGCAGCGGTTCTTCTCATTTTTTCCCTGTTGATACCCAGCTTTTCCTTTTTGCAGAAGGGATTGGGCGCTAAATCAACCGTTCTGTCCCAAAGCCAGGAAGCTCTGGGGCAGTTTGCCCAGGCTAAGGATAATCTTTCCAGCGGACAACTGGACAAGGCGGCCGTCAATTTTGAAGAATCCTATGAATTGTTGAGTAGCGCTCATCAAAATATTTCCGAAATTGGCGGAAAATTTAGCGAAATTCTGCGATTCATTCCCGGCGTGTCCAAGGTGGCCAGCGCAAATTATCTGATGGCGGCCGGAGAAAACATGGCTCTTTCCGGAAAGAGCCTGGCAACATCCTTAAAATCTCTAAACCAGATCAAAAATCCGTTGAAGGAAGCAGGCGATTCAAGCCAGCCGTCTTTGACCGATATCTTCATCAGCCTTCGCGACGGCGTGGGAAGCGCCGACAAAGAGCTGACTCAAGCGCAAGAAAACTTGAATAAGGTCAATCTTGACGACTTGCCCGAGGAGATCAAGCCCACTTTCGCTGATCTTAGGAGTAAATTGCCGCTTGTCACCTCAAACATAAAAAACTTTTTGGATTATTCACAGATCTTTCTGGATATCCTGGGATATAACGGCCCACGAAAATTTTTGTTTTTATTCCAAAACAACCAGGAAATGCGAGCTACCGGCGGGTTTATTGGAAGTTATGGGATCCTGGACATATCCAATGGCCGGATCAAAAATCTTTTCGTGGACGATATCTATAACCCTGACGGCCAGCTTCAAGCCAAGATCATTCCTCCCGAACCGATCCAAAAGATGAGCGCTGCCTGGACCATGCACGATGCTAATTGGTTTCCCGATTTCCCGGCCTCGGCCGAAAAAGTTTCCTGGTTTTATGAAAAAACCGGCGGTCCGACGGTAGATGGGATCATTTCAATAACCCCGAACCTGCTTCAAGACCTTCTCAAGATCACGGGTCCCATTGAAATGCCGGAATATAACACAACTGTTGACGAGTCCAATTTTATTGAAAAGACACAGACTGAAGTGGAGGTTAATTATGACAAGGAATTAAATAAACCCAAAAAATTCATTGCCGATCTTACTCCCAAGATCCTGGACAAAATATTCAGCTCAAAAGATCTCAGCCAGATGATCCGGATCCTCGAAGTGCTGAATAATTCCCTTAAAGAAAAACACCTGCTGTTATATTCAAAGAATTACAATATTCAAAAACTTATCTCTCAGCAGGGCTGGTCTGGCGAAGTACTCAACACCAGCAAGGATTATCTTTCTGTCATCAATACCAATATTAGCGGCTACAAAACCGACGGAGTGATTGACGAAACCATCAACCATTCGAGCGTTATTCAGGGAGACGGAAGCATTATTGACACGGTAAGCGTAACGCGTAAACATAACGGAGGTAACAAAGAACAAGATTGGTGGAACAAAGTGAATTCTGATTATATGAGGGTCTACGTTCCCGAGGGAGCCACTCTCCTTGAGGCCAGCGGCCAGACTCGGGAATTTGTTTCGCCACCGCTTGACTATCAGTCGCTCGGATTCAAGAAAGATCCCCAAGTACAAGCCACGGAAGATGCGACCCAAGTCGATGAAAAAACCGGCACCCGCATTTATACGGAAAACCATAAAACCGTTTTCGCCAACTGGACTTATGTCAGTCCCGGCGAGACGATGGTTTTGGAATATAAATATCGATTGCCTTTCAAGCTGAAGTTCGATGATCTTCATCACCCGGCTGATTCTTTTTCGGTCTTGTACCAAAAACAATCCGGGAGCCTGGGAAGCAAGCTTGTATCCGAAGTCAAGATTCCCCAAAATTATCGGTTGATCTGGCGCTATCCCGATGACGTCAGTTATAATCCCGGCTACTTGAAAATGGAAAGCTCTCTCGACACGGATAAATTTATCGGCTTGACGCTGGAAAAAACCCCATGATCAAAAGATTAAGCGCAAAAATTGTCAGTTTTCGGCCTTCTTCGTCCATATCCTCGGCCGCCTTGATAATCTCCGCGGCGGGAATTTTGAGCCGGGTTTTAGGGCTTTTGCGCGACCGTATTTTGGCCTCCCATTTTGGAGCGGGGGACACGCTCGATGTATATTATGCCGCTTTTCGAGTCCCTGATCTCTTGTACAATCTTCTTATTCTCGGAGCTTTGAGCGCGGCTTTCATTCCTGTTTTTACGGGTCTCATCGCCCGCAACGAAGAGAAGGAAGCTTGGAAATTGGCCGATAGCCTGCTCAACGCGGCTCTTTTGGCGCTCCTGATTATTAGCGGAATCTTCGTCATATTCACGCCCGCGCTCATGAAACTTATTACTCCCGGTTTTTCCGGAGATAAGATGGCTCAAGTTGTTATGTTGACGCGCATAATGTTCCTCAGCCCCATTTTTCTCGGCATAAGCGGCATTTTCGGCGGCATTTTGAACTCGCTTAAAAGATTTTTGATCTATTCGCTGGCTCCCATAATGTATAACCTGGGAATTATTATCGGAGCCATTTTTTTTGTGCCTCATTTTGGTATTATCGGCTTGGCTTGGGGAGTCGTTTTGGGAGCTATGCTTCATATGCTGATCCAATATCCGGCTGTGAGACTTAGCGGTTTTCATTATCACCCTGTTCTTGATCTCAAGAATCGCCATCTTCAAAAAGTCCTCAAACTGATGATCCCGAGAACGATGGGATTGGCGGTCACGCAAGTAAACTTATTGATCGTCACCGTCATCGCTTCGACTCTCGCCACAGGAAGCCTTTCTATTTTCAATTTTGCCAATAATCTGCAAAGTTTTCCTTTGGGAATTTTTGCCATTCCTTTCGCTCTGGCCATATTCCCGACCCTCTCTCATTTTGCCGCCAAAGAAGAGAATGAAAATTTTATCGCCAGTTTCTCCCAAACTTTTCGCCAGATCCTCTTTTTTGTCATTCCGGCCAGCGTCCTGATCCTAGTTCTCAGGGCTCAAATCGTGCGAGTGGTCCTAGGGACCGGAAAATTCGATTGGGAAGACACCATTCTCACTTTCCAGTCTTTAGGAATTTTTGCCGTAAGCCTCTTCGCCCAAAGTCTTGTCCCGCTTCTAGCCCGATCATTTTATGCTCTTCACAACACGAAAGTTCCGTTTTATACGGGACTGGCCAGTGAAGCGGTCAATCTTGTTTCCGCCATTGTCTTGTCCCATTTTTTTGGAATTTTGGGACTTGTTTGGGCCTTTTCTCTCGCGAGCGCCGTCAATATGTTCCTTCTTTTGCTCGTTTTGCGAGTGAAGATGAAATATCTCGACGACCGCAAAATTATTTCGACGACGGTTCGAATATCCATCTCCGCTCTCGCGGCCGGCTTCACGGCCCAACTGGCCAAATATGTCATCCAGCCCTATATCGATCTCGACACTTTTCTTGGCGTTTTTTCCCAGATGGTTTTCTCGGGACTGGTTGGAATTTCAATTTATCTTATTTTAGCGCGGCTATTCCAGCTCGAAGAATTCTATTCGATCAAAAGCTTTTTCTCATCCAAACTATTCCGCTTCCGACAAACCATCCCAGAAGACCCAACAGAAGCGAGTGGAATCTAGGGCTTGTTTTAAAAAAAACTCAATTATTCAGCTATTTAGAAATTATGATTAGCTTAAAGAGCAGTGTACATTTTTTGCATTTTGCAAAAAAGGGTAAGTAAAAAAATGGGAATTGAAAGCTATCCAGAAATAAAAAACAGTTCGGGGTCTGAGGAAAATTCTGCGACGAAAAGAAATTTTATCAAGCAATTCGCAGGACTGGCTTTAGCAGCCGGTATTTTGACCATGGGAACAAGCGACTCCGCGCTAGCCAAAAAGAGAAGCGAACCTCGAGGGGCTGAGACATTTATTTCTCAAGTTTTAACCAACACTCCGGATCGACAAAAAGAATATCGTCAAAAAATAGACTTTCTGGAAAATATATTTTCTAAAAAAATTTTTGAATATCTATCCATCGCTGAAATGCAGTCGCGCGAAGCGAAAGGAAAAATAAAGACACACCCGCAACTGAAAGGATTTGAGCAGCTTGGCATCGACCCAAAATTCATGCTGGAAGTTTTCAGCGAGGAAGAAGGTTGTTTTCCGATTGGCATGATAAACGGTAATATTGCCGAGCTAAGATACGTAAACAAGGTTCACGAATCGTTTAGTCAGTATGGAATGGCCGGCAGATTCGCCTCCTCAGCCATCGAAAGCCGACACAAAGACAATATATTATTTTATCGGTCTCCTTATGATCCTCGCAGTCCCGAGAAAGGGGATCCGGGTGATGCATTTCAGATTCGGGCGATTACGGCCTTTATGAGCCACGAGGCCGGCCATATGGTGGCGGGCGATTTCAGCAACTCCATGACACAGGAGCAGAGAATTGATTTTTTCTATGATATTGCCCATGTCTATCACAGTTCGAATATCCGCGAAACCATCACCAGTAAGGATTATGTCGATCAAATAAATGCCCAAGACGAAAAATCCCAAAATTATCTCGTCATTTCGGAATACTGGGCAATTTTATGTGAAAGTTATTTGAATAGGCCCGAAGAATTTTTCGCGCTTGCCTCTCAGCAAGAAAAGGAATTGATCCAAAAATGGCTACTCAAGGAAAAGGGCCAAAATTTTGATCCCAAAGCGGCACGGGACAAAAGATATTATCTGACCGAGCAAATGGTGGCCGCTCAAATCGCCAAAGCCAAACAAAGAATGGGAGAAAAAACAAGGCTGGCTGCGCCCAAAAAGCATCTTCAAGGAAAAAAACCGGCGATTCCCCGGCGGAGGTGAAGGCTTTCATGAAACGATGAGGTGCGCAGCTTAAGGTTTCACTTGAGCTTTTTCTTGAAAAATAGCGGGTTTTGTGGGATAGGATGAGAATATAAAAAGGGCAGGAGGTAAATACGAAATATGGTGGTTTGCTCTGTTTAACTAGATTAACTCCTCCTAAAGTTCAACTTTAGGAATAAAGCGCATAAAGTCTTCATAGCAGGCTTTTTTATTTGCAAAAAGTCGAAAATGCGGTAGATTATAGGATATGAATGACCAAAAAAATATCCGAAACTTTTGCATAATCGCCCACATCGATCATGGGAAGTCAACTTTGGCCGATCGGATGCTGGAGATCACACATACCGTGGAAGACCGGAAAATGAAGGAACAGCTTTTGGACACGATGGACCTGGAACGCGAAAGGGGAATCACCATCAAACTGCAACCGGTCAGGATGTCTTATGATTCGGCCGGGACCAGATATGTGCTGAATCTGATCGACACTCCGGGACATGTGGATTTTGCCTATGAGGTTTCGAGATCTTTGGCCGCTGTTGAGGGAGCGGTTCTTTTGGTGGACGCGACCAAAGGCGTTCAGGCGCAAACAGTCGCCAATCTCTATCAGGCCATTGAGCAGGGACTTGAGATCATTCCTGTGATAAACAAGATCGATCTTCCCAATGCCGAGATCGAGAAAACGAAAAAGGAAATTATTCATCTTTTGGGATGCAAGGAGGAAGAAATTCTTGAGGCTAGCGGGAAAACGGGCGAGGGAGTGAAAAAGATCCTGGAGAGGGTGATAAAAATGATTCCGCCGCCGCGAGTTAGCCAAGGAAAACCTTTGCGGGCTCTCATTTTTGATTCAAAATACGACACTTACAAAGGCGTTCTGGCTTATGTAAAAATAATCGACGGCGAAGTGCGGGCGGAAGATAAAATATTGACTTTGGCGACCAAACAACCCAGCTCCGTTATTGAAGTCGGCTATTTTTCCCCCGAACTTAGAAAAGCGGATATTTTGTCCGCCGGATCGATCGGGTATATTGCCACCGGCTTCAAAAGCGTCGAGGACTGCCGGGTTGGGGACACGATCGCTCTGCAAAAATTTTCGGCAGGAGTTGAACCGCTTCCCGGATACAAAGAAGTGCAACCGATGGTTTACGCCAGCTTGTACCCAAAGGAAGGGGAGGATTATAATTTTATGCGCGACGCCTTGGGAAAATTGAAGCTCAATGATGCCGCCTTTACGTTTGATCCGGAAAGCAACCAGGCTTTGGGCCGCGGATTTCGCTGCGGATTTCTGGGTCTTTTGCATCTCGAAATTGTTCAGGAGCGGCTGAATCGGGAATTCGAGATCGAACCGGTCATCACAACACCGAGCGTTGTTTATGAAATTAAGATCAAAGATCAAGGTAGGAAAGTTAAAATATACTCGCCTCTTGATCTGCCTGACCCTTCCACCGTTGAATCTATCGAGGAACCTTACGTCAAACTGGATATCATATCACCCTCTTCGTATCTGGGCGGCCTTATGGAGCTGATGAACAATACCCGAGCCGAATACAAAAATACGGAATATCTCGAAAATGAACGCTTGATCCTGACTTTTGAGGCGCCGCTGACCGACGTCATCATTGACCTTCACGATCGGTTGAAAAGCGTTTCCAGCGGATTCGCTTCCATGAACTATGAATTTATCGGCTACCGGCCCAACGATCTCGTGAAGCTTGATATTTTGGTCGCCGGGGATAAAGTGGATGCTTTTTCGCGCATTATCCCGAGAGAAAAATCCACTTTGGAGGGGAAGATCACCGTCGAAAAGTTGAAGGAGGCTATCCCGAGGCAAAATTTTCAAGTAGCCATTCAGGCGGCGATCGGAGGGAAGATCATTGCCCGCGAGACGATCAAAGCTTTTCGCAAAGACGTTACCGCCAAACTTTATGGGGGGGACGTCACTCGCAAAAGAAAGCTGCTGGAAAAACAAAAGAAGGGCAAGAAAAAAATGGTTCACTCCGGCCGGGTTGATATTCCCGGTTCAGCATTTCTGGCGGTTCTGCGGAAATAGTGTTATAATCAAGCAATGAAAGCCAGGTATAGAAAAAAAATCAAGTTGGTCTGGATAATAATTTCCCTTTTAGCCGTTTTGTCCATGGTTGCTTTTACGGTTGCCCCCCTGTTTAGAAGTTATTAAAAGCTGTTTTTTAAAAGATCATAAATAAGTGGCTCGAAGGCAAAAAGAAAAAGCGAAAACACGTAATAAGCTCATTTCCGGACTTTTTTTTGTCGCAGGTCTTGTCATTCTGGTTTCGATTGGAATTTCCCTTGGGAAAGAGGCTTATCGCAAAAGGCAGGTTCAAAAGGAAATAGAAGATTTGCAGTCGCAGATAAAGCAGCTCGGCCAGGAAAATGGAGATCTCAATAATCTCATCGCTTATTTTTCGACACCTCAGTTTCAGGAAAAAGAAGCCAGGGAAAAACTCAATCTTCAAAAAGACAGCGAGCAGATGATAATCCTGCATAAGGATCTGGCCGCAAAAAGCCAAGCCCAAGATCCTCAAGTGCAGCTTCCGACCGCCCAAGATGACAATTCTCCAAATTGGCGGAGATGGTTGAATTTTTTCTTCACCTCTCAGGATAATGCTAAATAACGGAGCCTGCCAAAAGTAATAGTTATGTAATTTTATCCATATGCATAAAGCCAAAAAAAGGGATCACATGAGACTGCTGATCTATATTACTGCCGTTTCAGGCGTGATTTTTGCGATCTTGCTTGTCCTTATTCTCGGAGTTTATAAATATAATTCGAACAATCGGGCCATACTGGCGGCCGAGAAGATCATCCCTTTCCCGGCGGTATATATTCAAGGATCCGGAGCTGTTTCCATGAACGAGGTGAAAGCAGACGATATGGCCGTTCGAAAATTTTATGAATCCCCGGATTTTGAAAAACTCGGCATGAGAGTTGATTTTTCCACCGACCAGGGACAAAAAAGATCGAAAGTGAAAGAAAAAGAAATCCTCAATAAATTGATCGAGAATAATATTATCGAATCTCTCGCAAAAAAAAAGGGAATCAACATAAGCGACGCGATCGTCGATCAGGAAGTTGACAGCAACATCCAACAATTCGGCAACCGCCAGAATCTGATGAGCGAACTAGCCAGGCTCTATGGCTGGACCCTTGACGATTTCAAACAAAAAGTGGTAAAACCGGAGTTGTATTCCGAAAAACTAACGGAAGCTTTCGCTAGTGAAACTGACACCAGCGCCCAGGAAGCGAAGATAAAATCGCTTTATGACAGGGTGACCGCTAAAAAAGAAGATTTTGCCAAGGTCGCCAAAGAATCTTCCGAAGGCCAAAGCGCTGAAAATAGCGGGGATCTCGGTTGGTCCACAAAAGATCAGCTGGTCACGGAAATCGCCGACAAGGCTTTTTCCATGAATCCGGGTGAGATCAGCCAGGTAATCTCCAGTCCTTTGGGTTTCCATATCATCAAGCTCGAAGAAAAAAAGAGCGATAACGGACAGGATTTGGTGCATTTGAGGCAAATTTTCGTAAAAATTCCCACTTTTGCCGATTGGCTGAAGGGAGAGATGAAAAAATATAATGTCAGGGTCTTTTTGCGGGACTACCAATGGAATTCCGACACGGCTCAAGTCGAATTCAAAAACCCGGATCTCAAGAAATTTGAGGAAAATCTGGACATCAATTCCCAAGGCGATCCGTCGATTTTTTAGCTTTTTATATTTTAATTAGATACTCAAAAACCGTCCCCCGTAGGGGGACGGTTTTATTTTGGAGCCGATGCGCGGGATCGAACCGCGGACCTACGCGTTACGAATGCGTCGCTCTGCCAACTGAGCTACATCGGCATTTTTGATTGAAGCGGGCCGCCCTCCGGGCGAGCCTCGCTCAAATTATTTTATAAAATAATTTGAGCGGGATACGGGAATCGAACCCGTGTTTCAACCTTGGGAAGGTCGTGTATTACCACTATACTAATCCCGCCTGCTTATTTACTTTCACTAAAACATTATAGCAATTTGCCGCAATCTGGCAATAGAAAATCGCTTATG
>PMJF01000052.1 GCA_003157295.1 Candidatus Moraniibacteriota bacterium | reverse complement strand
CCTCGTCCCGCCAAAAGACCGCGT
The DNA here is from genome assembly GCA_003157295.1 of Candidatus Moraniibacteriota bacterium. Taxonomy (GTDB): domain Bacteria; phylum Patescibacteriota; class Minisyncoccia; order Moranbacterales; family UBA11712; genus Fen-1326. The sequence goes on along the minus strand of PMJF01000052.1, from coordinate 15,343 downwards.
TCATCGGTGCTGGTGAACACAAAATTGAAGCCCCTCCGAAACTATAAAGACGCGCTCCAAGAATATTTGGATATAAATTATAATTTCTAGGCTTATGAGCAAAAAGCAAATGAAAGGCATCGTGTTGGCCGGCGGCACAGCCACCAGGCTGTTTCCCTTGACCGCCACGACCAGCAAACAGCTTCTCCCTGTCTACGACCGGCAAATGGTTTTTTATCCTCTCAATGTCCTCGTAAAAGCGGGAATAAAGGATATTCTGGTCATCGTCGCTCCGGAGCATTCGGGCCAATTTTTGAATCTCCTTGGCTCGATTTTCAAAAATCACGGGATCCATCTCTATTTCGAGGTCCAAAAAGTTCCGCGGGGATTGGCGGACGCTTTTATTCAGGGAGAATCTTTCATTGATGACGGCAACGTAGCCATGATCCTGGGGGACAATATTTTTGAAGATGATCTGACGAGCCATATCAAAAATTTTTCTTCCGGCGGAGTGATATTCGCGAAACAGGTTCCGGATCCCGAACGTTTCGGGGTGGTGGACTTTGACGCGCAGGGCAAGGCGCTTTCCATCGAAGAAAAACCGGAGAAACCGAAAAGCAATTTTTGCGTGACAGGAGCGTATATTTACGACAACCGGGTGGTGGAGATCGCGAAAAATCTGGAGCCTTCAATAAGAGGCGAAATAGAGATAACCAGCATCAACCAGAAATATCTTGAAATGGGGGAGCTGAAGGTCAACACGATCACGGGAGAATGGCTGGACGCCGGGACTTATGACTCCCTTCTCGCGGCGGGCAATATCGTGAGAGACAAGGAAATTTATAAAAATTTCGACCCGCTGATCGATCAGGCTATTTCCGAGTTCAACGCGGAGCTTAAAGCGATCGCCAAGAAGAAACTGCTATAAGATATAAATATTTTGAAAAAGATGAGCAATAAACCGAAAATTCATCTCGATTCATTTGAGGAATACCGCATTTCGGTAGCGCGGTATATCGAATGGATGCTGCACCGTTTTTACAAAAATCCCAGAAAAATAACAGTGGAAGACATAAAAAAAGATCATTCAAAGATCAATGTCTATGAAAATTACAAGCAGCTCGAACCGATTGACGAGAAAAAAATAATCGTGCTCGACGACGACAAAATAGGAACTTCTCTTTCTGAAAAAGCAATTATCGAAGGAAAATTTTTCTGGGAGCATACCGCCGCCGGCGAGGCAACCCGCTTGGGATTGGGGACGAAGTATCTTCTCGATCTCAGCCAATTTTCGCTCGATGAGGTTGTTGGGCATATCCGGAAAGAGGCTCTGCAAGAGCTGATAAAAAAGGGAGTGGAGGGCAAAAAAATTGCCAACGAGAAAAAAAGAATAACTCGAGAGATTACCAAAAAGAGCGTTCTAGGAATTGCCGGAGAGGATCCCCGAAAGCTTCAAAATGTTTCCCTCGGCAATCGGCATATGCTCCAGATGGCGTATGATGTGGTCCGGATCGCCAAACAAAACAAAAAAAAGCCAAAAGATGTGCTGGCGAAACAGAGTGTTCTGATCGTCCTGAACGAGCAGACGGCCGAAGAAATTCTTGATGAGTTCAAGCGGTTCAATTTTTTCGGATTGAATCCTCAAAAGACCCATTTCATGATCCAGAGAAGTTTCCATGGCATGTATGTAAAAGAAGGCGATCTTTTTTATGACCAGACAACGGAAAAAAACAAGAGGCTTCATAACCACGGGCAGATGATCATGCAGAAAACGCATGATAACGTCATATTCCGGGTCGATCCGAAGGAAACCGGCAAAAGAATTTTCTTCACGAGCGAAGAATTCGAGAAAATAATGGCGGGACACGACGATCTGCTTTCATATAATGTCGAGGATCTGGGTTATCTGACTTGCGCTGTTGATCTTCCCAGCCTGGCCTTGGCCCTTGATCTCGGGAAAAAAGGGTATAACATGGTCATGGAGATCGTGGCTCAAAATCCCCTTAAGCCACAGAAAGGGGGAGCATGTTTCTTCGATCGGAGGCTCGGTCGCACAGTGATGGTCGAATCCAACCAGTTGAAAAACATAAAAAACGAGAATATAAAATATCTGAACAAGAATTTCAATCATTACCCGAACCCGGTCGAATCGTTCAGAAAAATAAAGAATCAGGGCCTTCCGATCACTTTCGAAGTGAAGGGCGGATTCAACCAAAGCGGTGACCGTGAGGACTATATTTATGCCTGTCCGGTCCAGGGAGACACGAATTTTTTAGTGAAGACCGCTTATATCATGAGAAAAAACCTGAAGCCTATATACAACTGGAAATCTCCAGCGACCACTCCGCTGGCCGTCCGAGCCATGTTCGAACAGGAAGCGCAGGAGGGATTCAAAGATTTTTTGAAAGACATCAAAAAGGGAAAATTCAAAAATTATTGATATGCGAATCGCCATAAACGCAGCCGATCTGGATCATCGGCGGATCGACGGGACGCGGATCTATATCCAAAATATTTTGAAAAACTTTGGTTCTGCCTCTCGCGATCGGCGGGACCATTTTTTGATCTATCACGAAAACGAATTCAATCCGGAACTGGCCTTCCCTGTTTTTGACAGTTATTCCATAAAAAAACTGCCCTTCCCATATTTTTGGACGCAGACCCGTTTCGCTTTCGAGATGTGGCGGACCAAGCCGGATGTTTTATGGATGCCTATGCATTCCTTGCCGTGTCTTCGGAGCAAGAAAACAAAAACTGTTGTGACCGTTCATGATCTGGCTTTTAAGTTCTTTCCGAAATATTTTCCGCGCCGAGATCTGCGGAGATTGAATTTTTTTACCGATTATGCCGCCCGAAACGCCGATCGCTTGATCGCGGTTTCCGAATCGACCAAAAGCGATCTTCTGAAAATATATCCCTTTATGCGCGAAGAAAAGATCAAAGTGATCTATCACGGGTATGACAAAGATCTGTTCAACACCCCCATTTCTCCGGGAAAAATTCAAAAGAACAAGATAAAATATCAAATACCGTATTCAAAATATTTTGTTTTTCTTGGCGCCATCCAGCCGAGAAAAAATATCGGAACGCTTATTGATGCTTTCTCGATGGTGCGAAAAGATAAACGCTATCAAGATCTGGGTCTTGTGATCGCCGGCGAGCTTGGTTGGATGTATGACGACGTGATGAAGAAAATAGGGAAGAGCGAAAATGTCACAGCGGCGGGAAAAATTGATCCGGAAGACAAAGCGGCGCTCCTCGCCGGTTCCGTAGCTCTCGTATCCCCCTCTTTCTATGAGGGATTTGGTTTGCCGGCGCTCGAAGCCATGGCCTCCGGAACTCCCGTCGTGGCGGCGGATAATTCGAGTCTCGCGGAAATCGTCGGCGGAGCGGGAATGCTTTTTGACCCTTATTCAAAAGAAAATTTAGCCGAAGCCTTGATGAAAATTTTAGAAAGTGACAAGCTGCGAGACGACCTCGGGCAAAAAGGCCTTGAAAGGGCGAAAGATTTTTCTTGGGAAAAATGCGCGAAAGAAACGCTGGAGTGTCTCAAAGGCTGAATGGGAAAAACAGCACGGAAAGTTTATTCGGCGTTACAACGCCTTTTTTTCATTTTCCTTTTCCGAGACCAGCATTTTCTCTGCCGCTATGATGAGAGCGAGGGTTAGGATCGCGGTCACGATTATCTGCCAAACATGCATTTTATAGAGACTCAGCAGAAGCAAGACCAAAATAATAAACAATATGACATTGAGCAAGTTTCGGGAGACTGCTTGGAACCTCAATTTCTCTTGAGGGGAATTCTTTCTTCCGAGTCTTGAAAAAACCAGGCCCAAGATCAGGATAAGAAGGAGCAGATATTTCGGATTGAAATGGGAACTGACGATTCCCGGCAACACTAGCTCCGGCACGAGCAATAGAAAATAGGTTATCATAAAAGCCGTGAGGAGGTCTTTGGTGATCTTGTAGAAAAATTTTTCCAGTGTCATAAAAAAGTTTTAATCGAGTTATTTTTGTATATAGCGGTTAAGGATCGAAGCAAAAATTGTTCTTATGGTGTCCTTGACGGTGGCGTATGATTTTTCGGCGGAGAAATCGATCCGGGCGCTGGCCGGGTGGACATCTGTCACCACTTGGCAGAGATCCTGGAATTTGAGAGTGAATAAATAATATTTACCCAGAGATACAGGCAGTTTATCTGCATCGAAGGAGCATTTTACGGTTCCATTGGAATAATCTTTCTGGGAAATCCGGCATTGGGATCGGCTCTCAGGCGTGATGTCGTTTACCGGTATGGAATAATATTCCGGCCATGCTTTGCCGAGAATTTCCGGATCGGCAATGAGGCGTTTTTGGCCGTTGAGAATGAGATAAAACGAATGAGAGGGAAAACTTTCGAAAATAATTCCGTCCGGATGGGGAAGGGTCCAGAGAAAAACCTTTTCCTGTGCATCCGGATATTGGTCGATCACCGATTGGTCGACGTCGATCATATTTTCAAAGCTGTATCCGAAAGCCAGCAGGATCTCCGGTCCCGGGAAAAGAATTTTCTTGCCGTGACTGATGAGAAAAACCTGGTCTGTCGGCTTATTGTGCAGCATCGTTCCGTTGGGATATTTTGTGCCGTTGTCGGCGTAAAGCAGATCCTTGAGCTCGTCCGGGCTTTTTATATCCGGTCCCATGGGATAAAGGAAGGCCTGATAAGTCCTTTCAAGCGTCACGGTCGGAGCATTTTTTTGACAGGATCTCTGATCGGTTTTTTTCAGGCTCACATTCAGATCGATGAGATGGTTCTTTTTGAGCGGAAAAACTCCAAACGAGATCTCATTGGCGTTGGTGTCTTTTTGGATATCAAATTTGGAAAGTTTTGGCTGATCGCTTGAATACTGAAAACTTTCGACGGGAAAAAGGATAAAATAAAAACCGATGACAACGGCCAGGGCGGGAAGAAAGTAGATCATTATTCTTGCGAACTTGTAAATTTTTTCAAGCGACATTTTCATAGTCTCATGTTAGCCAATTTAGGCGGCTTCTGTCAAAGACGGGGAAGGATGCCCGTTCCGGAGAAAAGCTTTGCCTATTTGTCAATTTTTAGTATAATTGAATTGGAAACAAAGAACAAAAAAATATGGGATTATTCTCAAAAATTTTTAGGCGGCGCGGAGCAGGTCATGCGCTGGCTTTGGATATTGGAACCGAAGTGGTCAAGGCTTTGATCTTTAAGATCGATGAAGAATCTGAAAGGGGGATCGTGGCCGGCGTAGGGCGGGCTCGTCAGCGTTTGGGGGATATGCAATCAGGGGCGGTAAGCGATATTTCGGGAGTGGTCAGTTCCTGCGAGGAAGCGATCGCAAGAGCGGAAGATATGGCGGGAGTGAGAAGAGTGGAACAAACGATCATGGGAATTGCCGGAGAACTGGTTAAGGGTTCGACGACCACGGTTCATTACGAACGTCTGAAGCCGGAAATAAGGATCGACCTTCCCGAACTGAAAAATATTGTCCAAAAAGTGCAATGGAAAGCTTTTGACCGTATCCGCCAGCAGCTGGCCTGGGAAACAGGACATAGCGAGATCGACGTAAAGCTGATCAACGCCGCGATCGTCGATGTGAGAATAGACGGATATCGGGTGACAAATCCGCTTGGGTTCCAAGGAAGAGATGTTTCGATCGGAGTTTTCAACGCTTACGCTCCCATGGTTCATTTAGGCGCCCTTCAAAAAATTGCCGAGGAGCTTGATCTTGATCTCTTGAGCATTGCTGCCGAGCCCTATGCGGTCGCGAGATCGATGGGACTGGAGAATACCGTTGATTTCAGCGCTATTTTTATCGATATCGGCGGAGGAACGACGGATATAGCGTTGGTCCGAAACGGAGGCCTTGAAGGAACGAAAATGTTCGCACTGGGGGGAAGAGCCTTCACCAAACGCCTGGCTCAAGAGCTGAGCATCAATTTTGAGGAGGCGGAACAGCTGAAATTGAGGTACGGCCGGGGTGAAACAGGAAAAGATGTCAGCGCGAGAGTGAGCAAACTGCTTGAGGAAGATTGCCGGGTATGGCTGGATGGGATAGAACTTTCTTTGAGCGAGTACGCCGATTCCGACCTGCTGCCGAGCAAAATTCTCCTTTGCGGGGGAGGATCGGCCTTGCCGGGAATAAAAAGCGCTCTTCATAGCCAAGAATGGCTCAAGAGCCTTCCTTTCGCGAAGATCCCTTCGGTGAGCTTTCTTCAGCCGAAAGACGTGGTTAACATCCAGGATACGACGGGACTTCTGCGGGACCCGCAAGATGTTACTCCTATGGGACTGGCTAATTTGNNGGAGAAGAAAAGGTCTTGTCGAATATGCTTCGGCGGGCGGTTAAAATGATGCAAAACTAAATTATGTCACACAAAACGATTTACATTGATATAGACGAAGAGATCACTTCCGTCATCGACAGGATGAGGAAGGCGGAAGCCGTTGAAGTGATCATTGTCGCTCCCAAAAGAGCTCTGCTTCTCCAAAGCTTGGTCAATTTGAAACTGCTGAAAAAAGAATCCGACCGGCGAAAACGCAGGATCATGATCGTAACCCAGGATAAGATCGGAAAAAAACTGATAGAAAAAGCCGGGATATTGGTTCAGGGAAAAGTTGACGATTCAATGGCTGACGAAAGTGAAATGGAGGAACCGGTGGTGAAGAAAAAGCAATTAATTGAAAACCAAGAATTAATTGAAAACATCAGAGACGAGCAGCAGGAAGAAAATATAGGATCGGAAAGCTATTTCGATGAGCCCTTAAAGACAGAGGCAGTTCAGGAAGCTGCGCCGTTCCAAGAAGAGTTGAAAAAAAACAACATCGACAATATCCAATTCGATGCTCCTGCTTCCGCTAAGACAGAGAATATCCCGCCCAAAAGCTTGAAAAAGGGTAGCGCCAGAAAAACAAAAGATCGCCCTAAAGCGGATAAATCCGTGCGAATGTCGGATATTGTGGCCGGCCCTCCGTCAAAATCGAAAAGAAAAGAAGAAGCTATCGTGGAAAAAAAGATCGAGGAGAATTTTGAACCCAAGAAAACGCCGCAAGGGATCGGACAATTTTATCAGAAATCAGGCCCTGATCCGCATTTTGAGAAGCGGGCGGAAAAGTTTTTCAGTATGCCGTCGCCATCAATTGCGCAGGAGTCCATCTCTCGCCGAAAAGCCGGAAAACTGGACGGAGTAAGGCTCAAAAGCAAGGTCAGCCGATATTTTGTCTTTTTTGCCGCCGTCCTCTTTCTTTTGGGCGGACTGGCCTTGGCCTATTTTTATCTTCCGAAAGCAAATATAATCCTATATCCGAAGAGCCAGGAAAAAAGCAGTTCCGTTGACATTGAAGCTGACGTTTCTGCGACCGGAATTGACTTGGAGAATGGGATAGTTCCGGCCAAGTTGGAGCAGCAGGACACAGAAAAAAGCCAGGACTTTGAAGCCACCGGCAGCAAGAATGGCAGCGGGAAAGCTACCGGAAAAGTGGTTATATATAATGATTTTAGCGTGGACAATCAGCCGCTTGTTGCGACGACTCGCCTTGAGACGGCGGATGGAAAAATATTCAGGATCACCAAATCGGTCGTGGTTCCAGGGATGACCAAGGTCGGCGCGGATACAAAGTCGGGAGCGATCGAGGTCGACGTCGTAGCGGATAAGGCCGGCGGAGAATATAATATCGATCCGACCGATTTCAAGATCTCTGGATTCAAGGGCGGACCGAAATACGATAAATTTTCTGCGAGGTCGGCAAAAGCCATGACCGGCGGCGGAGCAACGGGAGAAGCAGCGGTCGTAACGGCTCAGGACATCAGTCAGGCAAAGGAAAAGATGATCGCCGAGATCAAGAGCGAAGCCGCTCAGGATCTGAAACAAAGCCTTCCATCCGAAAGAAAAATATTTGATGATTCGGTGTCGGTCGAGCCGGTAAGTGCAACTCCATCGGCGGTTGCGGGAACACAGACAGACAAATTTTCTCTTGACGTCAAGATGAGAGTGAAAACTTTATCTTTTTCGGAGGATGATGTGAAGCAACTTATCAAGGCAAAAAGCGGGAATGCACAGGAATCCGGAGGAACAGTTAATTTTGGAAAACCCATAAATTATGTTCTTTCAGAGGAAAATATGGAAAAAGGTTTTGTGAAGTTTCAAGCCAAAACCGATTTGGGAGTAGCCGGCGGAATCGATCTTGAAAACTTCAAAAAAGGAGCGCTGGGAAAGAATTCAGGCGAAATCGCGTCATACGTCAAGGCCTATCCGGCCGTTTTGAAAGTGGACGTCAGCTTCTGGCCTTTCTTTGCGGCTCGCGTGCCGATGAACGAAAAGAGGGTGCAGATAGAGATAAAATAGGAATAAGCGGGTGATTTTTCCTATTTGGTATGGTAGGGTTGACAAAAAAAACAAATCCGCTAATATATATAAAGAGTTCAAAAAAAGCCGAAAAATACAGAGAATCAAGCAATTGGATTGAAGTGCCCTAAAAAACGCTTTCAAAAAAGCAGGGCCTTAGCCTTTGTTTTATTTTTGGGTGTATCGGGCAACGCAACTATGCGCCAAAGTTGTGTTGCCGGCTATGTCAAAAGAGAAAGAAATTATAAAATTGCAGGGACTGGTCAAGGAAACTTTGCCTAACACCACTTTTCAGGTAGAGCTTGAAAATGGCCATGTGATATTGGCTCATATATCAGGCCGAATGAGAGTGAATTATATCCGGCTTCTTCCGGGTGATAGCGTTATGGTTGAAATGAGCCCCTATGATCTCACGAAAGGAAGAATAGTAAAAAGACTGTAAGCTAAAATTTTTTATGAAAGTTCGAGCATCTGTCAAAAAAATTTGCAATAAATGCAAGGTTATAAAGAGAAAAGGAAAACTTTTTGTCATTTGCAGTGTGCCCAAGCACAAGCAGAGACAAGGATAATTTTCGCAATATCATAAATGGCCAGAATTGCCGGGGTAACCATACCCGATGACAAAAGAATAGAAATTGCCCTAACTTATATATACGGAATAGGGAGATCAAGAAGCGGTAAAATACTGGCGGCTTTGAAATTGGATCCGAACACCCGGACCAAAGAACTTAGCGAAACCACAGTCAATGATCTGAAAGACTATATTGAAAAAAATTTCACCATTGAAGGGGAGCTCAAGCATCAAAAGCAGGTGAACATAAAAAGACTCAAAGACATCGGATGTTATCGCGGGATCAGGCATATGAGAGGACTGCCCGTAAGAGGCCAAAGAACGAAGACCAACACGAGGACGGTTCGCGGAAATGTCCGAAAAACGGCCGGCAGCGGACGAAAATCGTCAGCGGAAAAAACATAATTTAGTATTTAGTATCTGGTATTTAGTATTTTTATGATAGAGGAAAGTATTAAAAAAGAAGAAAAGACCAAAAAAGAGACTGATAAAAATTCAGAGGTTGTTGTCGCGGAAAAAAACGTGCCTGAAGTAAAGATAGACGCTGGAAAAAAAGAATCTGTCTCTTCGGCGGACACGGCGGAAGGAGAAGCTGAGGAAAAAAAGTCAGCCGCCAAGAAAAAGAAAAAAATTCGTAGGCAGATCCTCAAAGGACAAGCCCATGTCAAATGCAGCTATAACAACACGATCGTCGCTTTTTCGGATCTGAGCGGGAAGATCTTGGCTTGGTGCAGCGCCGGATCGCTGGGATTCAAAGGAGCAAAAAAAGCGACTCCCTATGCCGCCACTCAAATTGTGAACACAGCGGCGGAAAAAGTCGCAAAATACGGACTGCGCGAAGTGGATGTTTACGTCAAGGGCGTCGGATCAGGCCGGGAAGCCTCGATCAGGGCGATCGCCAATAATGATTTTGAAATAACATTAATCAAAGATATTACCCCAATTCCGCACAACGGATGCCGGCCCAGAAAACCGCGAAGGGTATAGAAATATTATAATGAGCAGCAATACGAATAAAAAATGTCGACTGTGCCGCCGGGCGAAAGAAAAGCTCTTTTTGAAGGGTGATCGTTGTGGCACGCCTAAATGCGCCATGGTCCGCCGCGCCTATCCTCCTGGTGTCCACGGAGCCAAAGGAAAGCGGCAGCTGAGCGAGTTCGGCCAGCAGCTTCTTATGAAGCAAAAGATCAGACGTATTTACAATGTCCTTGAGAGACAGTTCAAGAAATATTTCAAAGAGGTTCAAAGCAAACCGGGTGTTACCGGAGACTTGTTGCTCCAAAAGCTCGAGATGAGGCTGGATAACGTCGTTTATCGAGCAGGTCTCGCCGTGAGCCGAAGACAAGCTCGCCAAGTTGTCAATCATTCTAATTTTGTCGTGAATGGCAAGCGGGTGAACATCCCGTCCTACGAAGTGAAAGCCAAGGACCTGATCGAAGTGAAGCCTAGCAAAAAAAACAAGGAATATTTTGTAAAAATAGCTGAAATGCTGAAAGGGAAAAAAGGAACGAAATATCCTTCCTGGTTCGAAGTAAATTCTGAAAAAATGTCTATTTTGATAAAATCAAAACCGGGCAAGGAAGATCTGAACATCGACGTCGACGCCCAAATAGTCGTCGAATATTATTCAAGGTAACTCTAATTTTTTTAAGAGGCAATAAAAAAAATGATAAAAGTATCAACGCCAAAAAAACCTAAGTATATCGAGCTTGAGGGCAATATGGCGAAAATTGAAATAGACGGCTGTTATCCTGGATACGGAACAACTCTGGGAAACGCGATAAGGCGGGCTCTTTTATCGTCTCTTCCCGGCGCGGCCGTAACCTCCGTAAAGATCAAAGGCGTCTCACATGAGTTCTCGACACTTCCGGGCGTGCTTGAAGACGTCATTCAGATAATCCTCAATCTCAAAAAAGTGCGGTTCAAAGTTCATAAAGACGAGCCGATAAAACTGACCTTGAAAGAAAAGGGGTCGAAGGTCATAACGGCGGCTCAGATCCAATGTCCGGCGGACGCGGAGGTGGTCAATATGGATATGCCCATCGCGACGATCACGGACAAAAAGGGAGAATTGGAAATGGAGATCGAAGTGCAAAGAGGCTTGGGATATGTGCCGGTCGAACAGCAAGACAGGGAAAAGAAAGAGATCGGACTCATTGCCATTGATGCCATTTTTACTCCGATAAGAAGGGTCAATTATACCGTTGAAAACACACGTGTCGGAAAGAGAACCGATTATGATAAAATAACACTTGAAGTCGAAACAGACGGAACAATATCGCCGAAAGATGCCTTTGAAAAGGCAATGAAGATAATCATTGAACAGTTTGAGAGTGTCAGTGTTTTTGAAGAAGCGGAAAATCCGGAGAAAAAAATAAAACCGGAAGAAGCCGATATGAAGGAGGCGGAAGAAAAGAAAATAGAATCGCCAGCTGAGCTGGAAGCCGGTGACATAATGTTGAAAAGAGTGGAAACGATCGCTTTTTCCACCCGAACGGCCAATGTGCTTGAGAAAAACAAGATCGAAACAGTGGCCGATCTGGTCAAACTGAGCGAAGTGGAACTGATGGAAATGGACGGGATGGGAGGAAAAGGCGCCAAAGAGATCAAAAAGGCGATAGGAAATTTCGGATTGACGTTAAAATCGTAATTTAGAGAGGAATGAAGCATCTCAAAAAAAAAGGAAGAAAATTCAGCCGGCTCAAGAAACCGCGCGAAGCCATGCTCAAGACGATGCTTGGGAGCTTTATTTTGAAGGAAAAGATCACGACGACGGAAGCCAAGGCCAAAGAGCTAAAAATGATATCCGATCGTTTTTTCGGGAGAGCCATCAAGGCGGTTTCCCAGGAAGAAAAAAAAGACCAATTGTCATCTCTCAGATTTTTATCTTCCCAATTGCCGAGAAACATAAAGGTTGATCAGATAAGAAAATTGGCCGAAAAGTTTTCCGCGAAAAAGAGCGGTTTCAGCCGGATCATAAAAAAAGGCGCCCGGCATTCGGACAGCGCTAAAATGGCCATAATTGAAATGATAATCGATTAATCGACGAGAGTTCCATCCTTTTATGAAAAGCACGAAATCAAAAACTGCCAGAAAATATTATCTTTTTGACTGCGATGATTTTATCCTCGGCAGAATGTCAACGCGAGCCGCGGTCATCCTTCAGGGAAAACATCGGCCCGATTATCTTCCCAACGACGACCGGGGAGATTTTGTTGTGGTGATCAACAGCGATAAGGTCCGGGTGACAGGAAACAAGAAAGATCAAAAGATGTATCATTCCTTTTCCGGTTATCCGGGAGGGATCACATCCCGCACGCTGAAAAACAAGATAGAGCGGGATTCCCGCGAGGTAATATCCGCGTCGGTCTATGGAATGCTGCCGAAGAACAAGCTGAGAGACCGAATGATGAGAAGACTCTTGGTGTTCAAGGACGCGGAGCACGGTATCAAGGAAAAAATGGAAGCCGTGAATAATTAACTATCGGATAATAAGCACCTATGGCGGAAAAAAAAGAATCTAAATCTAACAAATATTTTCAAGGAATAGGCCGCAGAAAATCAGCCGTGGCGCAGGTGAGACTTTTTGTGTCATCCGAAAAAAAATCGGAAGAAGAGGATATCGTGGTCAACGGAAAATCCTTCAATGATTTTTTTGGCTTGAGCGAGCTCCGCGAGATCGTTTCTTCGCCGTTGAAAAGCGTCGGGGAAGCCTCGGCCTTCAAAGCGACCGTGGTCGTAAAGGGCGGGGGAATACGCGGCCAGGCAGAAGCGATCCGTCTTGGGATAGCGCGGGCGTTGGTCGTTTTTGACGAAACTTTCAAAAAATCCTTGCGAGACCTTGGCTATCTGACCCGCGACGCCAGGATCGTGGAAAGAAAGAAACCGGGCCTCAAAAAAGCGCGAAGAGCGCCACAGTGGGCCAAACGATAGTTTGGCGCAGTGTGGCAGGGAAGGGTCGGAAACCGTGAGGTTTCCGTTGGCGGAATTATTCAAACCGAGGGGTTTGAAAGAGCGTAGCGACCCGAAGTGGGCCAAACGATAGTTTGGCACAGTGTGTGACAGGGATATAAAAAACACCTAAAAACTAAGGGTGTTTTTTGAAATTTAAACCAAAAATAAGTATTGACATTTTGGTGTTTTTTGGTATATGATTCGATACAAGAAGTTCCAACCCAACGCAGGAGGTTTCCTTATGCCCAGCGGTTCTTTTTTATTAATTCCCGGCGCAATTATCACGCTCCCCGACGACTTCAAAGTGGAGGAGAGCAGGAACAAGGAGAGGTTTCCTGAAACCCCTCAAATTATGACGGCCTATCGTTTGAGAGGCGACCAGGTCTGCTATTACTCGCCTGCGCACAAACGCAGCGACCAGACGAAGCGGGTCGGCATTTTTGTTTCCGCGGGTGTCAAACCGGGCGATCAACTGAGCATAAAATGGGTCGAGGGTTTATGCGCCGAGGCCGAATTGCTGGCCTGAATTTCAAAAGCTCCCTGCAAGCGATAAAGCTTTTTTGTTCTGATCAACGAATTTGATTGACAAAAACACCTAGAATGCTTTAATAATGCCAGTAGCTTATCCTAGAGGAGGAGGTGATAGCCATGACGACGCGTAACATTAACATGTTGCCTAAGGCGAGAGACGGCTGTTAGCTTCCTCGCACGGAACCCCAAACAGGGAATCCGTGCAGAGGCGGTAACTTGTGGTTAGCTCTCATCGGGCCAACTGCTGCCAGTCGGGCTGGCTATACCGCTCAGGCGCGTAGTTACCGGAATCTCTCTGGGCAACACGAAGTCCTCGGAGAGGAGCACAACTGCTGAAATTCAGCGAATTGCAGCACAACCAGGACGAACCGACGCGGCTAGTATAGCTCCCTTGGTTCGTCCGTAATTTTTTTCAAAAAAATATTTTGAGATCCACCTCCATATGAGAGGTTTTTTTATTTGAAAAAACTGGCGACTTGGGGTAGGATAGATGCATGGAAAGGCCGATAAACGAGGATATATCTCAACAATTGGAACAACCCAAGCCGAAAATATATTTACCGGAAGTGCGGGAATTTATTGTAAACGATTCTTTTTTGAAATGGGGAATTGAGCAATTGAAAGAAATTGATGATGACGGAAATACTCTCAGACATTCTCAGCGCATTACTAACTTGGGATATCGGCTCGCAAAGAAACTTAACTTCTCGGAAGAAAAGGAATATGATTTTTTAGAGGCGTGTCTTCTCCATGATATCGGAAAGATTTCAACGCCTGCCTCGATCCTTATGAAGCCCCACGATGAATTCACGGACGAGGATATGGAGGTCGTCAGAAAACATCCTCGCGAAGGCAAAGAAATACTGGAAATGCAGGGGCGAAGCCCGCGAGTTTGCAATGCCGTGCTTCTTCATCATGAATTTCAGAAAAAATCTTATCCTGCGCTTGGAGCCGAGTATAGGGAAATTGAGGATATCGATGTCGATAACGCAAGGCTGCTGGCCATGCTTGATGTATTTGACACGGTTGTCTTCGGACGCCAAAATATCGAACCGGTGCCGGAAGAAATGCGTAAAATAACATGGATGAAGCAATTCGACCAAAAAGGAGACGAGGAGATCATTGATTTTTTTCTGAGCCAATACGAAACCATTAATAATTTGAGTAAACCATAAAAAGGAAATTTGCTAAATAAAAATCAGGTTAATCACTAAAAAGTCCAAATGGGATCAGTCGAAAATATACTTGAGAACAAGCAAAAACATCTTGATAAACTGATTGATAGGGTAGAGGGCATGATGGCGGGATATAAGATCATGGGCGAATCACGCATCCAGCTGGAGGATTATAAAACCCTCACAAAAGACCAACTGGCCGAGCGTCGACAAAATAAGCATCGAGCCAGTTATTTCGATCCGCTTGGAAGATACTTATCAATGATCTTGGCTTATCTTCCCGGCGATAATCAGGCGCTCGAAGCGGAGCTATACAAACTTTTGGATGATGTGCGGCGCCATAGCGCGGAAACAGGCAGTATTTCAGAAGATCTCATTCTGGCGATCGATAAACTTGCCGGCAGCATCATCACAAAAGCCAGGTCAGTTCAGATCTAGAAAGGAAAGACGAAAAAGAAATAGTGCTTTTCAATACTAATAGCCTTAAGGGATTTCACTTGACTTTATGTGTTGTTTATTCGACTATGTAACCATCGCTCAGGAGGTGCGGGATCATGGCCAAAACGAGGGTAGTAAGGAGGACTACAAAAACGAGTAGGAACGGCGAGCTTTTTTTGGACAAGACAACGATCCGAGAGACAAGTACTCTCGGAAAAGTGGTCAAAATCGGACTTATCGCCGGGGCGGCACTGCTCGTGCTAGGCGCATTTAGCCGAAAAAAGTAGGCGTTGAAGCTCTTTTTAATTTCGACAAAATTTGTACTCTCGAGGGGCCA
>PMJF01000031.1 GCA_003157295.1 Candidatus Moraniibacteriota bacterium | reverse complement strand
CTTTGTCCTTTCGGACGCCTATATCTCTGTTATTGAAGCTGTGAAGCACGCCTGCTTTGCGGCTCACCGAAATCCTGACATTCATTGGCTCAATAGCGAAGAATACGAAAAAAATCCTAAAAAAGTTCAGGAGCTTAAAAAATTCTCAGGCATAATCGTCCCCGGCGGTTTCGGAGAAAGAGGGATCGAAGGAAAAATAAAAGCCATTGAATTCTGTCGGAAAAACAAAGTTCCATATTTCGGCCTCTGCTATGGAATGCAGCTGGCAGTCATCGAGTTTGCAAGGCATGTCCTGGGCNNATAAACCGCGAAACAAAAAACCCGGTCATCGACATCATACCCGAGCAAAAGAAAAATCTGGCTGACAAAAATTATGGCGCAACAATGCGGCTCGGCGCTTATCCGGCCATTCTCAAAAAAGGAACGATCGCTTATCAAGCTTATAAAGGACAAGTTATTTCCGAACGCCACCGCCACCGTTGGGAAGTCAATCCGGAATATATTGAAAAACTGGAAGCGAAAGGGCTGGTTTTCAGCGGAAAATCGCCCGATAACCGCCTTATGGAAATTGCCGAGCTTCCCAAGAAATCGCATCCTTTCTTCTTAGGAACTCAATTCCACCCGGAATTCAAGTCGTCACCTCTGAAACCGCATCCGCTTTTTCTTGAATTCATAAAAGCAGCAATAAAATAAACTTTTTTTGATCAAAGTTAGGTCTCTCGAAATAAAAAATAGCCCCAGACCAAGGTCTGGGGGAAGAAATCATTAAGAGTTTAAACTAACACTTTGGGCTGTTTCGGAGGAGCAGAAGTTGATAACACCGTTACCCTGAAATATCGGTACAAGACATCGAGAGCCTCATAAGAAATTTGATGCCTTACAATGCGCTGATCCTCCTCGCCATTATAACGCAAAACGGTCACCCAGCCCCCTAGATTTGGATCAAACTTCGGGTCATCTCTTCCCACTGCATTTACAACAGCAGGAACAAAGATATCCTTCACATATTCCGCGTGATCAGGACAGAAGTGAAATTTATTTTGTTCCAAAATAACATCCCCCAACCTCGCATCTCTGATCCTAGGATCGACACCGAAAATTACTTCCAGGCTGCCGTTTCCCGAGTTTTCCTCCCACCTCTGACCGCAACCCCGGATGTCGCACACCTTGAAGGGTACTAGTATTGTAGCCACCCTTGGCACCTCCTTGGAATATATAAATTAATTCAAAAACGATAAAAATTACTCCACGTTCACAAACTTTGCTCTTTCAAGCTTGCCTGTGAATTTTCGGATTTTCTTGGCGGAAAACTTTACCGCGCCACTGGCCAAAGAGAAAAGAGTGTCATCGCTTCCGCGCGCTACATTTTTTCCCGGTCGAAATTTTGTTCCGCGCTGGCGGACGATAATATTTCCGGCTTCCACTTTTTGCCCGCCGAATTTTTTGACGCCGAGACGCTTAGATTGTGAATCCCGGCCAAGTTGGGTGGATCCGCCTGCTTTTCGATGTGCCATAAAATCAAATAAGAAATAAAATATAAGAAATAATAAATCTGGAAGACTATTGGATTTTATATTATAATAGGGCTAATGTCAACCTTTGAAGACCCAGGTCAAAATAAAATTCCCCAAAAGCTGACTTTTTCTCAAAAAATAAAATATTTTTGGCTTAAATATGAGGAAAAAATCATTTTAACCATCGGCATCATACTCATCGCCGGCATCGCTTTTGAGGCCGGTTTTTTGCAGGGCGAAAAAAACAAAAAAGAATCGATCGTCGTGAACAAGGTAGCCGCTTCAGCTGAACGCGCTACTGGCGAAACGGCTAATATTGATAATACCAATCAGCCGACGGAAAAGCCACCAGAGCAAAACACCGCTCTTCCTGATACGAAAAACTGCCCCTACGTGGCCAGCAAGAACTCGAACAAATATCATCTGGCCTCTTGCCAATTCGCTGCAAAAATAAAACCGGAAAACAAAGTGTGTTTTTCTTCCGCCGATGAAGCCCAGAAAAGGGGATTCCAGGGGGCTAAGTGCTGTATAAAATGATATGTAAGCTATTTTTCATTTGTCAGAACATGCTCATCTTTCTTCATATTTTTTCTTTGAATAAGAAAAAATAAAAAACCAAAATAGACAGCTAGCGCGATCACGCCTGCCACAAACGCGAATCCCGTGATGAGCGGCAAAGCCAGGTCAAAAAATATCGTCTTACTTAAGAAAAATTTCCATCCCAGATGAAATGTGCGATCGAAGTCGCCCAGCAGCGCTTTGGGATCTATACCAAACATCCAACCGCCGAAAAAGGCGGCTAGGGGAAGCGCTAGGACGGTCGTCCACATATTACTTACACCCACCCCCGCCAAGGCTGCCAAACGGTTGAGGCGAAAGAGAGACGCTAATACGAGCGTGGTCAGTACCCCTTCTCCTGGAACGATCCCTAAGAATATTCCCAAAGCCGCTCCTCCGGCCACTTTGTGAGGCGTGTCGTCTATCAGGAAAAATTGCTTTATACGATCTCCTATTCTTTTTTTCATCCTTTTTTCACGATGTAACTTTTCGATTCCTTATCCACTTCTTTCGCTTTTTCAACCTCCCGCCGGGTCCCGGCCGGCAGCACTCCGGCCACTTTTCGAAGAGCGATACCGTCAACTTTGAGAATTTCCTCCCATTTGCCTAATGGAGATAGAATTTCTCGCAACTTTTCCGCGTCGTATTTATAAGTTTTTCGAAGAGTCCTCAATACGCTTCCGGCATCCGCGAAAATCTGTTCGACATTCTCTGCGTCCATATATTTCCCGATGATTTCCTGCAGCTCGCCCAAGCGGTCGGACTTGGATTTCACATCGCTTCTTGTTGAGACATATTCCTCGATTATTTTTCCGATCTCAACTTCCTCGCCCTCTTTCTTTTTGAATTTATGCTTCCACATCGGACAAATATTTTGGTATCCGCACCAGTCGCAAAGCCCGGAAATCGTCGGTTCGAACTTGGAATTCTTTATCTGATTGATAAGATCGATCATCAATTCTTCGCTTTGTTTCACTTGTTCCAGCGTTCTTTTGGAGCTCAATTTTACTCCATGCTTGAGATAATAGAGGCTGACCTGGACATGGTCCAAATTTTCCGCCTCTTTCGGATAACGCCGAAGAAAGCTGGCCAGATATATCGAAAGTTGAAGGTCGCTGNNCGATGTTTTATAATCGATGATCTCATACCCACCTTCCGTCTTGTCAATGCGGTCAATAATACCGGAAACAATGTGGCTTTCTGCCTCGTCTTTGACCTCGATCTGGAAATAGGATTCAAGATCGACGATATTAATCTTTGAAATGTCGTTTTTTTTGTAATAATCCTGAAGCATTGCCACTCCCTGTGAAAAAGCCGACCGCTCCTCGATTTCGTCCGTGAAAACCTCCGCGTTCCAGTTTTTTGAAAAAAAATCCAAAGCCTGCTCCAAAGTGGGGGAGATTATACCCGGCGTATGAACCAGTTTCATCGTGCTGTGAATGAGCGTACCAAAAACCTG
>PMJF01000020.1 GCA_003157295.1 Candidatus Moraniibacteriota bacterium | reverse complement strand
ATTGAGTTGGGTCAATCACGGGGCCAGGGCTTCCTCCGGTGACAGTCGCATCGAGGCCATAGGATAAATCACCGGTTGAATCGTTAACGCCGTTGCTGCCGTTGATATGAGTAGTTTCAGGGCTATAGAGCTTCATAGCGCAAGCTGCTTCACCCCTATCGAAAGAAAGGGTGGTCGGCATTCCAAAAGGAATATCATTATTATCCTTGTCCGCACAGGTCGGATGGTTGCCGAGACCATCAACTCCTGCTCCGGACAAAGTAATGGCACGATCACCCGAATAACTGTTAAATGAATGCCCTGAATCATCCATTGCCTGTATTGCGACAATGCTTGAATCTCCCGAAGAAACACTGACACCTTTCGAGTACGATTTGAATCGAATATTATCGACCCACCCTTGATAGCTTCCCCCGTAACCGTAGCTGTTCTTTCCATATAGCCAGCGGAAGCTGTGGTCACCGGCCGTTACGGGGACAGACGCCTCCGTCCAACCGAGCTCTCCGCTTATCTCAGTATTATATCCGTTCGTGATATCACAGGAATCATTATCAAGACAAAATGCNNAATCGAAAGAATATTCGGAACTGACTTTCCAATCAAACTTCACTACCCCATCAGTCGGAAAAGTATAGTCATAGTCCAGCCAGGAAGACTGACCGTCGGCTATGGTTCCGCTAACCGCCGCGGCGGAACCTTCGCTGTGCTGATCCGTTACGCGAGACCAATCAGCATCACCTCCGGTTGTCCATCCAGATGGAGGAAACGTCACCGATTCAAATCCTTCTGATTGACTGCTCGTCTGGGAAGATATATCCAAATGATTTATACCGCTAACTGAAACATCCAAATCATAAGAAGAATCTCCAAAGCTGTCATGGGTACCGTCGGTAATGTCTATGTGGGCTGTTTCAGGCTTATATAGTTTGAGGTCACAGGTCGCAACTCCGTTCACAAAATTCATCGTTTCGGACGTGCCGAAATTCACATCCGCTCCGTTTTTATTGGTGCAAGTCGGATGGATTCCATCGAGCGACAGATTGGCTCCGGAAAGCGTCACTGAATGATCACCTTCGTATGATATGTATTGGTTGCCAATAGCATCTCTCGTGGTGATTGTGATGGTTTGAGAGGAATAGGCGGCCTGGCTGGTTGCGCCTTCCACCGTAAAATGATCGACGGAAGAATTGCTGCTGCTGCTTGCGCTTAGGTCATTTCCCAATTTTGAAACAACGGCATCAATCGATACCCCATTAAGGGCACCCTGATAAGCGCTTGCGGTGACGGGATAATTTGCGTCATCCGTCGAACTAGCAAAACAAACATTATCTGAAGAATCGACCGTTATCACGGGCCATTTATTCCACCCATTATATCCATTGCTGTTAGCACCCCCGAAATATGTAGAAGCTTCCAAGCTAGAAAGATCCGAGTTGAATTTTGAAATGAATACTTTCTCGTTGTCAAAGTCGGTATTATACGCCCCCGGTGTCACCGGAAAATTCCATAATCCCGGGTATCCCATAACAAACACTTTTCCGCTGGAATCAATGGCGATTGAATGCCCCTCCTCACCTGAAGCTCCGCCAAGAAAAGTTGCCGCTTTAAGTACTTTCAGGTTGTTGCTCATTTCTATAACAATCCCTTGCTGGACCGTATCAGAGCCGTCGACCTCGTCGAAATAGCTTTGGTTGATGGTGTCATAGGCACCAGACGTTGCCATAAAATTTTCATCAGCAACCCAGCCCGTCGCAAANNCCGGAAGAATTGAGTGCGATTGATTTTAAACCAGCAGCATCCGGACCCAGAAAAGTCGACCCAAGTAATGTATCGAGATCGTCATTTAGTTTGAATATAAACTGCTCATTGTAATTGTACCCGTCAGTATAATTAGTAAAATGTTCATGGAATGCCTCTGGCGTGGTCGGAAACACACCAGCGTTGGGCCCTGAAGATGTCACTCCGACCACAAAAACGCTGCCATCAGAGGGATCCACGTCCATGCCGGTAACTCCTTCGTCATTGCTGCCTCCGACAAAGGTAGAGGATAGCACTTCAAAATCCGAGGGTCTCAACTTGGCGACATAAGGGTCCATACCTCCCGCATTTGTCGATTGGTAAGCCCCAATTATGGGAACATCATTCGACCATGTTTGGCCAACCATCATTATATTGCCCTGAGGATCAAGTTTGACACCAACGCACCAGGAGCCAGAATCTCCAGTTATGACGGTCGAGGCTTGTATCTCTCTAAGGTTGGTATCCATTCTGACAACAAAAACGTTCTGCATATCCTGCACTAAGCCAGAGCCTTGAATATTTGAAGCCGGAAATTCGCTTGAGGCAGTTTCGCCTCCTACTATAACATTATCCGAACTGTCAAAAGTGATTGCTTGGGCTATATCATATCCAGTTGCTCCCAAGTAAGTAGAGGCAAGAAGGGTATGAAGATTACTGTCAAATTTTGATATGAAGGCATCGCCCCCATCGCCATTGCCCGTAAATGTCCTGATAATTGCGCCTACAGTTGTTGGAAAATCGCCTGAGTTAGTGGCTCCCGCAATGAATATGTGGTTTGAGGAATCAGTTCCCACGGCGTTGGTATATTCAGTATCCGAACCGCCAAAATATGTTGAGGCCAGCAGTGGATCAATTATGAGCGGCAAGGTCCGATCATATTCTCCGATGGAAAAACCGTACTCTTCATCACTTTTTATTTCATAACTAACCGGGACGTCGATTTTCTCTCCGCTAGCATCTATTTGATAGGCAACCGGCTTTGTTAGGCTCAGATCGCCAAGCTCAGTGTGCATGACCAAACGTCCGTCCGGATTTATTTCAAGACCATCGATCCCGTCAAATCGGAGTTTTATATCCTGAGGATCACCGCCTGTATCAACGGTGAATATTTTTTCGACATTCTTCCCATAGGCTCGCAGATGGACATTTATCTTATCCCATATTTCACCCAGGCTGATCGTGCTATATGATTGTAAATTATGCTGCCATTTCGATTGGTCATTGCCCTTAAACACCGAAATATGTGTGGGGGATGCTTCCTCAGCCTGGACTTGGTAAGATAATTGCTTTCCGCCCTGGTCAATAAATTGTTCGCGGAACGCGTACGTTTGGCCGGAGGCGTTTTCCGGTTTTTCCACCTTCCTAGAAAAAGATTTTGGATCCTTTTCTTTTTCGGCATCTTTCTTTGTCGCTGTATAGGTTAAGCTATCGTCGGTCACAAAAAAACGCCCGGAAAAGATGTCGGCGTAGTATTTGACCTGGTCGTTCAGTTGCCCCCGATTTTCAATGAAAGGGATGTGTATTTGATCAGCCTTTTGGTTTAATTCTTCTTTTTTTTCATTTTCAAGCGCTTTTTTTTGGTCTTCACCATTTACGGAGCTGCTAAAAGCCGGTTTTGGAGAAACAGGATCAACGGAGGCTTGCGTTGCCGGACAAGAAAAGGAATTCAACTGCAAACTTAAAAACAAAAAAGAGAACCAGAGGCCCTTGATTATTTTTTTGAATACTACCTTTTTTTTATTTTTTTTCATTCTCAAGATTCCCCGGAAAAAGAATTGGCTTATGCGCTAATTGTATGTTTTTTGAGGCAGTAAATCAAGCTTGACTTATCCACATTTCGAGCAAAATTTTCGAAAAATACGATATTTAGATCGAATAAAGAAGAAGTTGTATCAGCCCCTATAGCTCGACTAATTCATAGCTCACATTGCCTATCCCGAGCTCAGCCGCAAAGTCGATCTGCTTGTCTTTGTCGATGGAATTTATCTTCGCGAATTGGCCGTCCGAAAATTTGTTGGCGACGTTAAGGCTGGCCCGGTCGATCGCCACAATGTCATCGGAAAAAAGGATGCCAACATCTTCCATCATCGGCTTTTGCGAAATTCCCATACAGTCGCACTGGGGCGTTATTTTCTCCAAAACATTTATGAAAATCGCCCCAGGAAAACGGCTCAGGATGGCGGACGAATATTCCGCGATCTTTTTCTGGAGCCTCTCCGGCGTTCCTCCGCCCCAGGGAACGGAAGCGGCTCCGCTTTCGCAAACGGAAATGCACATCGCACAGCCCTCGCATTTTTCCTGGTCAATTTTGGCTTTTCCAAGTTCCAAAAAAATGGCTTCCGCGTTGCAATTTTTGACACAGACCCCGCAGCCGACACATTTTTCCTGGTCAATAGATGGCCGAAGCATTGAATGCATATCCAGTTTCCCCGCCCGGCTCCCAAGGCCCATTCCCAAATTTTTGAGCGCTCCACCAAAACCGGCATGCATATGACCCTTGAAATGGCTGAGGACCAAAAGAGAATCAAAATTTTCTATCCCCTTTCCGATCTTGCAGCCTTTTATCTCGACAAGATCTTTTCCAAATTCCCCGTCCAAAATATCAATCGGCATATCAAATCCGTGTTCTCGCGCGGTTTTGAGGTGATCCGCGCTATTGGTCCGGCTGCCTTTATACAAAACATTGCATTCCACCAGAGTTGCCTCTTTTCCAAGGCTTCTTATTTTTTCAAAAACTTTTTTCACGAGGGCGGGGTTGATATATGTATTGCACCCCTTCTCCCCGAAATGCACTTTGATGGCCACCTTTTTTCCTAATTTGGAAAAATCGATTTGTTCGAGGATTTTTTCAATGTCTTTGGAAAAAAAGACCTTGGCTTTTTCATTTTTCATTTTTTTTCATTAAATAATTTTAAGCTCGCCTTATCAATATTGTAACGGCTGGCGCCTGAATAGGCAATAAATACTACGAAATTCTCCGAGATCCTATTTTTCAGATTTCCTGGTTGATAATATTTGCGATTATTTCGCGTATTATTAAATATAGTAGTAAAATATACATATGAAAAGATATCTCAAAATATTGCTAATAATTGTGCTCTTGGGCGCTTTGGGTTTGGGTTTTTGGCTTTTTTTTGCCCGACAAAAAAGCAATGGCGTCAATCAAGTCCAAGCTCCGGAAACCACTAATCCTGTCCTAGCCAGCCTTAATAGTTTTTCCCATATATTAGGATCCCTTTCCGCGCCAGTCGATTCCCCTCCCAGCGGCAGCCCGAGCCAGGAAAAGATAGCGCCGGTTTCTGGAGACGCAGCCGATACTACTTCCCAGGCTAGCGCGGATAAATTTACTTTTGCTGTGATCGGGGATACCAAAGTATTCAGCGCTGACAATCCGAATGGCAACTTGCAAAAAGCCGTGGCTTCGATCGTAAGAAGCAATGTGAATTTTTCATTTGTTATGGGAGATCTCATTCATAGTTGTGACGGCGGAAGTAAATGCGAAACCAGTTTCGCTGAATGGAAAAGTGTTATGCAGCCGATTTTGGACAAAACATACGAGGTCATGGGAAATCATGACCGAACCGGAGGATCATCCGCGGACGCCGTGTGGCAAAAAGAGTTTAATCTGCCGACCAATGGTCCGGACGGTTTTTCCGAGCTGACATATTCTTTTGATTTTTCCAATTCTCATTTTGTCGTCCTCAATACCGAGAAACCGAAGGGGCAAGTTGTTGATTCCACTCAACGCGATTGGCTGGAAAAAGATCTCGCGGCCAACAAAAAAGAGAATGTTTTTGTCTTCTTTCATGAGCCAGCCTATCAAACTGCCCAGAATAAGAATGACAGCCTCGACGCCAACCCAAAGGAAAGAGACGCCCTTTGGGCCATTCTCGTGAAACATAATGTCACGGCGGTTTTCAACGGCCATGAACATATTTTCAGCCGAAAAAAGATCGGGAATATCTACCAATTTGTCGTAGGCGACACGGACAGCACGGACGATGATTTCCCGCAAAAAAATCTGATAGATTATGGATATAAAGGGAAAAGCTTTGCTGTCGTTTCAGTCGATGGAAAAAAGATAAACATGAAACTCTACACGGTGGACGGGAATCTGATAAATTCTTTCGATTTTTAGGGTCTATCTGTCCCAGATGAAATATACGGGACGAATATATCACTTCAAGTCCAATCTGTCTTTGTTTCGTTGCGTCGAGCCGGCGGAACTTTTTTTGATCAAGTTTTCTTTAATTAACCATCCATTGTATAATTTTAAGGTAGCCTGCGGCCAATTTTGATTACCGGTAATTGCCTAATCATTTTTTTATGCTCCCGCATTTGTCTCAGTCACAAATTTTTTCTCTCCTATTTCAGTATAAATACCTGATTTTGTTTCCCATTATCGCCATTGAAGGACCCATTGCGACGGTTCTGGCGGGATTTATGGCTTCGATGGGTTTTATGAATTTTTTTGTTGCCTACGCGGTCATTGTGGCCGGGGATATGGCCGGAGACAGCCTATATTTCGCGCTGGGGTATTGGGGAAGAGAAAAACTTATCCATCGCTGGGGAAAGTTTCTGGGAATTACCGTTGAAAAAACGGAAAGACTGGAAAAACATTTCCGGGTACATGCCGGAAAAACCATCATCATCGGAAAGATTTCTCACGTATTCGGAGTAGTTGTTCTTTTGGCAGCGGGTCTCGCCAAGATAAAATTTCGGGAATTTTTTAAATTTGATCTGATAGCTACTATACCCAAATCACTGATCTTGATCCTTACTGGATATTATTTCGGCAAAGCGGCTGTCCGTTCGATCAAATCTTTCGACGCTGTCGCTCTCCAGACATTTTTTGTGGCCGTCTTGCTAATCGTGGTTTATCTTGCTATCAAGAAGCTGGCTGGAAAATTTTTGAATAACAACGGAAATATATGAAAATACTCATTGCGGCCGAGAGTTATTATCCAAACGCAGACGGCGCTTCCTACGCTGCCCATAGATTGGCCAAAAGCCTGAAAGAGAAAGGGCACACGATCATGGTGGTGGCACCATCGAAATCGCTTCACACTGGTTATGAAAAGCGGGAAGGTGTCTCCGTCTTCGGAGTTCGTTCCTATCCGATCCTGGTGTCCAAAGGATTCAGATTTTCGCCGCCCATCTTTATCAAGAGATCCATCGAGAAAGCCGTAAGGGATTTTAGGCCGGACGTAGTCCATATCCAAAGCCATTTTTTTATCTGCGAGCAAGTTTTTCGGGCGGCAAAAAAAATGAAAATTCCCGTTGTCGGCACTAATCATTTTATGCCGGAGAATCTGATCCATTATTTCCCGGTTCCAAGATCATGGAAAAAAACCATCAAGGATTCTGCCTGGCGAAAATTCGCCAGTGTTTATGAGAAATTGGATATTGTAACCACCCCGACCGTAACCGCGGCCAAGCTCGCTAAAGGAATTGGACTCAACAAGAAAATAATTCCGGTTTCCAACGGAATCGATCTCGAAAGATTCAATCCGCAGAATGATGGAGAATATTTACGAGAAAAATACGCACTGGGGCATGATCCAATTTTCTTGTATGTCGGCAGGCTGGACAAGGAAAAAAATATTGATAAGATCATCAGGGCTTTGAAACTGATACCTGGCAATATTGATCTCAAATTTGCGGTCGCCGGGAAAGGAGCGGAAAAAAACAAGCTGAAAAGACTGGCAGAAAAGCTGGGGCTGGAAAAAAAGGTGGTCTTTCTGGGATTTGTTCCCGACAAGGATCTGCCAAACTTATATCCGTTAGCCACTTGCTTCATCATCGCCGGAATTGCGGAGCTCCAGAGCATCGTCACCATGGAAGCCATGGCTTCAGGACTCCCCATTCTGGCCGCCAACGCCGTGGCGCTCCCGGAACTGGTCCACTCCGGAGAAAACGGATTTCTTTTCGAGACTGGCGATCTGAAACAAATCGCGGACAGTATCGTAAAAATAATCACTGACCCCACACTTCAAAAAAGGATGTCCCAAAAAAGCTTAGAGATGATCAAAGAGCACGATGAAACAAAAGTAGTTAGCCGCTTCGAGTCTTTCTACGCGGAATTAGCCGAAAAAAATGAAAGAAATAATCAAGAAGCATAAAATTTATTGGAAGCAGAAAGGATTTTCTTACTCGGTACTTACCGGGATTATTTTTATCGCCGTCAGTTTGATCATCAACCATCTGGCCAGCAATTATGCAGACAGGATGGCCAGTGCTTATGTTAAGGACATAGTGCTGGATAATTTTCCGGTTGTGAATGTCAATTTTATCGTGAATGACGGTCTACTGATCTATATTATATTCACATTTTTATACATCATTAGAGATCCGAAAAAAATACCTTTTGCGGCGAAAAGTTTTGCCCTTTTTGTCCTGATTCGTTCAGTTTTTATCATGCTCACCCATTTAGGGCCGATGCCACTGCATAGTTTTCTGGAACAGGACGGATATCTGATAAGGCTAAACGCGGGAAGCGATTATTTCTTTTCCGGCCACACCGGAGCGCCATTTCTCATGGCTCTCATCTTTTGGAACAATAAATTTATGCGGAATGTTTCACTCACGGCATCTCTCATTTTTGGAGTCGCCGTACTTTTGGGACATCTCCACTATTCCATCGACGTTCTGGCGGCTTTTTTCATCACCTACAGCATATTCTCCCTGGCCAAGAAATTTTTTGCGAGTGATTGGAAATTATTTCACAAAAAAAATATTCTCGAGAATAAAGAGGTTATGGCAGGCTGATTGGATGCCATAGCGAAATTTTTTGACAGCGGGACTCTATTCCTGTATAATGAAATAAGAGATAATAGTAGTAGATAGATATTTCTGCTCAAGAAGCAGTTTTTTCTTTTTTACCGGAAAACTATGGAAATCAGAAACATCGCCATCATTGCCCATGTTGATCATGGAAAGACCACCATCACGGACGCCATTCTGCGACAAACCGGAATGGTGCAGGATGAAAATATCACAATGGACTCGAACGCTCTCGAACAAGAGCGCGGGATCACTATTTATTCCAAAAACACATCCATCTTTTATAAGGACACGAAGATCAATATTGTCGACACTCCAGGACATGCTGATTTCGGCTCTGAAGTGGAACGAGTGCTGCGTTCGATCGATAGTGTGCTTTTGGTCGTGGACGCGCAGGAAGGGCCGATGCCCCAAACCCGGTTCGTGCTCAAGAAGTCCCTGGAGCTGGGCCTCAAACCGATCGTGGTCATCAATAAGATCGACAAGCCAGCTGCGCAGCCTGAGATCGCCCAAGAGCGGGTCTTTGAACTTTTTCTCGATCTTGGCGCGAATGACGAACAATTGGATTTCACGACCGTTTATGCCATCGGAAAAGAAGGAATCGCCAAAAAAAGTTTAGGAGACGTTTCCAGAGATCTCACTCCGCTCCTCGATATCATCCTCGAAAAAGTCGCCCCCGCTTCTTCCGATACAGCTGCTCCCTTTCGCATGCAGCCTTTCAGCTTGGCCTATGATAACTTTTTGGGAAGACTGGCCATCGGCCGGGTTCATGAAGGAACCGTCCGAACTGGCGAAGTTATCATAAGAAAACCAGAAGGAGAAACACGCAAAGGAAAGATCATCAAGATGTTCACCTTCGAAGGCATAAACCGCAAAGAAGTCACCGAGGCCTTAGCCGGAGATATCGTGATGGTAGCCGGCCTTCCGGATATTTATATCGGAGAAACAGTTTGCCAGTCAGCCGATCAGGAACCGCTCCCGGCCATTAAGATCGACGAACCGACCATCTCTTTAAACTTCTTGGTCAACGACTCCCCTTTCGCCGGACGCGAAGGAAAATTCGTGACCACGAAACAAATTCGGGAACGGCTCGAAAAAGAATTGGAGATAAATGTCGGGCTCAAGATTGATTTTTCCAGTTCAGAATACTATAAAGTTTACGGGCGCGGAGAACTTCATATCGCGGTGCTGCTCGAAAATATGCGGCGCGAAGGATACGAGCTTCAGGTTTCCCAACCGCAGGTGATCATCAAAGAAGAAAACGGTCAAAAAATGGAACCTTACGAAGAAGTTACCATTGATGTTCCGGAAAAGTCATCCGGCGTTGTCATTGAAACTTTAGGCAAAAGAAAAGGCATCATGAACCATATGGAACAGCGCGGCAGCCAGGTAAGAATGATCTTTGAAACTCCCACCCGGGGAATTTTGGGATATCGCAGCCAATTCATGGTGGATACGCGCGGAGAAGGAATATTTTCCAGCCGGTTCATTGAATTCCGTCCCTATGTCGGTGAAATTTCAAAACGCAGTGTCGGATCAATGTCTTCAATGGTGTCCGGCAAAGCCCTCGCCTTTTCGCTCGCCAATCTCCAGGACCGCGGATCTCTATATATCGATCCGACCACGGAAGTTTATGAAGGAATGGTCATCGGCAATACGGCGAAAGGCAACGATATGGCCGTGAACCCGATCAAAGGAAAAAATCTGACCAATATGCGATCCTCCGGAGCCGACGAAGCTATTCAGTTAACTCCGCCCTTGAAGCTCACCATTGAGAGAGGATTGGAAATTATGGCGGAAGATGAATATCTTGAGATAACGCCCCAAAGCGTCCGGCTTCGCAAGCAGTTTCTCACGGAAGCCGATAGAAAAAAAGCTGGCCGGAAGGGATAAAAATTTTCTTATTGAATTATCATTTTGAAAGGCTTTCGAAGCCTTTTTTTGCGCCAATCCGCATTAGCGATGGCTCCTGGGAAACAAGTTATTTCCATGATAAAATGCTTTTATATGATGAACATGTCCACCGGGCAAAAAACGGTTATCAAAATTTTTTTGGTCTGGCTTTTACTTCTCCTCATCGTCGGCTTTTTGAGCCCTGCCTTTTCTCTTTATGGCGGAAAGAAATGCAACGTGAAAAACCAGCTTCCCTACTATCGCTGGGATTCTTTTTGGTACACTTCCATTTCTCGCCACGGATACACTTTTTCCGAAGATAAAAACTCCGCTATCGCCTATTTTCCGCTCTATCCACTGACAATAAAATTTTTTCACCTGATCAGCCGAGTGCGGGAGGATTATTTGAGTTTTATTTTGAATATCATCTTCTCATTTTTCGCTTCGCTATATCTCTACCGGCTGTCCCGATTTGACCACGCAGAAAAGACGAGCCTCATGATCGTCGCCATTTGGCTTTTCTTTCCCTCTTCCTATTTTCTCCTTTCCGGCTATCCGGAAGCGCTTTTTGTCCTTTTGGCTATCCTTAGTCTCTTTTTTTCCAGAAAAAAACGCTGGCTTTGGGCGGGCGTTTCCGTGGCGCTCTTGGCCGTAACCAAACCCTACGGAATTTTTATGCTTCCTGTCTTGTTTTTCGAATATGCGGCGACGCGCGATTGGAATTACAAAATATTTTTCAAAAAGTTTGACTGGCTGCCTTTTTTTCTTCCCATTCTAACCCTCGGCGCGTTTATTTTTTTCAATTATTGGAAATTTGGAAACCCTTTGGCATTTCTGGCGGCGCAAAAGACTTGGGGAAGATCGCTCGCCAGTCCCGTCTCGGCGCTGCTAGAAGAAGCCAGGCATTATTTGCTCGACGGGAATATTTTTTCCGGTGGAAATTTTCCTTATCTTATTTATCTTTCCAGCTTCTTTTTTTCTATTTTTGCCTTTTTTCTTTCCTGGAAAAAAGCGCGAAGATCGTATCTGATTTTTCCGGTTTTGATCCTCATCGCGGCTTTTCTCACCGGCACGCTCACCAGCTGGGACCGCTATATGCTTTTGGGTTTTCCGCTTCTTATAGGCCCGGCCGTCTATCTTTCCGGGAAAAAATATCTTTTCGCCGGATATTTTCTGGCCTCAGTTCTAGTTCTTTTCACTCTCGCCAGCCTTTTTGTCAGATGCTATCCGGTGGAGTGAGAAAAGCCAGGATTGATTGAAATCGTAATAAAGGTTAAGCTTATTTTAAAGATAAAATACCGATATGGAAAAACCGAAGTTCGAAATCGAAGTCAAAGATCTTGTGAAAAAATTCGGCGATATCACGGCGGTTGATGATATTTCCTTTACCGTCCAGGAAGGAGAAATTTTTGCTTTTCTCGGACCGAACGGTGCCGGAAAAACCACCGCCATTAAAATGCTCACCACGCTCCTGAAACCCACCAGCGGAAAGATCCTCGTAAATGGTTTTGATCCGACCAAAGACCCCTACAATGTCCGCTGTTCTTTCGGCATTGTCTTCCAGGATCCGAGCCTCGACGAAGAACTCACTGCCTATGAGAATTTGCAGTTCCACGGCGTTCTCTATGGAATCACCGGAGAAAAATTGAAGAATGAGATCAAGAAATTGCTGAACTTGGTCGAACTCTGGGATCGACGGAATGAGTTCGTAAAGAATTATTCCGGCGGGATGAAAAGGAGACTGGAGATCGCGCGTTGCCTCATTCATGATCCCAAAATTTTATTTCTCGACGAACCGACCTTGGGCCTTGATCCGCAAACCCGAAATCATATTTGGAGTTATATCAAAAAATTGAGCGACGAAAGACAAATGACCATTTTTTTCACTACGCACTATATGGATGAAGCGGAAAGAGT
Source organism: Candidatus Moraniibacteriota bacterium (assembly GCA_003157295.1). Lineage (GTDB taxonomy): Bacteria > Patescibacteriota > Minisyncoccia > Moranbacterales > UBA11712 > Fen-1326. The sequence goes on along the minus strand of PMJF01000020.1, from coordinate 4,104 downwards.
GGCGGAAAAGATCGCGATCATCGATTATGGGAAAATAAAAGTCCAGGGTTCGCCTCAAGAACTGCTGAGTCAAACTAAGACGAAAACTCTCGAAGAAGCTTTTTTGAAATTGACTGGAAAAGAAATCCGGGACGATAAAAGTTCGGCCGCCGACAGAATGCGGACAGCCAAGCGCGCCTGGGGACGCTAGTATTAATTTTCAATAATGTTATGAGCGCAATTTATATCCTCTGGCTAAGACAATTGAAAAGATATTCAAGGTCCCGGGCGCGACTCATCGGGTCGCTAGGCCAACCGCTTTTGTTTTTGGTGGCGCTGGGATTCGGTTTCGGTCCGATATACCAAAAAGCGGGCGAAGGAAATTATTTGCAATTCATCGGCCCCGGAATCATTGCTATGAGCATCACTTTTATGGCCATTTTTTCCGGAATTGAAATTATCTGGGACCGCCAGTTCGGATTTTTGCGGGAAACTTTTGTGGCACCGGTTTCCCGGTTCAAAATTATGTTCGGACGGACACTCGGCGGCGCGACCGTTGCCGTCATCCAAGGGCTTTTGGTTTTTTTGATCACAATTCTCATCGGCTTTCGCCTGACCAATCTTCATCTTTTGCTTCCCGCTTTTCTTTTTATGCTTCTTATTGCTTTCTTTTTCACGGCGCTAGGGACAGCCATCGCCTCTCTCATGAAAGATATGCAGGCTTTCCCGGTGATCATGAATTTTCTCGTGATGCCGATGTTTTTTCTTTCCGGGGCAATCTTCCCGCTCAAAGGTCTTCCGGAAGCCATCGTCATTGCGACTCGAATCAATCCCCTTTCCTACGGCGTGGATGGGCTGCGCGCGACGCTTACTAATCAGGCTTTTTTCGGCCTGGGTCTCGATTTTCTGGTTCTCATCATCGCCGATCTGGCCCTCCTCGCCATCGGCAGCTATCTTTTTTCAAAAATCGAGCTTTAATTTCGATGTTTTTCTTCGAGAAGTTTCTAAATTCAAGCGTCGAAGGCTTGGATTTTTCAAAGATTGCCTTTTCGGCCTGCTCTTGCTAGCTTATTTCAACATGATCTCCCGTGCATTTAATCTCATATTTTAATTATTATGCCCAGACGCAGTAAACACCTATCCTATTTCCTAATGATAATCGCTGGAACGTTCGCGCTTCTTTTGATCTTGGCTAGTATTTTTGCTGCACGATTGAGGCCTTTTCCCAATCCTCGTCCGAATATGGGAAATAACCAATCGACTGATCAGACTGGAACGATCACTGGAACTTCAGCGCCAGAAAACGCGCCAGCCGAAATTCCAATTGATACTTCGAACTGGAAAAAATATCGCGATCCCGTTTATCATTTTACGATAAAATACCCTTCAGAATGGGCCACGCCAGTCGCGAAAAAAATCAACGATCCTGATTTCGACTATGAATATCTGACTTCTTTTGGCACGACCGAAACGATGGCCGGGCAAGGTTTTGAGGGTTTTAATATATTTGTTTTTCCGAGCGAAAAATGCTCGAACTCCGCCGCTGGCCAGCAACAAAATACCACGGATGCATCCCAAACAGGAAATACCTCTTCCTGCGCTTCCAAAAAAACGCAGATATCCCTCGTTGCACCGAACTCTCCGAATATTATAGAATTTACAGGCAAGGTCTATTCCTATACGATCATCCCCTTAATTTCAGGGAATGATGCGGACCAAGAGCTTGCCCAAAAAACTAATCTCTATTTTCAGGAAGCGGCGAAAACTTTTTCTTTCGATTCCACTTTGAAGCTTATCACTCCCAAAAAAACCGGCCCGAGCGCTTCCTTGTCTTTGAATAACGCAGTTGGAGCCGCGATCCAACCCATTGCTCCAGCCGCGAGGTTGGGAAGGATCACCGGCGGCGTGCCGGTTGCTGGAGGCAAATATATTTGTCCGCATCCCAACCGCAAACCGACGAGAAGTCCGAACAAAGGAAATCATGTTGACGAGGACTGTTGTCCGGATCCGGACGAATGGCCGAACTCCTTGTGCATTTATAAAGCGAGCGATTATAGCATCATGCTTAAGCCCTAATAAATATTTTTTTTTGATTTTTAAGTTTTTTACTGATAATTTTAAGGTTTATTTCTAGCTTTTTCGATTTGAATTCAGTAGTCCTGGAAGAGAAAATAATATTAAAAGAATGAAAAAGAGACTTCAAACAATAAAAACCTATAATCAAAGCGCTGCGGCAATGGCAAAGAAGTTCAATGGAATGGAAGGATATTTACCGGATATCGAAAGAACATTTTCTTTTGCGCCGCAAAAACAAAATCCTAAGGTTGTCGAAGTAGGCAGCGGAAGCGGAAGAGATGCACGCGATCTTCTCAAATTTACCAATGATTATTTGGGCTTTGATATTTCCCCAGAGATGGTGAGGCACGCGAAAAAATTGGTTCCAAATGCAAATTTTATCGTGGCGGATATTGATGATTTTTCTTTTCCCAAAAAAGCTGATGCAATATTTGCATTTGCTTCATTGCTTCATTCCAATAAAAAAAGTCTTGCGAAAATTATAGACAGAGTTTACGAAGCCCTCAAAGAAAAAGGTGTAATTTTTATGTCGCTTAAGTACGGAGAATATCAAGAAGACACGCGAACTGATGAATTCGGAACAAGAACCTATTACTATTACACTCCGGAAATTATTAAGGAACTCGCAGGAGATAAATTTCAAACTGTTTTCAAAGAACGAAAAAAACTAAAAAATCAAGAATGGTTTAGTATTATTCTGCAAAAGTTATTTTAAATATTTTTTCCCCGCCAAAAACATCCCCACTCCATAGGGACTTTTTGGCGCATTAGCTGGACTTGTAACTTGTGGTAAAATGGAAGAACTATGATAAAAGGCGTACTATTCGATTTGGACGGCATTATTGTCGATAGCGAACCGCTCCATTTTGAGGCTCATCAAAAAGCCTTGAAACAATTTGGCATAAACATAACTCTGGATGATTACCTGGAATTCGGCGTGGCGAAAGGTGATGCAAGCCTCTTTGACGAAGCGTCTAAAAAATACGGAGTTGCAATAGACAAGGAAAAAGTTTCCCGGTTGAAAAAGAAATTGTATAAAGATATTTTCTGCCGAAAGGCCGCTCCCAGAGAAGGCGTTTTGGATCTGTTTGAAGATTTGAGCGGCAAATACACTTTGGCGATCACTTCTTCCGGAGCCAAAGAGGTCATTGGCCTCGTTTTGGAAAAACTTGGCCTGGAAAATAAATTCGAGACAGTTGTCTCGGGCAATGACGTCGAGAGAGTGAAACCCTTTCCGGATATATATGAAAAAGTGCTTGATCTTTTAGGATTGGAAAGCGCCGATTGCGTTGCCATCGAAGATTCCGAAAGCGGGCTTCTCGCGGCCAAAGGCGCGAAGATAAAATGTATCGTTGTGCCGTGCAAGTTCACAAAAAAGCATGATTTTTCCGAAGCAGATTTTGTTTTTGATGGATTGAACAAAATAACCGAAGGCTTGCTGAAAACTATCTGAAGATAAAAAACTAAACAATTGCCACATATGAAAAAGAAGGGTCTTTTTGAGATCAAGGACACAGTTCCATTGGGAGACGGAACGAAATGCTGTCCCCCTCATTATTTTCCGCATGCCATACCGTTTGTGCAAAAACCGGTAACCAACGAACAGTGCCACACTCATTCAGCCATTTCCCATAGGATGCATCACAATTTCTTTTGCAAGGCCTTGCGTTGTCCGCATTATGAATTTATGATAAAAGAGACAAAGAAGATCCTCGCGAATCCATAAGAATAAATCTTAAGAATAAGCCTTCTATGAAACAAAAAGATCGAATCACGTATCTTTTGGCGACATTTGTTCTCTTTTCCTCTTTTTTCCTTTCCGGCTGTTATAGCGTCGATCAAAAAAAAGCGGCCGTTCTCAAGAGCGCCGATGAGTTCAATGTAAAAAGCGCCGATGATCGAAAGCCGAATGAAGAAGTTTCCGCCGATAAGCTCACCGTGCAAACTCCTCAAAATTCCCCACAAAATAATCCTCAAAACCAAGTGGCGCCCGAACAGCAACCGTCTGTTGAAAATAATTCTAAACAACCACCCGCTATGCAAATCGAT
>PMJF01000069.1:9492-9730 GCA_003157295.1 Candidatus Moraniibacteriota bacterium | reverse complement strand
GTCATGGATTTCGCTCTTCTTTCAGGCCAAAAGCCAAATGGTTAAGGTTTATCTTTACCTTTTAAAATAAGGCACATAAAAAAATAAAGGCCGCACCCCTTCGGGAAAGCAACCTTTTCCGACTGTAAAACACAACCTTATAGCAGAGAAAACACAGAACGACAAGGACTTCTTGTGATCAACCCTAAAAAATCATCCCCTCCCGCCCTTTGCTTCCTGTCTCCTGCCTCCTCTCCCC
>PMJF01000069.1:0-9449 GCA_003157295.1 Candidatus Moraniibacteriota bacterium | reverse complement strand
GCGGCCGATGCGATGGACATAATCTTCCGGCTCATACGGCAGGGTGTAATTGACCACATGGCTGATCCCCTCTATATGGATTCCACGGCCTGCGACATCTGTCGCCACCAGGACATGGATCTTGCCTGCCCGGAAGTCCTCCAGTCGTTTGGTCCGCTGCTGTTGGGGAACATCACCGGTCAGCAGATCGCAGTTGAGCCCGTTTCGTTTCAGCCGCTCAGAGAGCCTTCTGGCCTCGTTTTTCTGATTGGTAAAGACAAGGATACGTTCACCGGCTTTTTGCAGCACCAGATTATACAGAACATCATATTTTTCTGCAGTGGTGACCAGATAGACGATCTGGTCGATGCTTTCGACCGTTACCTGTTCCGGCTCGATCTCGACCTGGACAGGGTCTTTGCACCATTGCGCGGCAAGACGCCGGACCTCTTCAGTCACCGTCGCTGAAAAGAGCATGGTCTGACGCCGCGAACTCTCCGGAATCCGCTGAATGATTCGCCGAACATCGGGAATGAAGCCCATATCGAGCATCCGATCAGCCTCATCAAGCACGACCGTTCTTATGTCGGAAAGATGGATGATCCTTCGATCGATCAAGTCTTTGAGCCGCCCCGGCGTTCCAATGATGAAATTATGCCGGTAGCGGAGGGCTTGGATCTGGGGACGGATGTTCATTCCTCCCACGCAACAAGCGGAAAATATTTTCATTCCTCTTGTCAGGTCTTTCAGCTCCTGGTCGATCTGGATGGCTAGTTCGCGGGTCGGCACGATAATGAGAACATGCTCCGATGTGTTCAGTCGGACCTTATGAATGAGCGGAATAAGAAAGGCGGCCGTTTTTCCGGTGCCGGTGTTCGCAATGCCGACGAGATCCGAACCGCGAAGAATATGAGGAATGGTTCGGTCCTGGATCGGGGTCGGATTTTCGTAGCCTCTGGCGGTAATCGCGCGTTTCAAATGCTGATCAATGGCGAAATCCTGGAATTTATGTTCCGGAATGAAATGGTCAACTTCTTCGGTTATCACCGCTTTGTTGATGAATTTCGAGAAATCAATCCGTTCGCCGCCCTGGCGCCTTCCTTGATTTCCGCCAAAACGCGAACCGCCGTACGGCTTTCGAGACATGGAGGATGGGGAAAAGGATCTTCGTGGTCCTCTTCTATTGGGAGTTCTTGTATTCATAGCTTTATCTAATAACTTCTCGCCGTTAATTAAAGAAGGTGGCGAGTTTGTCTCATAAGTTTTAGATAAAGCCCAAAGGCTTTGAAGTTCTTAGAAAAAAAATGCTAAGAGATATAAAACAAAGAGATTCAGTTACGTCTATATACTATATAAAAGAAACGAGCGTTTGTCAACCCATTGAAGCTTTGGACTATACTTGAGTGTCGGATAGCACTTTTATCAGGTTCTGAAGGCTGTCCCAATCGTGTATGGAAACAGCATAAGCTTCGGAAGCAATTTTTTTCATCAGGGCCAGGCCATCGGCAATTTTTTCTTTTGAGACGAGATCGGATTTAGTGAGAAAGATGATCTCTTTCTTCTTGGTCAATTCTTTCGAATAATCGTCCAGTTCTTTGCGTACGGTTTTATAATCCCGCATCAGATCGTCGGATTCAAGGGAAATGCAGTGCACTAAGATCTTTGTTCTTTGGATGTGTTTGAGAAATTTAATACCGAGCCCTTTTCCCTTCGAAGCGCCTTCGATCAGTCCCGGAATGTCGGCGATGACAAGATCATTCAAAACTCCAAGATTCGGTTCCAGCGTCGTAAAAGCGTAATTGGCCACTTTCACGTTGGCATTGGTGATCTCGTTCAAGAGACTCGATTTTCCGGCATTGGGAAGACCGACGAAGCCGATGTCGGCAATGAGTCGGAGTTCGATGAAAAATTCAAATTCCTCTCCCGGTTCTCCTTCTTCATATTCTTCCGGGCTGGTGTTTTTCGCCGAGCGAAAGAAAAAATTTCCTCGTCCGCCCAAGCCGCCCTTGGCCACCAATATTTTCTCTCCGGGCGAAGTGAGCTCAAATTCCGTCCCAGATTTCAGGTTTTTGATAACGGATCCAATGGGAAGAGTCAAAGACAGATCCCGGCCGTTATGCCCGGTCGAGCGGTCTGCTTTGCCGTTCCGGCCCGGCCCGGCGTAATATTCTTTTCTTTGCTTATATTTATTGAGGGCGGTCAGATCTCTGACGCTTTCAAAATAAATATTTCCACCCTCTCCGCCTTTGCCGCCTGTCGGCCCGAGGCTCATCTTGATCTTATCAAAAGCGACAACGCCGTCTCCGCCTTTTCCAGCCCGCACAACAATTTTTACTTCATCAGTAATCATAGAGTTACCTTACCTTCCAACGGGTCTTTTGGCAATGGGGGAGTGTCGACGCAATATTTAAAATAAAAAAACATATGAGGCGTTTTGATTATTTGGATGCGATCGCGGGACGATATTAGAACTTATCTTTTGAATTTTTTATAAAAAATAGGACCGGGGGATCTTTAAATTTCTTGAAGAGCCCCCGGTCCGCATCAGGTGAAGAGACGATGGCGAACTGCGCCCGCCATGGTCCCAAAGCAGAGACCCCATGCCAACCAGTCAAGGGGAGTGTCCAGGAGCCTGGCTCCCCAATATGGCTTGCCATAAAGAAGCCACATCGACTCGAGCAAGGCCTGGCTGTTAGTGACGATGTGATATCCAGCTTCGAAGACCAACATCATTCCCGCTGCTGTGAGAAAGCCGCACAAGACAGAGTATATAATGGCCTCCTCTTTTCTCCCAGCTGCTTTGACCGCAACCGCGAGGAATCCTAAAGACGTGGCCCAAATCGAGTTCAGCCCCAGCCAAATGAGCGGGAGCGAAATTATTATCGACAGAGCGCCCAGCCAAAGGAGATATCTTTTCTTTCCTCTCAGCTCCAGGACGAAAGCCTCTTTTCCGAAAACGCGGGACAGCATCCCCACCATGCCGGTAAAGGAGAAGGAAAAAAGCAGATCCTCCACGAGCAGTCGATACGGCCATTTTCCAATGGGGTATACACCCAGCGGATACCAATAATCCCTGAAATAGAGAATCTCGATTATTGGCCCCAAAAGCATAGCCAGCAAACTGATGATGAGCTGAGTTTTGCGTGTTTCCGGGCACCGCACATAAAAAACCAACCAGATGAACCCGAAAATGGCGGCGAAAACAAGATAAGCGTACTGCGGCGAAACGATCACGGTCATGGTGAATCTCCTTTCTTGTGGTCGAAAAGGTTATTTTTGCGTCATTGCGCGTTTATCCGATGTTAGGAACAAAACTTTCATGTTAGTCTAGCGAAAATAGATCTTTTGTCAATAAATAAAATGTTTTGCTTGGCCAGGACTTATAAACAAAAAAAGCTTTTTATAAAGCTTTTGCTGGGGCGGTAGGATTCGAACCCACGAATNNGCCTTACCACTTGGCGACGCCCCAGTGTTCAATCTTTCACAATTTTTCCACCGAATATATCCACGGCTTCCTGTAGGAGGCTTTTTTTCTCTTTGAAATTAGGATATTCGGCTTTGAATTCCTTTTCGGTGAGCGCTTTTATTTTCAAATTAACGCCTGTTATCTTATCAATGGCCTCTTCGATTGTCAATCGGTTTGTGGTTTCGGTGATCTTGTCCTTATAGAAATCGTACTTAGTTTTGATGATGAGAGTATTTTCTTCGATCAAAGAAGGGCTGGCCATTTTGAGGACGGAGGAGAGGGAATGGTTATAACTCTTGAGGGAATCCATGACATCCAGCCATCGGGCGAGAACGAGCTCAAGGTCGCCACTCGAAGCTTCTTTTAGGATCGGTTTTGCGGATCCTTTTTTTGATTCCGCTTCGAGTTTCATGGGTTTATTTTCCACAGCCGGTTTGATCTCGGCTGTTTTTTTTTCTTTGAGATCATTTTGAGCGGCGATTGGCGGAGCGGGGGAGGCGCTGGAAATCATCTTAGCTTGTTTAGGCGCATCTGAATTTATGGCGAGGCTGGCGACGCTTGCTTCAAGAAACAGCTGGGGAATCTGGCTGTTCCTGAAACGCTCGGTATTTTCTTGAAGAACATTGATCGCTTCCAGTATTTCATCGGTTTCGATCTCGGAAATTTGTTTTTGGATTTGTCCCAGCCTTTCCTTGGTCAGCTCATAGGAAAGTTTTTTTCCAAGATCCGGATTTATTTTGAGAACCAACATCTGCCGGAGATAATTGAGCAGCGATTTGCCGAAATTTTTGAAATCAATGCCGGATTCCCTCAGATCGGCGATTCTCAAAAAGACCGCCGGGAAATCATGCCCCACCAATTGGCCGACGAAATCGGCTATTTCTTTTTCCGAGACTGTTCCCAAAATGAATTCAACTTCCTTGGCTGTAATCTTTTTATCTTCAAGCGCGATCACTTGGCCCAAGAGGCTTTCGGCGTTTCGCATTCCGCCTTCGGAAGAAGCGGCGATTATCTCGAGAGCTTCCGGTTCAACGCTCACTTTTTCGAGTTTCGCGATCTGTTTGAGCCTTTCTATGATCTCCTCGACCGTCAGGCGGGTGAAATCGAATCTTTGCACTCGGGAGAGAATCGTCTCCGGAATTTTATGGACTTCGGTCGTCGCCAGGATGAAAACAACATGGACCGGCGGCTCTTCAAGAGTTTTGAGAAGAGCGTTGAAAGCGCCTCCGGAAAGCATATGAACTTCGTCGATGATATAGACCTTATACTTGAGAGAACTGGGCGGAAGCTTCACGGTTTCCCGCAGTTCGCGGATATTGTCCACGCCGGTATGGGAAGCGGCGTCAATTTCTATGATATCGAGAGATCGGCCGTCAAGGATAGTTTTACAGGAATCGCATTTGAGGCAAGGCTCTCCATTTTTTAGGCTAGTGCAATTGATAGTTTTGGCAAATATTCTCGCAATCGAGGTTTTCCCCGTTCCTCGCGGGCCGGCAAAAAGATAAGCCTGGCCGATCCGGCCGGATTTGATGGAGTTTTGAAGGGTTTGAACGACATGTTTTTGTCCGATTACTTGGGAAAAATCAGACGGTCGGTATTTACGATAGAGAGTGGTGCTCATATGAATATACTATAGTGTCTGGAATAAAAAATCAAAACAAAATAAAAAAAGCGTTTGGCGCTTATTCTAGCGAGAGTAGAATTGTATTTTTCTGGATTCCCGCTTTCGCGGGAATGGCAATACTGGTTATTTCTTGAACACCCAAAACTTGTATCCCACGAAATTCCAAGCCATAACGCAAATTGAGGCGATGGCGGCGGAAACGCTAGCCCAGGTTTTTACTTTGATTTCACCCATCGGTCCGACAACAATTACGAGAAAGCCTGCTACGACGGCATTTAGAATGAGCCCAATCACACTAACCATGATAAATTGCATAAATTCCTTGCTGGTATCCTTGCTGTCAACTTTTTTGAATGTCCAAATTTTGTTCCAGATGTAGCTGTTTGTGACGGCAAAGGTGAAAGAAATAACTTTAAACGCGATATAGGCGACTCCGACAGCTGTTCCTGATAGAAAGATCAAAAGGTTCAGAATTCCAATGTCGACGGCGAAATTGGCCGCGCCAACGGCTCCGAATTTGGTGATCTGAAAAAATATACGAATGTATCTCGAGAGCAGGTATCCGATATAAACTCCGACGGCCGCCAGTACGGTAAACGCAATAGCGATAACAACCCCTTTACTGGCCGACATCTGGATATTCATGTTCTTAAGAACGATCGGAAGCAGCGCGCCAAAAATAAGCCCGTTAATGGCGCCAAAAATAATATCTCGAGAGGTCAGCTTTTGCAACTGATCGGTTTTTGTTTTTGCCATAGTTTTTTTTATTTTAAATTAGAAGAGCTTGATATTTTTTTCTTTTTCCAAAGTTCCCTTTGCTATACTACTGGCTTGCTGGCTTCCTCTCTCAATTTTTCGAGTTCCGGCGTCCATTCATCAATGAGATCGTTTCCCAGTTTTCCGTCCCGGCCGAATTTTCCCGCTCCGATCGGCGAGTCTTCGTCTTCAAATTTTCGATAAGAATCTTTTTCTTGATCTTCTTCACCGAAGCTTGATTCCATTCCGAATCCACCGATGGTTCCTTTTTTGACAAGATTTTCGATAGCCCCCCAAATCGATTCGCTGTCCTTGGGAGCGACCAGAGTCACTTCATCTCCCGGTTCGGCTTTGAAATAGGTGACAGACGCCAGAAGTACGCGGTAGGCTCTGCCGTCGGCGATGACAACATAGTTGCCCAGATCGTCCTGGCTCACGATTCCAATGACTCTCTTTCTTTCGGCGGGGCCGATCTGCTTATAAACAAAAGAACCGTCCGGGGTAATGGTAAGTTTCATCATATCCCCCTCGACTAACTTTGATTTTGATGCGTAGTTAGCCGGAACAGGATATTGTTTCCCGTCGGTTCCCATCATGACTTGTCCGTCAAAAACTCCTTCCACAACTTCGCCCTCTTCTTCCGATCCGTTGCTAGCCGCCAGCCGGCGGGATGTTCTTGCGGAAGGGCCTTCAATTTGCGTTAGCATAGCGCGGGCGGATTGAATGGTCCGCTCAGCGGTGGCGATCATTTCACGAATTGCAGTTATTTTTTGGAGCTCTTGACCCCTGTCCTTGTCGCTGGTTTTCTTTTTTGGCATTTATTTTTTAGCAGTCGCTTGGCATATCAATCCAATAAAAATCCCCCTATCCCAAAAGACCGCTTTTTATATTTCTTTTTGTATTACATTCATATTATACAATTCCTTTCAAAACCGCGCAACCGGCCATATTTGGGGCAAAATTGTGGATAAGTTCGACTTTTTTGATTCACTAGAAAAAGCGTCCTAGAGGGTTCCGAAAACCTTGACAAAAAATATTGACGATGCTATGTTTATAACAATTAGAATAGCTAATAGTTAGCTAATAAAAGGAAAATTATGAAAAAAAGATCGACTGCCGAAAAAATCATCTCCCTGATGTTCAATATGGGGCGCGCGATCAAAAAACATTGTCTTGCGAGCAGCGGGCGGGCGGATGGTCTTTCTATACTTCAGATTGAGGCGCTCTGGTATATCCAGGAAGGAAAAGAAGTGCTGATGAAGGATCTGGCGAGCCATCTTTTCATTGCGCCGCCTTCGGCTACGTCTCTTGCGGATGATCTGGTGAAAGCGAAACTGGTGAAAAGATCGGAAGACAAGGAAGACAGGCGAACCACGGCCATTTCTCTGACCCCGAAAGGAAAACGGGCGCTTGCGAATTTTTTGAAAAAACGAATGGAAAAAGCCAAAAAGAGGATTGACAAGCTGACCCAGGCGGAAAAAAAATCTCTGCTTGCGATTTTGGAAAAGCTGGCAAAAGAGAACGATCAATCGAGATAATCATTGTTTCAGGTAATATATTATGAAAAATTTTGCAAAATCAAACCGGCAAGCACTCACGATCGTGGCAGTGATAGCCTTGATTGGGGTTTCAGTCTGGGCGGCCTTCCATTTCACGCGGATCCCGGCTTTCTCCGAAACCCAGATTTTTGAAGTGCAAAAGGGCGCAATCAAAAGTGAAATTTCGGCGGACATCACTTTGCAGCCGGCGACGAACGCAGATCTGGCTTTTGAAAACAGCGGAAAAATAAAAAATATCTATGTTTCTGTCGGTGATCAGGTGAAAAAAGGCCAATTGCTGGCGGAAGAAGTGAACAGCGATTATGTCGTTTCTTTGCGGGAAGCGGAAGCGGCGCGCCGCGCGGCTCAAGCCGATCTCGAGGGAGCTCAAGAAAACATTGATATCCAAGGAGCCAAGCTCAAGAGTCTCAAAAATGCAAACGCAAAAAAATATGATGTGAAGGCACAGAAAGAAACCAAAGATCAGGCCGGCTCCAGCGCTGACTCCAAAGAGGCGCTTCTCGAGGCGGCCAATCAAGCGGTGATTGCCGCCAATTTGCAATTGGCGAAAACGCGCCTGACGGCTCCGATGGATGGGGTGATCACGGACAAATCCATCGAAATCGGAGAAGTGGTCTCTCAGGCCGGCCCGGTGATGAAAATCGCTTCTGGAGATAATCTTGAGGCGGACGCCTATGTTTCCGAATTGGATGTGAAAAAAATTGCGGTCGGGGGTTCGGCGGAAATTGTTTTGAGTTCGGCGGATGGAAATAAAATAACCCTGGATTCCAAAATAAAGAATATCTATCCCGCAGAAACCGTTCAAAACGGAGTTTCTTCCTACAAAGTTGTGTTTGATCTTGCTGGACAGGAATCCAATCTCAAATCGGGGATGACTGGAATGGCAAATATAAAGATATCCGATCAGGCGGGAGCGATGGTTGTTCCGCAAAGTTCGGTTTTTTCAGACGCGGGAAAAAAGTATGTGATGGTGATGTCGGGTGGTTTTCCTGAAAGGAAAGACGTACAAGTTGGAGCATATGGTTCTGATGGCACAGTCGAAGTTCTTTCGGGTCTCGCGGAAGGGGATAAGATATTAAAATTCTAACTATATGGAACAGGAAAAAAACAATCAAATTGCGGACAGCCACAGCACCACCAAAGGCGAAAAAAAGACCCGCCGGATAATGATCTTTGCGCTGGTTGTCTTTGCTGTCGCAGCAAGTTTCATCGGCTTGGTCTATCTTGATGCCATATCAAAGCGGGTTTATGTCGATAAGTCCGAAGTTGATGCTCCTCAGATTATGCTCTCGGCAAAGACGGGTGGAATTTTGGAAGAATTATTCGTCAAAGAAGGAGATCAGATTTCTGCGAATGATGTCGTAGCAAGAGTCGGAAATGAATTGGTGAAATCGAAAGATGCGGGCTTGGTGATCAGCCGGCAGGATTCGATCGGAAAATATTTTGGTCCGGGAGAAGAAGTTGTGACGATGATCAAGCCTGGAGACTTGCGAATCGTTGGCCGGCTGGCGGAAGACAAGGGACTCAAGGACGTGAAAGTCGGACAAAGAGTTGTTTTTGAAGTGGATGCGTTCGGGACAAAACAATATGAAGGCATCATTGATGAAGTGAGCCCGACTTCCCGGGCATCGGACGTCGTTTTCAATATTTCCGACCAGAGACAGGAAAACGAGTTCAATGTGAAGGCGCGCTTCAATCTTTCCCAGGATCCAGAGCTCAAAAACGGAATGTCGGCCAAAATGTGGATCTATAAGTAGTATAAATGCGCGATGGCTGACAATAACGGACAAAAATCAACGATCGGCCGGTATCGCTGGATGATACTCATTACCGTCATTGTCGGCACCTTTTTGGGGCGGCTGGACCAGACGATCGTCAACTTGGCTTTGCCCAAAATAATTTCCGACTATNNACGGCCTATATCCTGGCCAACGCGATCTTTGTTCCAATCTGGGGAAAACTGGGCGATACGATCGGAAGAAAAAAAGTATACCTTTGGGGATTTGCCATCTTTATTTTTGGCTCGGTCTTGGCCGGTTTTGCCTGGAATTTGAGCTCGCTCATT
>PMJF01000059.1 GCA_003157295.1 Candidatus Moraniibacteriota bacterium | reverse complement strand
TCTCTGCGGGAAAAATTCAAGCCGGAATTTTTGAATCGTCTGGATGAAATCATAATTTTTCATCCGCTTGGGGCGAGCGAGATCAAAAAAATAGTCGATATGCAACTGGATATGGTGAGGCATCGTCTGGCAGAGAAAAATATAAAATTGAAGGTCAGTCCGGAAGCGGAAGATCTGTTGGCCCGGTCCGGTTTTGATCCGATCTATGGAGCCCGTCCATTGAAGCGGGCTATCCAAAATATGGTTTTGGACGAACTGGCTCTTAGAATCGTGGAAGGAAAAATAAAAGATGGAGATAAGATAAAAGTGGACGCGAAAGGGGATAAGATTATAATTCATTAATCAGTAAATATGATCTGGGAGTTCGGCGTCTTTTTTTTAAGTTTGTTGAATCTGGCGGCGCTTTGGCTGGTTTTCGATTATCCGGGCCGGGCTTTTTGGATTGAGGGGATATTTGCGGTCGTTCTATTAATCGGAGTGAGGCTCATTGCCAAGAATTTTCGCTTCTTCTTTTTATTGATCTTATTGATATTGGGAGCGCTCCTTCTTCTCCCGCTTATCGATTCGCCGGCTCAAGCCAAAGCTTTTATCGTCCTCGTCAGCGGCGTCTTTTATCTGGCAGTCCTGGCCGGTTATCGGCTGAGAAAGTATGATAAGGATCAGACAGCTAAGGCGATGGTAAATCTGGCCGCGCTGGTCGCGCTTTTTTGCTGGTACACATCGGTTTATGGCTGGTATCTCAATATTGAAGTATCTGTTTGGTACATTATGGCCGCTTTCGCCGTGATTACTTTTTTGGTTTCTTATATGTCAATTATGATAAATAAGCTTGAAATAAACCGCTCTCAGCGAATACTTTATTCCGTATATCTGGCTTATCTTGTAGCGGTAGCCATCTGGATCCAGAATTTTTGGCCCTTTGGGTACTTGACAACGGGAGTTATTACTCTCATAATCTATTACGCCAGCTGGGATATTATCCGCAATTACTTTATTGGGAGTTTAACGGTCAGAAAGATAGTTTTTAATCTCGTTTTTTTAGCGGGAACAGCTTCGATCCTGCTTTTAAGCACTAAATGGTATCCCGTAATATAGAAAATGGAAGATAACAACGTGGACGAAAAAAAGCATAAGTCTCGCAAGGGCCTGCGAATAATCAGGTTCATTTTTTTTGTTTTACTGGTCTTTCTGCTTTCAGGAGTAAGTCTCGTGATCATCAACCATTATCTCATTCCTCGTCTCTCGACGGCGAAGTGGCTTAGTAAATACAAGTTTCTCGAGCAAGCAACTGAAAATGTGGTGGTGGTCAATAAAACCGAACAGGTTACGGTTAGCGAAGAGCAAAATGTTTCCCGTTATTCGAATAAGTCAGCGTCAAGCGTTGTGGAGATCATCTCGCAAAAGAGCGCGAGCGGGACCACTGCGTCAAAAAAAAGCAATCAAAACCCCGAGACTAAATTTGGAAGCGGACTTGTCGCAACCGCCGACGGATTGATAATCACCTACCAAGAAGCTATTTTGACCGATTCGGCCAAATATAAGATCATAACATCAGACGGAACGGTTTTTGAGGGACGACTGGTCTTTACCGATTCTTTCACGAATTTGGCTTTCATCAAGATCGACGGAGCGGAAAATCTTTCCACCGCTTCCTTTATAGCGCCCGAAGACATAAAAACAGGGGCAAAGATCATTGCCATCGGAAGGGGCGAGAGCAATGCCAGCATTATTTATAAGTCGGGATTGATCAGCCAGCTGGAAGAAAGCTATTCACTTTCAGGTCCTGTGGCAACATCCGAAAAACTGCAGGGAGTTTTTTTCACCGATATGACGTTTAATAATCTCGGTGATGAAAATATGGACGGCGCGACAGTGGCGGATTATAACGGAGACGTAGTCGGCATTTTGGGATCTCAAAAGACGGATCAGACTCGGCAATATTTCGTTATTCCGGTGAACCATATCGAACATCTCATTGACGAATATTTGGCGGGCGGGGCAGTGAAAAGAGGAAGCCTCGGGGTATATTACCTGAGCCTGGATAAAGAGAACGCGAATATCAATGGGAATAAATACGATCACGGAGCGCTTGTTTATTCACCCAGCCTTCAACAGGGCCTCGCGGTAATTTCCGGAAGTGCGGCTGACAAGGCGGGACTCAAGCTCTCGGACGTCATTTTGAGCGTAAACGGCGAAGAAGTAAACCCAGGGCAGAATTTGGCTTTTATTGTCTCAAAATATAAACCAGGGGATGAAATAGACCTCACAGTGGCGAGAGACGGGCAAGAAATGGGGATCAAGGCGACTTTGCACTAAACAGCGATCACAAATTCTTGACATTGGGCAAAGAATCCATTAGTCTGTATAAGTAATTTTTCAAAAAGATCGTGTATGCTAGCAGTAATCAAGACCGGCGGAAAACAGTATTTGGTCAAAAAAGGGGATAAGATCAAGATCGAAAAGTTGGAAGGAGAAGTCGGTGATAAAATTGAATTTTCGGAAGTGCTTTTTCAGGGTAACGAAAAAGATGTTAAGGTTGGAACCCCACACGTAGCCGGGGCGAAAGTGGAAGGAAAGATCTTGAAGCAGGGAAAGGATAAAAAAGTTACGGGCGTGAAGCACAAAGCCAAGAAAAGATATAAGGTGAAATTCGGACACAGGCAGATGGTGACGGAAGTGGAAATTGTGAAAGTGTAAATAAACAAAAACGAGCTAGTAAAAAGCTCGTTTTTTTTATATTTCTTTCCTTCCCTCTATTGATCCGGTTAAGGTTGCCTCATCGGCGTATTCGATATCTCCTCCTGTTGGGAGTCCCCGCGCCAGGCGGGTTATTTTTATGTTCAAAGGTCTTATTAATCTCGCCAGATAAAGTGCGGTTGCCTCGCCCTCGGTCGTCGGGTTCGAAGCGATTATCACTTCCTTCACTGGATTTTTCTTTAGCCGGCTAATCAACTCGTTTATCTTTAAAGCATTGTTTTTATCGGCCGGGGCGTTGATGGTTCCTCCTAGGACATGATACAAACCCCGCATTTGTCTCGTTTTTTCAATAGCGATGACATCCAGCGGTTCTTCCACGACGCAGATCAAACTTCGATCGCGTTTCAAGTCACGGCAGATCGAACATAATCCATTTTCGGAGATATTGAAACACTCTTTGCAAAAACTGATCCTTGATTTCAGCTCTTTTAAAGTTTCGGAAAAATCATCCAGCTTCTCTTGGTCATATTTCCACAGATACAAAACCAGCCGTTCGGCCATTTTGGGTCCGACGGAGGGGAGGGAGGAGAAATGATCAATAAGTTTTTGGAAAGATTTGGGAAACAAGATGGTAATGTCGTTGCCAGGTTTGCAAAGACAACTATAAATTATACTCCGCTATGTTTTTTCTCGAGTGAGGAAAAGCTTGTGATATTGTCGTTAAAATAGAGGCTGGCAGTTCCGAGCGGCCCGTTTCTATGCTTGGAAACGATGACTTGAATGACATTTTTGTTGGGCGTTTCTGGCTTTTCGCGGTCCTCGCGATAAAGGAACATCACGACGTCGGCGTCTTGTTCGATCGAACCGGATTCGCGAAGATCGGAAAGTTTCGGGACTTGGGGACTGCGGCTTTCCACTGCACGGTTGAGTTGAGAGAGAGCGAGGACAGGAATATTGAGTTCGCGAGCCAAGCCCTTTAGGGATCGGGAAATTTCGGAAACTTCCTGGACGCGATTGTCGTTCGAACGGCCTTCCATCAGCTGCAAATAATCAATTATAATCAAGCCTAAATTGTGTTCGGCCTGCAAGCGGCGCGCCATAGTGCGCATTTCCATCACATTCGCGCGGGCGCTGTCATCGATGAAGATCGGAGCCTCGGAGAGAACACCCATCGCTTCGCCAATTTTTTGGAAGTCGTCCTCACCGCCGTCGCTGCGGAGGCGGCCGGTACGAATTCGCCAGGCATCCACCTTTCCCTCGGCGGCGAGCATACGGTCGATAAGCTGATCAGAGGACATTTCAAGCGAAAATATACCCACCGGAATTTTGGCTTTGGTAGCCACGCTGCGGGCGATATCGAGAGCCAATGCCGTTTTTCCGATCGAAGGACGGGCGGCGAGAATAACCAGATCGGATTTTTGAAGACCGGCAAGAATACCGTCAAGGTCAGCGAAACCGGTCGGCACGCCCCGCATATCCCGATCGCCCTTGTGAAGCTCGTCAATGCGGTTGAAGGCCGATTCCAGATAGGTTTTGATCGGGACAAAATCGGCTTTGACGTATTTTTGGGAAACCCGGAAAAGTTTCTGTTCGGCTTCGTCCAGAACTTTTTCCACGTCTTCAGCTTCTTGGTATCCCAGTTCCAGAATTTCTCCGGCGGCGCCGATGAGTTTTCTGAGCAATGCTTTTTTCTGGACGACTTTGGCGTAATGAACCACATTGGACGCCGATGGAACGCTGTTAACCAGTTCGGTGAGATAACTGGCGCCCCCGATGGTCTCCAGTTGTTTCTTTTCTTCCAGTTTGTTCGATAGGGAAAGAACATCAATCGGCTCGCGGTCTTCATAAAGACCGATCATGGCTTCATAGATAAGTTTATGGGAGTCTTTATAAAAATCATCAGGGCGCACCAGATCGGCGATCTTTATTATCGCGTCTTTGTCGAGCATCAAGGAGCCCAAAACTGACATCTCCGCTTCGATGTTCTGGGGCGGAATCCGCGCCTCGCCGAGATTGAATTTTGTGGATTTTTTCGAGTCGGGCATAGATACGTTATTATAGCAGGAAGACAATAAAAGTCATCTTGACAAGATCAAGTTATTCATGTCAATCAAATTTGCTATTCCTACCAATCCGAAGAATTGTCGCTTGGGGTGTTGTCGGTCGCGTTGTCAACTTCACGGTCGAGGTCGGCCATTTTCTGCTGCTGGTCCGGATCGTCGAGCGGGCGCACTTTGGCATCTCCTTTCCAAGTTTGTCCGCCGGCTTTGACTACTCCTGTTTTTTTCAAAAAGTCGAAGAATCCCATATTATTTTGAATTACGAATTAAGATTTAAGAATTATGATTTTTTCTTCAGCCTATAATTATCCTCCAAATCTTCAATTAGATATCCCATTTTTTCAATTTCTTTTCGCAATTCATCGGATTTTTGAAAATCTTTACTTCTTCGGGCCTCTAGTCTTTTATCGGCAATAAGTTTAGCCTTTATGTCATCATCTGATGTCATTATTGCGTCGGCAGTTATGGTTACACTTTCGGAAAACTTCAACCCGAAAACCTTGTTCATTTTTCCAAAAGCGGCAAGAATTTCTCCGGCTTCTTTGGCGGGCAACTTATTTTCTGTAATTTTTTTATTCGTCTCAGTGATCAGTTCGTATAAAAAAGAGAGAGCAAGAGGAGTATTGAGATCATCGTTCATCGCTGATTCAAATTGTTTTATAGCTTCTGATGCTGCGGGAATTACACCTATTGACTTAGAGATATCTTTCAATTTTAAAATCCATTCTGCGATTCTTTCATAATTGGCTCTGGCTTGTTCAAGGGTTTTCCAAGAAAAATCGGACTGTTTACGGTAGTGTGAGGAAAGATAAAATAAGCGCAGATGCATTGGCTCGAAGCCCTTTTCTTTGATATCTTTCAAAATATAGAAGTTCCCCTTGGATTTTGACATTTTCTCGCCTTCGACCAGAAGGAAGCGGTTGTGCAGCCAAAAGTTGGAGAATTTTTTGCCGGTGGCGCCTTCGGATTGGGCAATTTCCGCTTCGTGATGAGGAAAAATGTGGTCTTCGCCTCCAGTATGAATATCAAGCGTGTCGCCCAAATATTCAATGCTCATCGCGGAGCATTCAATATGCCAGCCGGGATAACCGACGGACCAAGGAGATTTATATTTTAATAAATGATTTTCCGGAGCTTTGAGCCAAAGCGCGAAATCCCAGGGATGCTTTTTGTCGGGGTGTTCTTCGAGCCGCGCGCCGACTTTTAGGTTATCCAAAGTATTGCCGGAAAGCTTGCCGTAATCTTTGAAACTTGTGACATCATAGAAAACATTCCCGTTTTTTTCATAGGCGTGGCCTTTTTCGATCAACGCTTCGATCATTTTGATCATCTGTGGAATGTGGGCTGTCGCGCGGGGGAAATAATGCGCGGGTAAAATGTTCATTTCTTTTTCGTCACTGCGAAAAGCTTCTTCATAGAATTTCGCAATTTCTTCGGGAGTTTTCTTTTCACGCTTTGAAGCTTTCAGCATCTTGTCCTCGCCAGTATCGGCCTGAGCGATATCGTCCGCAGTCAAATGACCAACATCGGTGATATTTTTTATCTGTCGCACTTCGTAGCCCAAATATTCCAAATATCTTCGCAGAACGTCCGACGCGGTATAAGCTCGCAAATTTCCAATATGCGCGAAATCATAAACCGTCGGCCCGCAGGTGTATATTGAAACTTTTCCCTTGTGAAGGGGCATGAAGCGCTCTTTGGATTTTGTGAGTGTATTATAGAGTTTGAGCATGTCTTTATAGTAACTTATTTACCCAAAAAGGGAAGTGCTAAGGTATTTCTCTCCCCGATCGGGGAAAATAGTGACGATGTTGCCAGATTTCGCTTTTTTCGCAACTTCAAGAGAGGCGAACATCGCTGCGCCGGAGGACATTCCGCAGAAAATTCCTTCTTTTTTTGCGACTTGGCGGGCCAGATCATAGGCCGCTTCCGTTTCGACCATAATGATGTCATCAAGGTGCTCTCGGTCATAGATCGCAGGGATGATGGCTTCTTCCATATTTTTGAGACCCTGAATGTAATGTCCTTTTACCGGTTCGGCGCTGACGACTTTTATGTTCGGATTTTTTTTCTTGAGATATTGCGAAACGCCCATCAAAGTGCCAGACGTTCCGATGGCGGCGATAAAATAGTCGATTTTTCCATCCATCTGATCCCAAATTTCGGCGGCGGTGGTTTCGAAATGGGCCAGAATATTATTATTATTAGAAAATTGGTCCGGGCAATAATATTTTTCCGGAAATTCCGCCACAAGTTCGCGAACTTTTTTGATGGCGCCGTCGGTTCCCAGTTTTCCATCCGTCAAAGTGATCTTTGCTCCAAAAGCGGCGATCATCTTTCTCCTTTCGATCGAAACGGCTTCGCTCATCACGATTTCCACGGCATAGCCCTTCACTGCGGAGATCATGGCGATGGCGATTCCCGTATTTCCCGAAGTGGCTTCGATAATTATTTTAGCCTTCGTCAGCTTTCCCAGTTTCTCGGCCTCTTCTATCATTTTGAGGGCAATTCGGTCTTTGATACTCCCGCCGGGATTGTTTCCCTCGAGTTTGGCGAAAATATTCACGTTTTTGTTGGGATTAAGATGATTGATCCGAACGATGGGCGTATTTCCTATGATTTCGAGTATGTTTTTCATGATTTTTTTTAAATGCGTTAGAGTTTTATTGACGAACCCTCCTCATCGGCGGGTTGTTTTATTTTGTAAACAAAATAAAACAAAAAACTTCCCATCCTATTCGTAAATANNATAAACGAAGCGCACGCTTCTTCGTCTTGGCCTTTATTTTTTTAATGTATTTCTATGCTAAGAGCAACAGCTACATGTGTCAAATCCACTTCTTCACTTTGAAAATAATGATCGTGACAATTGAAATCACGAGCATGCCCGAGACATAAATTTCAAAAGCGTGCGGGTTATGAGAAAGTGGAATATTCATGCTCATTGAAAGAATGCTTGAAATCACGCTCATCGGAAGCATAACAGCCGAAAAAACTGTGAGAATCTTCATGGTCGTGTTCAGTTTGTCGGAAAGCAGCGCGTCATTGGTTTCTTCAAGCGATTCAATTGTCTCCTTGGCGTTTTCGAGCGCGCTCCAGACGCGAATGTTGGTACCAATGAGATCCTGATAATAAGGCTGAAGTTCCGGCTCTAATGTCGGAAAATGATCTTTCGCCAGAGACTCGAGGACAGACTTTTGGGGTTTCNNATTGCCTTTGAAAATTTCTTCTTCTATGCGGTCGAGATTTTTGTTGATATGATCAATTTTAGGAAAACAGGACTCGAGAAGCATCTCGACGATATAATAGAGAAGATAGCCGGGTGACTGGCTCATGAATTTTTCCCGCAGTTTGCTGCTTTTTTGAAGCTTTCCGAAAAATTCGCGAAGTTGAAAAATATCCTGGTCGTGTCCGGT
>PMJF01000027.1 GCA_003157295.1 Candidatus Moraniibacteriota bacterium | reverse complement strand
GAACAAATATTATATCCGTTTCTCGGCCATTTTCTTTTACCGTTAAAGATTGTAGCGGTAGCACAGTGGCAAGCAGTACCAAGACAAATAACTTTGCTTACACATTTACTAAAATCGGCAATGCTTGGAAAATTACATTGGACAATGCTCCACTCGGCACACCGGCGGACTACTTCTACATTCCAACAAATTATTCCATCACTGCGCTCAGCGCTTATGACTTAAATATGCAGGCACAGGCCCGTTTCAACACCGGTTCATATTTCCCTGGAACACCAAGCGGAAATACTTTTTATCAAAATATGTTCGGCGCTTTCATCGCCGCCTTCTATGATTGGGATCATCAAACTAATACAAATTCATCTTCAAATTCTTCACCGACAGCGGATACTCTTTCCGCCAATGGATCTCCGTCTGTCTCAGTTAAAGTTGGGGACACAGTAAATTATGCTTGGAGTTCCGTAGGCGGAACAAGCTACGATTCATACTATAGAGCTGATAGGCCAGACTCATGCGTTGGCGGTTTCACTTCTGCGGACACAACAAAGCCTTGGGTAGCAAATACTGCGAGCGGGTCTACATCCCAAATGATTCAGCCATGCCAAGCCGGAGTGACATATACAATTGCGTACAGAGTGCACAACGCAACCGGCACACCGGACAGCATAAAGTCTGTAATAGTTAGTGTCCAAGGCACAGCTTCCCGTAAAGTTTTTGACCCAAACACAACACCGATTGAGTCTGTTCCTTGTGGAATTATGGGCACTTGTGGTGGCGGTGTTCCTCCCATAGTTCCCGTGACACCTGATATTCCGCCTATTACTCCGCCTGTTACACCACCTGTTCCGGTGGTTGTCGCTCCTCGTGTTACACTGCCTACCAGTACGGATACACTGGCATCAACCTACTCTTCAAATGTCGGAGTTTATCACTGGGGATTATTTTCTGACCCATCTGGCTCAGTCTTGGGTGGGGTTAATTTTGCCGCAAGTAAAGGTTTTAAAATAATGCGTCTGACTCTTTCTCCTCGCTCATCTTTCGATTATGGTGCGTCCACAACTTGCGATTCCGGGGTACCTCTAAATAAATTAATTTTATTAAACGGCTTTCCCCAAGCGCTGGCGAATGCTTCCATCAACACATTTATTTTGACTACATACGACAGCACGACGTTTTCCGATTGCACGACAAAAAAATATATGAACCCGTCTTTCTTTACTACGGCAAACACTGCTACAGTCACGCAAGAGTATTATGACTTGGCGATGTATTTGTACCAGACATATAAAAATACTGGCAAGAAATTTATCATTGATAACTGGGAAGGGGACAACGATTTATATTGTGGACAAGGCTACAGCTATGCCACCGATGTATCATTCAGAACTAATTGTGACGCAAATTACAAAACTACCTACAATGGCAATACTAGTGTGAATGATTCAATCATCGGAATGAAAGATTGGCTGGCTGCCAGAACTGCTGGGATTAAAAATGCAGGAATTACAGCTGCTACTCAAGGATTGACCGGAGTCACCGTTTCTTCTGCTGGTGATATGAGTATTGTCNNCTCTTCACGCTAATGGATTTAAAAGTATGATGTATGATGTTCTGCCTGGCTTGAATTTGGATTATGTTTCATATTCAGCATATGAAAGTATAAATAATTCCAATCCGGCGACTACTTTGACGACAGACATTCAAACTATAAAAAGCATAACCGGGAATAACAATATTATTGTCGGGGAATTCGGTTACAGTGCCGACCAAGTCGGACTAACCAATGCTCAAAATTATCTGAAACAAGTTGCGCAAAATATTTCTTCAGCTGGAGCAACTTATGGAATTATTTGGGATTTATTTGATCAGCCAGGCTCGAACTTCGGTTTGTTTACCACCTCTGGCGCGACGAGTTTGTTTAGCGTGCTGAAGAATTAAAATTTATTTTTCGTCTCGCTCTAAAATCTTAAAGCCATCCATGACTGCATCGCAAAGGAAATTTTCCAGCAGACTATGGTCTTCTTTCGTTTGGGCTTTGTAGAGATAGGTGTAATACAACCTTTTATTTTCTTGTTTAATAATGGCTGGAGTCATGTTAGCTTTAAGCAACATAGCGCACATTAAAATTCTGCCAATGCGTCCGTTTCCGTCAGAAAATGGATGAATTTGTTCAAAATGACTGTGGATTGAGGCAACCAGGGTGATTATATCTTCCGTTTTTTTGTTTATTTCTTTTATGATATTGGGGATTAAATCGGGGATTTTTAGATAATTAGCAACAGGTAAACTAACTCCCAAGATTCTGACTGCGTGGTCGCGATACATGCCCGCATCGGGACGAATGCCGTTCATTAAAATACTGTGGAGTTTCAAGATTAATTTTTCATCCAGTTTTCCATTTTTGGAAATATGTTCAAAAAGATAATTCAGGGCAGTCTGGTGATTTTTCGCTTCCAGTTGTTCAGCTAAACTTTTGTTCGGTAAAGAAACATTGTCAAAAAGAATAGAAGCTGTATCTGGTTCAGTCAAAGTGCTTCCCTCAATCTTATTACTGTTATAAGTAAGTTTCAATAAAAATGTATCACGAATATCGGGATTATTTAGTATTAGAGAAATAACATTTTTATGTTCTTTTGATTTTTTCTTTAAAATTTGTTTTTTGGCGGTTAACTGTTTCGTTGGGATTATTTTCTGTCCTGTCATTTCCAAAAAAAGCTCATCAATCCTGTTTTGTACCTTGGGGCGGGGAAGAGACTTGCCCGTCCACCAGCTGTTAAAGGTCACAAAGGAAACTCCAAGCCGAAGAGCTAGTTTGGTTTGGGTTAAATTTGTCGCCTGTTTAATGATTTGTAATTTCTTTTTAATATCCATAATTTCCATATTATCAAACTTTATAAAGTTTGTCAAAATTATAGAAGTTTATAAAGTTCGGATTTAGGGGGTTGTATTAAAAATAAAATAGGAACAGAAAAAGGCGTCGATGGCTACCTCTCTCTGGAGGGGCCTTCGGCGCCTTGATTTTGATGTTTTGCGAGCGACTATCCATCGAGCTCGCCCGGAGAACTGGTCTCCTAAAGAACAGGTTCGGTCAACAGGGTGTTAACCGACTGAGTCCCGTCCGTGGCCGTGGCTACGATCCGGAATTCAGTTGCATATTGGACATTGGGGATCCGGACGTTGATCTGATCAAGTCCGGCGTAGTCGCCCTGCGGTCCGGCGTAATACACTGTTGCCGGAACGCCGTTGACGTCGATAGTGATTTTGGTACCGTTACCCAGACCGGAGAGGAAGATGAGGATTAGCTCACCACCCTTGGCCGGGTTGGAAGCGGTCGTGTAGGATCCATCCTCATGGACCCCCTTCAGATAGTTCTGCGAACCGACTGTTTGCATTACGTAGTCGGGGTTCGTAGATACCACCTGAAAAAACAGCGGGGAGCTAGAGAGGCCGTTGTAAGTCACGGTCATCTGGTTAGCGCCCAAAGCGATAGTGCTCGGGACCTGCACGTTGATCTGCCCTGCAGACACGTAGTACAGATTGCCGAGCGTGGTGTTGCCCTGCAGATCAGCGAACTTCACGCTGCAACCGGCGACTGCCGTCTGCAGAGGAAACCACGGGGTGTCAGCGGGAACGTTCCCGCAAAGGCTTCCCCAGAGCGTCACTATCTGTCCGGGAGCGGCCTTCAACGTCACCTTCCCTCCAAAAATCGTGGTGTCTGCCTTGATCTCCGGGGGTGTTACTGGTTTTTGCGTGACGGTCACGGTGGTCGTTTTTACATCGAACCCGCTGGATCCGATTGCGGTGATTGTGTACGTGGTTGCCCCCAGTGTGTGACTCACCACATAACTTCCAACTGGTTGGACGAATGTCCCAGCTGGCACTCCGTACCCCGTGAGGGTGACGGAATTCACCTGGCCAGTGACATTCCAGGTTAGCGGCGTCGAGTCGCCCACAACGATTGTGGGCTTGTCGGCGGCGAACCGGGTTACGACGGGCGGTCCCGGGGTTGTGTACCTGTAGAGGTGGTTTGTTTTATCGACGATCTGGTACGCCTCGAACCAGATTGTTCCATCCAATCCCACCGTGGCATCGCTGCCGAGGAAGAAGAAGAACGGATGAATACCGGGTATATTGTCGACATTGTAAGCGCCCACGACCGTGAGTACCTTAGTCGTGACATTGAACGCTACCAGTTCGTCGACAGCGCCAACCGTGCGGTTGGAACCACCGAGAACTGCAACGTCTCCGCGAAAATCGTTGACCCACATGTCCACCAGCAGGTTGCCGGCAGAGCTAGAGTTGAAAACTTCCGTGATGCCCTTCTCGTCCACAACCGCACCAACGTTCTTGTTGTCGGTGCTGTTGTAGGTGACGAAGGTTTGCGAGGTACCCCACATAGGTGCGAATGTACAGCACCTATGCGACGCAATTTGTGAAGACGAGGTTCCGACGAGAGAGGTGTAGGAGCCATTCGACTCCATGATACCAACCTCAATAACCGGACTATCTCCTCCCGCCAACATTGAGTCAACGAGGAACTTGTTGCCGGGTTGCTTCACAACCCGCATTGTCTCGCCGTTGATGCCACCGACGACCTTATGCAGGTCGCACGTGGTGGTATTGTGGCCGATGAGCTGGAAGATGGTGGATATCGTGTTTTTACCTACTGCGTCATTACCTGCGTACAAATACGTTCCATCGTATGACGGGAACGGACCGTACGGCAGGTGACTGGTAAGGGTCCCAGTCTTTCCGTCCACGGTGTAGGTGGAGCAGAAGGTTTTGATCGTACCGTCACTCACCACTTGCAAGGTGGTGGTGAGGTTGTTCCAGGTAGTCCCGAAGAGATTCTGGGGACCCTGGGGTGAAGGAACGGAAAGCATGTACCCAGTAACGGAAGTAATTCTCTTCGCGTTTACTTGATAGATGGTCCCGTTCCCGGCCTTACCGGGAATAAAAATGTACGTCTCTCCATCAGCTCCAACGCTGACGGAACTAGCCTGGTTAGCAACCAGTCCAGCTGGCAGGGCGACTTCTGTCGCCTGCCCAAAAAATATCCCACACAGCGCCAGGAGGCACCATGTTAGGATAAATGCGTTTTTCATTTTCAAAGAGCCCCCCTTGGCTCGGGGGTATTATAGCACAAAAAGCTTGTAAATGTCAAGGTTATCCACACCCTGTGGATAACCTTAAGATATTGACATTGCTATATAAAATATGGCTATGTTATAATGGAAAAATGGAACCAAATAATAAGAGAATTTCTACTTCTGTTTTAATAGTTTTCGGTATAATTTTATTAGCCATAATGGGTTGGATGATTTTTGAAAGGAGTAAACCACGGGTTGTGATTGTGACTCCTGCACAGCAGGTTACTAAAGATGCGAATGCCATTTTTTCCGTTTCAAAATTAACTTTTCCCAAAATAGTCAAATTGGCTCCTATTACCCTGAAAGATGTTCCCGCGGACATACAGCTTTTTAGTTTAAATGGAGTAACTGGGCAAGTTTATAATAAGATTCAATACGAAAATCAAAAAATCGGTTATCAGTCTTCATATATAATTCCAAATTTTACCACAGCCGAATTTATGTCAGCACTTCCCAAGCAACTTACTTCACTCACTATTAAATCTCCGTGGCTTATGCAAAACGGCACCAGGACAGATGCCGTCGGTTATCTAGAATTTACGAACAATAAATCGACAGCGCAAGCTCGAGTCACTTTCTTTCAGCAAGGCAGTAATGTGAAAGTTGTCGCCCAAACTTTGAGTGGAAAATAATAATTTTATTAATTTATTTAGATATAATTTATGAACCACAAAAAAACATATTTTTCTCTTCTAATTATTGTTTTAAGTATTTTTACTTTCTCTGCTAAGGCACAGGCGACAACTTATGCTAATTGTACCGTTGTAAATTATAGTTGCATTGGGGGTACTACTACTAGTAATCCTCCAAATAGTTGTGGTACTCAAACGGGTTTTACAACAGTCAATGGTTCATGCGAAGGTTCAGGTATTGCAACTTGTAACCCTCCCGATTTCTTTTATGGCGGTGGATCTTTCTGTCGTGATACCAATATAGATCAAACCGGTTTGGGTGTTTTGCATTCTTGTGGCATAGCGGGAGGTTTTTATTGTGCTTACCCTAATTCTGGTGGCGGTGGAAGTTGCACCGATTCAAGTGATGCTTGTTATGGTTTATCATCTTGTTGCGGCACTAGTGGCGGTGGATGCGTAGCCGGGCAAAATGGTGTCGCTTGTTGCGCAACCTCCGACTGTTCCACTGGTCAGACTTGTCAAAATGCCGGCACCACCAGCTCGGCTTGTGTCACTCTTCCCAAACTTTATATTTCTGTCACTCCAACCACTCGAACAATAAATGTTGGTGATTCATATAGTTATGATGTTGTTGTTACCGGTATTAACGGTTGGGCCGGTGGTCAACCAAATCTTTTGGTTTCCGGTGGTCCTAGTGGAGGAAGTCTGAGTCACGCTTTTGGACCTCATAATTCTTGTTATGGAACATATTGTTATGATTATGGTCCTTCCAGCGGATTTATGTTGGGGTTACAGGGAGCAGGAGATAAATTGACATATTCTGGGACAGCTCTTACATCTGGTTCGTATACTTTGACATTCACAACCAGCACGGATTCTTCTGCGATGGCAACGGCGAGTTTGATAGTCAATACCCCTTCTTGTACCAATGGGGCGACAAATCCTCCCACTTGCACGACTTTTTCTAATATGTCCGGCACCCTCACTCCGGCTGCTTCTTCTTGCGTTATTGCCTCCGGAACAAACAGTTGCAATATAAATTTTTCTTGGACGACCACGAATCCGGTTGCTACCTCAGCTGTTACCAGCGACACTACAAATGCCGGAGTAGTCGCCTCGAATACTAACGTGGCAAATGGAAACAGTGGAGGACCTACCGCTTTTACCATTCCATATCCGGGCAGAAATTTTTATCTTTACAATAATGGTGTTTTACTTGATCAAAGATCTTCTTCTTCCAATCCAATTACGACGATTTGCGCATCGGGTTCGGGCTGGGATGGCACCAAATGCGCGACTTCGGTCAATGGCGGGTGGGGCGCTTGGAGTGGGTGTAGCGCATCTTGCGGAGGCGGAACCCAAACACGCGCTTGCAACAATCCTGCTCCTCTAAATGGCGGGTCTGTGTGTTCCGGAGCTACTTCGCAATCGTGTAATCCGCAAGCTTGCGCCCCCGGAGTATGTCCAAATGGTGCAAGCAATTCACCTCTTTGTACTATCAACTCCGGAGGTTCTTGCATAAATGGAACAATCAATCCTCCAGACTGCACCAAAAAGAAACCGATATTTATAGAAAATTAAAATCGGGAGTATACTATAAGTAATGCAAATCAACGAAGAACAATTCAAGAAATTTATTTTGGACGGAGGGCTGGTGTCCAAAACGGATTTCGAAGATGCGATAAAAATAGCGGAAACGAAAAAACAAAAAATTAGCAATGTTCTGCTTTCCGAAGGGAAAATATCCGAGACTGATTTGAAAAAGACAGAAGCTTTTGTCTTGGGTATACCATTTATAAATCTGATTGAGCAAAAGATAGATGTGGCTGTCTTATCTCTTATTCCCGAGCCGATTGCGCGCAATTATAATATTGTTTCTTATAAAAAAAGTGAGAATAGTTTGGAAGTGGCGATGCTCGATGTGGATGACTTGCCGGTAATTGATTTTATAAAAAAACGTTCCGGGTTGAAAATTTTGCCCCGGCTTACCGACGCTGCTTCTATACGGTCCGTGCTTGTGCAATACAGGCAAAGTTTGACGGCCGAGTTTCAAGATATTATCCAAAAAGAATCCACGGCGCTTAATATCTCGTCCGAAGACGAAAATAAAAATGACCTGTCTGCGCAGGCAGGCGGCGATAAGATAGAGAAGTCCGAATCGGAGCTGAAAGATCTCGCAGAAGACTTACCGGTGGTAAAGATTGTCGACTCCCTTATTTTCCACGCAATCTTGCAAAATGCGTCCGATATTCACATCGAGCCGGGAGAAAGCGAGCTCACTGTCCGCTATCGTATAGATGGTATTTTGCACGATGCCATGGTCCTGGATAAAAATGCTGGTAGTGGCATAACGGCTCGCATTAAAGTCTTGTCCAATTTAAAACTTGATGAAAAAAGATTGCCCCAAGACGGCAGATTTAAAATAGAGCAAAACGGAGAGAAGATTTCTTTTCGCGTTTCTACTTTGCCGACTTTTTTCGGTGAAAAAACGGTTATCAGAATCTTAAAAGAAAATGCCCACGGTTTTTCTCTGGAAATTCTCGGTTTCCACGGCGAAGGGCTGGAGAGAATTCACAATTCACTGAAACAAAAAACCGGGATGATTCTGGCCACAGGGCCGACAGGAAGTGGAAAGACGACCACGCTCTACACGATGCTCGATATTTTAAACAGACCGGAAGTAAACATTTCCACAGTGGAAGACCCGATAGAATATCAAATGCCTCGGGTAAATCAAACGCAAGTGAAGCCGGAAATTGGGCTCACTTTTGCCAATGGGTTGCGTTCACTCCTGCGCCAAGACCCAGACATCGTGATGGTCGGAGAAATTCGCGACGGAGAAACGGCTTCACTGGCCATCAATGCTTCGCTCACCGGCCACTTGGTTCTCTCTACCATTCACACCAACAGCGCTTCCGGCGCAATACCGAGGTTGATAGATATGGGCGTCGAGCCTTTTTTAATAACCGCCACCGTTAAAACAATTATTGCGCAAAGACTGGTGCGCAAACTTACCGCTAAGAAAGAAAAATATTTTTTGTCTTCCATTGAATTGGAAAATCTCGGCAAGATTGTCGATTTGGGTAGGACGCTTGATTTCTTGAAAGCCGAAAAAATCCTGGGAGTAAAAGATATTTGGGAAAAAGTTCCATTTTACAAACCGGTAAAATCCGCCGAATCGGAAGATGGTTATGCCGGTCGAGTCGGCATTCATGAAGTACTGACAGTGACCCAGACTATTCGAGAAATGATTTTGAAGGGAGTCTCTCAGGATGAAATAGAAATACAAGCGAAAAAAGAGGGAATGATGACGATGCTCGAAGATGGAGTTTTCCAGGCTGTCCTCGGGCAAATTTCATTGGAAGAGATATTTAGAGTTGTTTCGGAATAAAAAAATGTTATTTACATACACTGCAAAATCAAAAACAGGAGAAATTTTTGAAAGTACTCTTGAGTCTGTGGACCGTTTTTCTCTAGCGCGAGATTTGCGTTCTCGCGGTTTTATTCCTTTATCAATCAGTGAAAAAAACAAAGATTTGATTGATCAGTTTTCCATGGTTACCGGTATGTTTTCAAAAGTTTCAAATTCCGAGCTGATTATTTTCACTAAAAATTTAAGTGGAATGATAAAAGCGGGCCTTTCTCTCTATCGAGCGTTGTCAGTTTTGAAAAAGCAGACAAAAAACGTCGGGTTCAGCAAGATTTTAACATCTCTCTCGGCTGATATAAATTCCGGAGAAACTTTTTCTTCGGCGCTGGCCAAGTTCCCCGATGTTTTTTCCGGCCTTTTCATCTCAATGGTTAAGGCTGGTGAAGAATCCGGCAATCTCGCTGGCGCGCTATCTGATGTCGGAATGAATTTAGAAAAATCCAACTCTCTAACTAAAAAAATAAAAGGAGCGTTGATTTATCCCGGTGTGATTATGTCGGCGATGGTTATCATCGGTGTTTTGATGTTCGCTTTTGTGGTGCCGACCTTGGCGGGTACTTTCAAAGAGCTCGGAGTAAAGCTGCCACTTACCACACAGATACTTGTTTTCTTGGGAAATTTTTTCTCCCAAAATTTAATACTGACTTTTGTCGTTATTTTTGTGGCGGCATTCGTAATATATTCTACTTTCCGCGCCAAATTTATGGCCAAATATATTGATTTTGCCATTTTAAAACTTCCGATCATTAATAATTTAACCAGAGAATTAAACACCGCCCGCACCGCCCGCACCATGTCTTCACTTTTGCTTTCCGGAGTTTCCATCACTCGCGCCGTGGAAATAACCGAGGATGTCGTGCAGAATGTTTATTATAAAAAAGTTTTAGAGGAAGCAAAAGTGGCCATAGAAAAAGGATCTTCCTTCTCGGAAATTTTTGAAGCAAATACGAATCTTTACCCCATAATGATGTCCGAAATGATTCAAGTCGGGGAGGAGACGGGAAAATTATCAGATATGCTTTTGCAAATCGCCCTTTTTTACGAAGAAGAAGTGGAAAATAAAACCAAAAATCTTTCCACGATTATCGAGCCGGTGCTGATGATTTTTATTGGCGCCGGAGTCGGCTTTTTCGCTATCTCTATGATTTCTCCACTGTACTCTATTTTGGGGAGTATTAATTAGTATTTAAGGGAGTGAAGTCTAATTTTTCACTTCCTGCCAAGAGAGTATTTCGAACTGATCTGAGGTGAGCGGAAAGCTCGGAGGAGGGGCATATAGCAAATTTGCGTCATAGTTTATGTTTCTGGTGGTGTAGCCGGAAGTGGGCGGACTACCATAAGCGAAACCATATCTGGCGTAAGAGGCAATCATTCCATAAAGAGAAATTACAGAACGGCTTTTGTAGGTATTCGAGCAGCTATTTCCCGCATAATAAAATCTTCCCACTGAATTATGTTCTGCCATTAAGGCTCCGTCTATTTTTAAATTGTCATCGCTTATCATGCCGACCATCACTCCGCCTTGCGCCACGAGTCCGAGAGAATCCGTGCCGTCATAGTTTGTGTAAGATAAATCATTGTTAATAATTATATTTTTATATTGATCTGTGTCGGTCGGTTCCGGCAAGAGTGCGGCCGCAATCGTAAGCCGTGCCCCATTTATTTGTCCATCGACTACTAAGTGGTCTTGAACAAAGATTACTCCATTGGCCGGGAATGGATAATTGCCCTGTAAGGTTTGCGTATTAATGCTCCAAGTGAGTGACAGTGGATTTGACGAATTGGTGGTGCAAGTATTAGGACTGCCTGGCAATAGTACCCAACTATTTATTTTATACAAATCATAAGTATCATTGGTTTTTAGAACAATATGATAACCGACGAATCCGGTTCCGGCCGCATCGTAAAAATCTCCGTCCGGTGTTTGGGCAAGTGTTTTTAAATCAGAAATGTCGGATGTAAAACCGGAAAAATCAATTGTCGGTTGGCTCATTTTTCGCCCGGCAAGAAAGACATCTGCACGCAAAGGAAGCGTGGTCGGTGATGTTGGGTCATGGGGGTTCAGGCAGGTATGTACCCCGTAAGATCTGGAGGTGGTACAGGCATCACTATCGACATCCGTATAAGTGGCGACTCCGCTGGTGACCAAGTTGTGCNNTTTGCGCCAACCCATCAAAACGTATTCCTCCATTTGAATGAATAGAGCCGAAAACTTCCGTACCGATGCCGAAACGCATTGCATCATTTCCGGCAAAAGCATGTTCAGCGATGGATGGTTTGGCTACTTGAGTCAGTATTTTTCTAACAAGTGTTGGGTCGGCAGAGGAAGTTCCGGTAGATTTTATTTTAACCAAAGTAGAACCCTGTGATGGGGCGGTAATTGTGAGAGAAAATTGTCCGACAGTATTTCCATCTTTGTCTTTGAGCTGGTGTACATATGGTCCTCCTCCTCCCGTCCCATCTTGATAGTCCGTTCCTGCATGTGCCAAGTGCCAACGATAATAATCCACTCCCGCTTCGGCTGACTGGAAAGCCTGCTCACGATTAAAAGTTTCTCGGCCCAATCTTATAGAGGTAGCGGTGAAACCGGCCAGCGCGGTGATGATGATGACAGCGACCGCGGAAAAGACAACCGTTTGTATTATGATCGCGCCACTATTTTTTATTTTATTATTTTTTTTAAAAGATATTTTATTTTATTTAACTTCTTCGACCTTCACCAGGCTCATATGTTCCTTGTTGATGTGCGGCCGGCCGGC
This sequence comes from Candidatus Moraniibacteriota bacterium, assembly GCA_003157295.1. Taxonomy (GTDB): domain Bacteria; phylum Patescibacteriota; class Minisyncoccia; order Moranbacterales; family UBA11712; genus Fen-1326. Next base: position 9,144 of record PMJF01000027.1, on the reverse strand, counting down.
GACGATCACCACTCTGTCTTTCTTTTTCAATAATTTATTTTTTTTGATCGTCTCCATTGATTTGTCGATAAGTTCGTCCAGATCTTTGCAGTCCGGCAAAACAAAGCTGCGCGCTCCCCAAACCAAGGCCAGTTGATTTTGCGTTTTTTCATTGTTCGTCATGACAAATATTTTTTGCTCCGGGCGGTGGCGGGTTATCATTCGGGCCGTAAAACCGCTGACGCTCGCGACGACGATCGCTTTAGCGCGGCTATCTTTCAAAAGTTCATGGGCCGATTGAGCCACTGCCGCTGAAACTGAAGATGTCCGGTCCCCCAAAAAACCGTGCCCCAGATCGTCAAAAGGCGATTTTTCCGTTCTTCTGATGATCTCGGTCATTGTCTGAACGGATTCCACCGGATATTTGCCATTAGCCGTTTCTCCGGAGAGCATCAGCGCGTCCGCGTGATCGATCACGGCGTTCGAAACATCGGTTACTTCCGCTCGGGTCGGCCGGGGATTTCGGATCATGGAATCGAGCATTTGGGTCGCGACAATGACCGGCTTTCCAGCGCGCAGGCATTTGGCCACAATTTCTTTTTGAAGAATGGGGAGATCCGCTTGGGGCATTTCGATCCCGAGATCACCGCGAGCCACCATCACCGCATCTGCCGCCCCCAGGATCTTGTCTAAATTCTTTATCGCCTCTTTCCTTTCGATCTTGGCCACCACTTGAGCCAGGCCGTTTTTTCTTTTCGATTTCCGTTTGATCAGCCCTTTGAGATAATTTATTTCTTCCGCCGTCCGCACAAACGACATCGCCACGAAATCAACATCCTCGGCCAGAGCGAAATCCAGCACCTTCTTGTCGAATTCCGTGATTGCCCCCAGCCTTCCCGATATGCCGGGAATATTCACTCCTTTTCTCGGCTTGATCATTCCGCCATCCATTACTTCCGCGCGAAGTCCGTTCTTTTTTTTTGCCAGCACCCTGATCCTGATAAGCCCGTCTTCGATCAATATATCTGATCCAACTTTCGCAAATCTTACCACTCCCTTAAGATCCAACTTTAATATTTTAGGTTTATTTTTCCCGACAATTTTTCCAACGCCTCGAACGATCATCTTTTTTATGGTGTTTTCTTTTCCCGGCAGAGGAAATTCAACCACTTGAATGATCTCTTTTTTCGTCACCGAAAATTCTTGGTCATTGCTCACCCGAATTCTCGGGCCTTGAAGATCGGCCATGATACCAATTGGAATCTCCAGATTTTCGCTGATCTTTCGAATAAGTTTTATCGCTTTTTTATGAGAATCAAAATCGCCATGCGAAAAGTTTAGGCGCGCAACATTCATGCCTTTCTTGATCATTTCGGCCAGCACTTTTTTTCCTTCCGACGCCGGCCCGATGGTCGCAACTATTTTTGTTCGTTTCATGACTTTATTATAAACCAAAACAGACAACTCGAAAAGTTGCCTGTTTGAAAATACTATTGCGCAATAGCACTTTTAGCTTATTAGCTTGAACCCTCCGATGAGAGGAAGCTCTTTCATAGTTCCATTGGCCGAGTTAATGATTCCCATGATCATGAAAATCACGCCCGCGATCATCACCAGCGGAAAAATCAAAAATCCGATCAAGACAAAGGTCAGAACTGTCGCCAATATTTGACCCACCACCCAGAATAGAAGCAGATTCAGCTGTTGATTGGCATGAAATTTTGCGAAAGGACTTTTTTTACCATCCTCTGACACCAGGGGAATGAAAAATAATATGGGAATAATATAGCCAACGATGGCCATTGCTTTGTTTTTCTCCACATCGCTTGTTTCGGCTTTTTTTTCTTCTGTCATATTTTCACCTCACTTTCTATTTCAATTTTTAGGATTTTATCTGCTGGCTTTATTATAAACGATTTTCCTCTAAGAAACAATTGTTTCACGCCAAATCCTCAATTTCCCTAAGTATATCCTCCGGAATCGGGTCTCTTTTCGGGCTCACGCCCGGATACCGCCACGCGCTGATCAAGCGAATTTTTTGCGCTCTAAAACTTTTTATTTTTGTATTTTTCTTGCCCGCCGAAGCTTTAGCGAAGGAGGGACTTTTTCGTTTGATCTGATACATCGCCCAAATTTCACGACTCCAAACTCTTTTTCCGTCTTTTGTGCTCAGCGAGGCGGGTTGCATCACCGCAATAGTGTTCTTCACGATTCCCTCTTCCATCCTTTGCGGATTCTTCACCACGCGCAAGATTCGCTGGGCCGTGAGGCCATATTGCTTCATCTTGATGACCGCATGCTGCGTCCACTCGTATTTTTCCGTATTTTTCGGAGCCTTAAATTGCATAAAAAAAATCCTGAAGAGCAGCTTCAGGAAAAATCACACATCCATCCCCCGCAAGCGCTTCACTCTCTCGGCGATGGGGGGATGGGTTTGGAAAAGATTTGAAACTTTTTTCCCTTTGAAGGGATTATCAATGAAAAGGTGGGCTGTGGCTTGATTGGCATGCTGCATCGGCGTTGGGTCGGCGGAAATTTTTTCGAGTGCGCGGGCCAGTCCTTCCGGATATCTCGTGAGGAGAGCTCCATCCGCGTCCGCGAGATATTCGCGTTTGCGCGATATTGCCAGTTGAATAAGCATTGCCGCGATAGGAGCAAGAATAGATAAGACAAGAGCCACAATAAATAGAATCGTAGCCAATTGCCCTCCATCCCGATTGTCTCTGCGGCCTCCTCCGAAAAAGCTCCAGCGGCGAAAAAAGCCGGCCAGGATCGCCACAAAGCCGACCAAGACAACAATTACTGTGGAAAGTAATATGTCTTTGTTTCCAATATGCGACAGCTCGTGCGCTATCACTCCCTCCAGTTCTGTCTTTTCGAGCTTTTCGACAATTCCGGTGGTGAGGCAGACGACGGCGTGCTCGGCGTCGCGTCCGGTCGCAAAAGCATTTAGGGAATGATCCTGGATAATATATATTTTGGGAACGGGAAGCCCGGCTGTGATGCAAAGATTTTCAACTATATTATAGATTTCCCTCGCGTTTTCACGCGTCACTGCTTTCGCTCCGCTCATCGCCAGAACAATTTTGTCGCTCCACCAATATGACGTAAAGCTCATCAGCACGCTGAAAGTAACTGCGACAAGGAGAATTGTATAATTATCCATCGCCCCAGCGAACACATATCCTATTCCAATGACAAAAACCAAAAAGCCCGAGATATAGAGCCAGGTAAGGCGAGTATTTTTATCAGCTTGGTCGTAGATCGTGGCCATATAACAAAATATTCCAGTATTGTTACTAGTTTAGCAGAAGTTATTTTTCATATATAGAAGAATTAAAACTCGACTTTCACCGGCTCTTTTTCTCCTCCAGCCGCCTCAAAGAATTCCCGAGGGGAAAATCCTAGCATTCCGGCAAAAACATTATTGGGGAAAACCTGAATCTTGGTATTGAAATCACGCACGTTGCCGTTGTAGAATCTTCTGGAAGCTTGGATCTTGTCTTCCGTGTCGGTAAGCTCTCTTTGGAGCTCCAAAAAGTTTTGATTGGCCTTAAGATCGGGATAAGCTTCGGCTACCGCAAACAGACTTTTAAGGGTCTGACTCAGCATATTTTCCGCTTGCGCCTTGTCTCCAGCCGATTGTGCCCCCATGGCCCGCGTCCGGGCTTCCGTCACTTTTTCAAAGACCTCTTTCTCGTGTGCGGCATAGCCTTTTACCGTGCTGACCAAGTTCGGAATCAGGTCATAACGGCGCTTGAGCTGCACGTCAATGTCGCTCCAGGCTTCATCCACCCGATTTTTGAGGCGTATCAGGCCATTATAGACAGCGATCGCCCAGATAACGAGAACGGCGATTATTCCCAGGAAAACCCACATGATCATAAATTTTTAGCTTAATGATTAGTTATAATAAATAATACGCTCTTCGATGATAATCTATTGGCCATTATTTCTCTCCAAAGCTGTTCTGACCATCAATCTGGAAAAAGAAACTGATTCTTTCATCGCATCAGCGGAACTGGAAAGATAGTAGTCTGCCTCCGACTTTACGTTTGTGATACCGCTTCCTTTTTCGTCGCTAGCCCCGGCTACGATGCCTTGCGCCTGGTCTAAACCGGCAAATCTTGCCAGATCCCCTTTGAAGAAAACAGCCGCTTGAAAGAGCAAGAAGAATACTAGCACCGCGGCCAGTCCGAAAGCAAGCTTCGAGGGAAACAGATCGGACAGCCATTTTCTTTGCGCAAAACTCGGGGAAAATACATTGTCTGATCTTCTGATCTCCAAAAATTTTTCGGGAGCCGGTTTTTCATTTATATTTTCTTCCCAATGTCCATTCAACTTTTTTTCGGAAGATATTTTTATATCAGCGAACCTAGGAACTACTTTTCCGGACAGATTCGCCGGGCTGCTTATTCTTATGCGGGATTTTATATCAACCCCCCGAGAAAAATATTTTTCTGCAAAAACACCTGGCTGCTCGCTTCGACTCGGTCTATCCAAGCGCAGGACCGGTCCGTCTGGGCGCGAGACTGACCCGCTTAAAATCGGCAAGGCAGGCGAAACAGCTCGGCGAGGCAGAAAATCCATCGGCCTGGCCAGTGTTCGTTCAGACGATATCTCCCGCTGCTTTGCCCTGTACGGAACCTTGATCTTTATCTCTCCCGAAGCTCCAAGCGAAGAATGATCATCGGCATATTCCTTCACGTTACCGGCAACGGTGATATTTTTCTTTTCTTCCGTGAAAAACTCTTGCCTGAGTGTTTCTTTTTTTACTTCCATGATCGGCTCGCTTATCTTGGCTGCGTTATTTTTCAGCAGGATCCTGGCGGCTTCCTCCTTTCTTTTTTCCGCGTCTGCCAAAAATTCTGAAAACCATTCTCGGGAGGTATACCATCTTTTTCCGATCCTTATTGATCCAAGATCGCCGCGACGCGCCAAAAGACCCAGATATTCCTGCGCATATTTTTTTTCTTTCGCAAACTTGGAAAGCAAAATAAATTTTTTCTTGAGATCCTCCTGCATGGATATATAATACATCAAATCTCGAAGGCGCGCCAATCCGATATTGCGGATATCCGAAGCCTAAAAAGCCGCTATTCCCCTTTTTCGGAAAATATAGTAACATACAAATATGGTAGACATAAGCAATTATGACATCGTGGCTATTCCGATCATTGTCGGATTATTCACCCAAACCCTGAAATTCGTTCTATATTCGGCAAAAAATGGCCTGAAGTGGGAATATTTTTTCACGCATGGCCATATGCCCAGCGCCCATACCGCTTTTGTTGTTTCAACCGTGACCACGATCGGTTTTTTTGCCGGAACCACCTCTCCTGTTTTTGCCCTATCTATTATTTTCGCGGTGCTCATCATTGACGACGCCCTCCGTCTTCGAATGTATCTGGGCGACCAGGGACGCTATCTCAATATGCTGGTCGAACAACTGGCCTTCGATAAGAAAAAATTCCCCCGGCTCAAAGAGAGAATTGGACATCGNNGCAAAACTTTTCGAATCACTTTAGGATCGTTCCAGGGAATTCTTTTGTCCCCGATAGCCATGATTTCCTCCGCGCCCTTTCCGGTCACCACCACAATATCACCCGGCTTTGCAAGTTGCAGAGCTTTTTTTATAGCTTCGAGACGATCGATAAAACGCCAAGCATTCTCTTTCTCCTTTTTATGCTTGGAAACACCGGCGAATACTTCGTCAATGATATTTTGCGGATCTTCATTATACGGATCTTCATTCGTCACAATGCAACAATCCGCGCGCTTGGCCACGATCTCTCCCATGATCGGCCGCTTGCCCCGGTCCCGCTCGCCGCATGACCCAAAAACGGCAATGACTTTAGCATCATTTTTTTTCAGTTTATTTATATACTCGTAAAGTTTTTCGAGAGAATCCGGCGTTACCGCGTAATCGACAATTATTTCCAGTCCCCGGTCATTCTCGATCCTTTCCATTCTCCCCGGTACGCCTTTTATTTCCGCGAGCGCCGAAGAGATTTTATCAAGCGGGATATTCTGGGACAAACCTACGCACACCGCCGCCAGCGCGTTTTCGATATTGAATTCCCCCGGAAAATTGAGCTTAAAATTTTGCCCGTTTATTGAGAATTCAGAACCGCTTATCGAAAGCCTTATATCACGGGCGATTTCCAGCTTCAATTTCTTATCGATCACGCAATTGGGATTTTGTGTTTCCAAAAAATAACCGAACATTTTTCCGACATTGCACCGCAAAAAATTTTCTGAAAATTCCGTATTCAAATTTACAATTGCCGTTCCATCTTCTTCTTTTGAGACCAATTCAAATAATTTTTCTTTTACTTTCGCATATTTTTCCATCGTCTCGTGATAGTCAAGATGCTCGCGCGTTACATTTGTAACCACCGCCACATTGAGATCCACTCCCCAGATCCGATTCTGGTCGAGCGCGTGGGAGGTCACTTCAACGATCGCGTACTCACATCCGACCTTCGCTGATTCCCGCAAATGTTTTTGCAACTTCCAGCTCGAAAGCGTCGTAAATTTTGTGTCATTTACCCATTCCTTCTCGCCTATCTTGAAATTTATAGTTGAAGCCACCGCGATCTTGAAACCCGCCTCCTCCAATATTTTCGCGATCATTTGCACCGTCGTCGTTTTGCCGTTTGTTCCCGTCACCCCGATCACCTTCAGCTTCCGCGACGGAAAACCATACCGAACATTCGCCAGGATTGCTTGGAAAAGATGGTAGATATTTTTTATCGATTGGGGGATTTGTTTCTTCATCAATTCACTAGTATTTATGAAAATCTGCGTCTATGCTAGGATTAAATGACCTTATATTATAATTGTAGCAAATTTTATGTGTCTTGCCATACCGGGAAAAATAATCGAGATAACGGGTGAAAAAGCCATCGCCGATTTTCAAGGCATCAAAAAAGAGATCAATATATCTTTAGTGAAAGTAGCCCTCGGTGATTATGTCATGGTTCATGCCGGCTTTGCAATCGAACGGCTGCACACTGAGGACACTCGCCTTAATCCCCCTATTTAAGCAAGATGAAAACCAGATACGAAAAAATAATAGCTGATATTCGGGAAAAATCCCGCTTGATCTCGCACCCTGTCACATTTATGGAGCTTTGCGGCACCCATTCGCAAACCGTCGCACAATATGGAATAAAAAATATTTTGCCTGAGAACATCAGGCTGGTGACAGGTCCGGGCTGTCCGGTTTGCGTTACTGACCAGCGTGATATTGATAGCGCTATCGGCCTCGCGCTTCAGGGGATCCCACTCGCAACATACGGAGACATGCTTAAAATTCCGGGGAGTTCCGCAAATCTTGAGAAAGCAAGAACCAAAGGAGCCGACATAACGATTGTTTATGATGTGACAGAAGCGCTTGAGTTGAAAAGGCAAAAACCTAATCTGGTTTTTTTCGGCATTGGATTTGAGACCACGGCGCCTATGTCAGCCTGGGCGATAAAAAAGGGTTTGACCTTGTATTCAGCGCACAAACGTTTCTTTCCCGCAATGGAAGCATTAATTAAAAATAAAAAACTCAAAATCGACGGCTTCATAGATCCCGGCCATGTCAGCGCGATAACCGGAACAGGAATTTACGAAAAATTATCGGTTCCCCAAGTTATCGCGGGATTTGAGGCAATGGACGTGCTCAAATCAATTTCCATGCTTCTTGATCAAATTATTCGCCATGAACGCAAAGTGCAAAACGAGTATGATCGGATTGTCCAAAAAAAAGGAAATGCGAAAGCGCAAAGAATCATCAAGGAGGTTTTCGAAACGGCCGATGCCAGCTGGAGAGGACTCGGAAAAATAAAGTGTTCGGGATTAAAAATAAGAAAAAAATACAAAGATCAGGACGCAGAATATGTATATCGAACGTTGCTCAAAAAAATTAGAAGGAAAATGACAATCAAGCCAACTGCATGCAAGTGCGACGAGATCCTGCAAGGACTTCGCGAACCGCAGAGCTGTCCCCTTTTTTCAAAAACTTGCAGTCCGGAGAGTCCTCATGGCCCTTGCATGGTATCTATCGAAGGAACCTGTAATATAAGCTATAAATATGGCAAAATTAGATAAAAAAATTAAAGCTGTAATTGAAATAGATCACGGCTCAGGAGGAAAAAAAACTTCCGAGCTTATTGGCGAGATAAAGAAAATTCTCAAATTTAGGTCTTCATGGAAAAACACTGACGACGATGGAGCGGTTTTTGATCTGAACGGCAAGAAAATAGTCTTTACTACTGACGCATATATTGTTAACCCTATTTTTTTCCCTGGAGGGGACATCGGGAAGATCGCCATGTGCGGAACGATCAACGACCTTGCCATGATGGGCGCGGAACCGATCGGTGTTTCTTTGAGCTTGGTCATCGAGGAAGGATTCCCCAAGACGGATCTCAAGAAAATACTTCGCTCTATCAATGATATATCGCAAAAAGAAAAAGTGCCAATCGTGACCGGAGACACTAAAGTTATGGAAAAGGGGAAACTGGACAAGATCGAGATCACAACAGCGGGTATCGGAATTGCGAAGCATATTCTTCCCAATTATGGCGCAAAGCCAGATGACGCAGTCATCAGCTCCGGCGATCTGGGAGAGCATGCGGCGGCTCTTCTTGCGGAGAGGTTTAACTATAAGACAAAAATAAAAAGCGACTGCAAGCCGCTTGTTGGGGAGATAAAGTCCGTAGCTAGATATCTGACATCCGCCAAAGACCCTACCCGCGGAGGAATTTCCGCGGTGCTCAATGAAGTTTCGGAAAGGTCAAAGGTCAAGATAATCCTGGAGGAGGATAGTCTCCCTTTCAAAAAAGAGATCTCGGCCATAGCTGATCTTTTCGGAATCGATAAATTCGCCCTGCCCTCCGAAGGAAGGTTTGTCGCCACAGTTCCCGCCTGTTACGCGAAAAAAGTGGTCGCGCGCCTCAAGAAATTCGATCGCAAGGCAAAGATCATCGGATCAGTGGAAAAGGGCAGGGGCGTCTATTTGAAAACAGCCATCGGAAGCGTAAGAAAAATAGAATTGCCCGAAGGAAAACTCATTCCCAGAATCTGATAGCGCCGGATAAATAATATACGATATGTAAAAATGAGATCCCCGCATACCAGCGGGGAATTTTTTAGCACAAAAAAAATACAAGC
>PMJF01000015.1 GCA_003157295.1 Candidatus Moraniibacteriota bacterium | reverse complement strand
ATAACCGGCTGAACTGGGATTCCAATTTCCATTGCCTCCGCCCACTCCTGGGCCCTCTCCGCCTTGGTATCCTTTCGCGCTCACATCGATCGAACCTCCGGTCCCGATCGTGAGATTCGTTGCTTCGATGTCGAGCACATGAGCTTGCGTCGTGGTATTGGCAGTATGCGTGATGGTTCCATATGATCCAATCGTCACGTCCCCAGTAACAACCAGTTTGTGCGTACTGAAATCTCCATTTGTTACTGTGAGTGTCGAAACCGCTGATGTTCCGATGGTTAAAGAATTGATTGTCGTCGTTCCTCCTGAGAGATCGAGTGTCGGCTGATTGGTTCCACCATTGATCACAGCATCATCCCCCACGCCCGGAACTCCGCCGCTCCAGTTGGAACCGAGATTCCAAGCGGTGGATGTCGCTCCGGTCCAGGTGGTTGTCGCAGCATGAGAAACATTCGCAGAAAAAATAAAGACGGAAAAAATTATTGCCGCAAGGAATATATAATATTTCGGATCGAGATATTTATTTTTCGAAACACCGTTTTTTGTTTCGTTCATTTGTCTTATTTTTTTCTTATTTTTCTTCCTCAAAAAAATAAAAAGAGACCCTTGGCACGCAAGGCTCTCACCCTTTAAATCATTGCCATTATTTTAATATAAAAAGGATGATTCGACAAATAAAAAAACGCTCCGGAGCATTTCAAGCTTTTTGCTAATTTTTGAAATTTATTTATTCGATCAAAAATGATAACTTTTTTGTCGCATATTGATCAATTCTATCTCGTACCAAATCCGATATTTTCTCCTGATAAATTAATTACAGGTCTTATATATAACAAATATCGGAAATTTATTTCTTGATCTGGTTGTTACTAAAGATTTTCCTCACCACATCCGAAATATCCACTTCGTCGATCAAGATGTCGTCAACGGGCAAATTTGAAGACAAGATATCGCGCGCCACGTTTTTGGCTTTTTCGCGCGGAACACGCAAAGTGATGCTATGCGGCGTGAACTGATGCACCTCTCCGAAATTAGAAACATCTTCTTCTTTCACTCCCTCCCCTTCGAAAGTAATTTTGAGAACTTTGTACGGCGCGTATTTTTCAATGAGACTCACAAGGTCGCCATCATATCCGATCTTCCCCTCTTCGATAATGATCACTCTTTTGCAAAGCTCTTTCACGTCCTCCATATAGTGCGAGGTGAGAATGATCGTCGTTTTGTTTTTTTGATTATACTGCTTGATGAAATCTCGGATATTTTTTTGCGCCACGACATCGAGGCCAATGGTTGGCTCATCCAGAAACAAAACTTTCGGTTTGTGAAGAAGAGCTGCCACCAACTCGCATTTCATTCGCTGTCCCAAAGATAATTTTCGCACCTGGACATCTAGGATATCCTTGATGTCGAGAAGTTCAACGAGCTCATCAAGATTCTTTTTGAAATCCGCATCCGACACTTCGTAAATCTCCTTGTTTAAAATGAAACTCTCCATCGCCGGCAGATCCCACCAGAGCTGATTTTTCTGCCCCATCACAAGGGCGAATTGTTTTTGATATTTCGGCTCGCGCTTCCAAGGAATATGCCCCAGCACTTTAGCCTCCCCGCTTGTCGGATACAGGATACCCGAAAGCATTTTGAGCGTCGTCGTCTTGCCGGCACCGTTGGGCCCCAAGAATCCAACCAGCTCCCCTTCATCAATTGTGAAATTAATTTCCTTCACGGCTTCTTTATATAGTTTCTCACGACGAAAAAGCCCTCTCACCGACGCCCAGAGTCCGAGCTGTTTTTTGTAGTATTCGTAGGTTTTGCTAAGATTCCTTATTTCGATGATCGCCATCTGATTTATTTAAATTATTAGATTCCGACTGACTCATATTTCTTGAGTCCAAATCTCCAAACTATTTTAATGATAACATATAACGCGACAAGCCACAGAATCTCGATCGCCAATCCCCGCAAACCCTCGGCGAAACTTATTTTTCCGAGATAAAGCTGGACGGGAATATAAGCTGTATAAACAAACGGAAAAAATAAATTGATCTTCACCAGAGCGACAGGAAGCAGAACAATTGGAAAATAATATCCCGACAAAAAATTCCGGAGAACTTTCAGGGCATAGTAAATTCCTGATATTTCCGTTGTCCAAAAGGCCAAAAAGCCAATCCCGATGGAAAAAAGAACATTGAAAAGATAAGTGACAGACAGCATTGCCAATAGTAAGACAATTTTTGAAACATCGGCTGAAAAGATCAGGCGTCCCCTTAATAATAAAATGATCAAGATATCCTGAATTAAGACTATCAATAAAGCGATCAAAATTCTTCCTGTTGCAACCGTTGCCATATAGCGAAGATAGCTTATAGGCTTTACGAGCATATTGTTCAGCGCGCCCGTTTGAATATCTTTGGCGATATTGGCCTCAAAGGCATAGGTAGTTGTCAAAAATGAGAAAAACCAGGCAAACACAAGATAACTGACCATTTCTTTTGCGGTATATCCATGGATCGTCTCGATATTTCTATATACAATAGACCAAAGCACTACCATGACAATAACTTCCGCGATGTTCCCAAAGGAATAAGCCGCAATCCCTATCCTATAGGCAAATTGCCTTTGGATCTCGTTATTTATTATTATCCAGTATTTTTTCACCCCGTTATAAATATTACGATTTAGAAAATTTATCAACGTCCCCGTTATTTCTAACGGAGTGAATTCTATATCCCGACACTTTCATATTTTTTTAAACCTAACTTCCACAAAGACCTCGTTAAAAAATACAATGCTCCGAGCCAGATAATTTCGATGCCCAATCCTCTCAACCCTTCTGTTATCGACAATTTCCCCAAATATAATTGAACCGGAAAATAGAACGTGTAAATAAAAGGCAGAGCGAAGCTGAATTTCACAAATATGAGCGGCAGCAGGCTAAGGGGAAAATAATTTCCGGCTAAGAATTTTGAAAATAGGTTCACGGAATAAAAGACACCCGAAATATCGATGGTCCAAAATGCGATGAAACCCGTGAGGACCGAGATAAATAATTTTATAAAATAACCGACCAGGATCATTGAAATGATTATAAGCCAGGAAAAAATGCTGTGAGAAAAAATTATGTACCGGGAGAAAAGTGCGATCAGCAAAATATTCATTAAGAACGCCGCCGCCAAGGCGGTACTGGCCCTTCCTATGGATAGTGCAATGATATATTTGATGTAATCGAAGGGCTTGGTGGTGTAGTTGGAAAGTTCTCCCTGTTGAATTTGCCTGGAAATCGTGTACTCAAAACCAAAGTTGGCCGTAAGCAGAGAGATCAACCAGCCGATCAGTATGTATGTGATCATCTCCGGATAACTGTATCCCCCGATCGAACTGTTTTTCTCGAAGATGGCAGTCCAGATAACGATTTGGATCATAATTTCAAAAAAGTTTCCCAATCTAAAGCCGAGCGTATCCGCCCGATAGGTCAACGCTCTCTGCCATTCAATTTTTATGGTCGCAATATATTTTTTCATGAAGTTATTCTAAGGCTCCGAACCGACACAATCATGACGACGCGCTGGAATAGTGTTTTAGGCTAGTTTTCCATAATAGCAAGGACCCGGTGAAAAACACAATCGCGACGATAATGGCCGTGAGGGCCAGCCGAAAAGTGAGAATTCCGAGCAGCGCCTTGGCTGGCACCGCCACAATAATGACAATGGGAATAATAAACGTGAAAAACAATTGAATGGGATGCGAAAATATTTCCGGCGGGAAGAGAGCGGCAAAGGTCGAAGTACGGTAGAACCAGATGAACACTTCGCTTTCCATTGTCCAAACTGTGAGCGCGGCGGAGATGATATGAAGACTTGCCACAACCACAAAGCCAATGGCCACAAATAACAAATATTGAAAAATTGCTGCCGGATTTCCCAGCACTCCCAATTTCGAAAAAGCATAGATGATCAAAGCCATCAGCGGCACGAGAAGTGTGATGTCCAAAAGATCGGTCATCCTCGTCAAAATAAAAAACAGTGTATTCACCGGCTTCACGATCACGTAGTCCAAACTCGCTCGCTGAACATCTTGACGGAATAAATATATTCCCCGAAAGAAAGACTGGCCGAGGCTATCCATGAGAAAAGCCGTGAGAAAAAAGATGATGACCTGGTATTTTGTATATCCGGCAATGTTTTGCGTGTGGCCAAAAATAGCCAGCACCATCAATAGAAAAAAACTGAACCTCACAATTTTTCCCAAAAAATAACTGCCGTATTCCATCCGGTTTGATATATAACTCCCAAACGCCAATACCACCAATTGTTTCCAGATTCTAAAATATTTTTTCACTAATTTTTGTTACATGTTACATGTTGCGTGATTATATTCCTTCTCCGCAATATCTCTTGAGCCCTCTTTTCCACGCCACCATAACCAAGAGAGACGAGATAACAATAAAAACCAATTGCATACTGATCCCCATAACGATCTGCCAAGAATCCCATTTTCCCAGATAGATTTTCAGAGGGAAATATATAATATACGCGAAAGGCAGAAATTGAAACACGAGAAGAAAATTTTTGGAAAGAATATCGAGCGGAAAAAAAGCTCCGGAAGCAAATTCCATAAACCACTCAAACAAAAATCGCGGTCCCATCGCTTCCCGCGACCAAAAAGCAAGAAGGCTCACGAGATAAGTGAGAAGAAAATAAAGAAATATTGAACCTAATATCGCAACGGCGAAAAAAGCCAGAAACTTGATATTATTTTGCCACAAAAAATTGGCTTTTGTGAAAAAAATAAATATCGCCAGCTCGCAAACGGCGCTGATGAAATATATCATTTTCTGCGCCAGCTCCCGCCAAAAAATAAACCAGAAATGCGTGATCGGTTTGACGAGATAAGTTGAGAATGTTCCGTCATTGATCTCAAGCGCCGCGAGCCGCGACTGCGCGCCAAAAATTATCGAGCGCAAAAGATGCGCCAAAAAAACATAGGTCGTCAGCTCTTCCGCTCTATACATCGCAAATCGTCCGGTCATCTGGCTCAAGTTCATCCAGACATAATATAAAAGCAGAAGATACACGATATTCCTGAATCGCGACAGGACGAAGGCAAAGCGGTATTCCAATTCATTCTCCCAGCTGGTTTTGAAAACAGTAAAGTATTTTTTCATTTGTTATCAAATTGAGCCAAGTAAAACTTAGCCCAATAGCGTGATAAATTCATTTGTATGTTTATGGGAATTTACTCGAAATTCATCTTCTTATATATATTTCTCGTCACTTCCACATCCGCGTTGCAGTAATTGCAGATTTCTTTGTATTTTCCTTTTTTGTAATAGGTAAAAACTTCCGATCCGTCCATGTTCTTTTTTGAGGAACCAAGGCCGAGCGCCCGCGCTAATGAATCAAGGGAAACATTTTTGCCGTATCCCCACTGGTTCCATTCGTGCATCGCGTCATATATCGGCTCGCTGCGATATCTGGCGAAAGAGAGGCGTACTTTTGTTTTCGGCTTCACGCCATGGATGATCGACCGCTGAATGATATATTTGAGATCAAAATCCATAATATTGAATCCAATGAACAGATCCACCTCCTTGGCCGCTTCCCAGAAATTTTCGAGCATCTTTTTTTCGTCATCGTCGCAAATGCAATGGATCATTTCGTCATTAATCGCGTAGGAAATGCAAAAAATCCGCCCAAACGTCCCATCAAGTCCCGTTTCCGCCAAAAACTCTTCAAAGCTTTTCTTGTATTTTTCCCCATTCCTTTCCCGTTTCTTTTTCCGATAGGCATGTATCTCTTTCAAGGCTTCATGCACATGTTCCGGCGCAGGCAGAGTCTCGATGTCGAGAACCATTTTCTTTTTTGGACCGTTGTCGTAGCCGTTATTGTAGTAGTTGCTCATATTTACTTTTCTCATTCCCTCGAAAGCGGGAATCTAGTTAAAAATTATATGTCATGATTTCTGGATCCCTGCTTTCGCAGGGATGACAGCACGGAGTGCTGTCACATTTTTTCCGGCGCGCTGATTCCCATCATCCGCAAAACTTCAACGAGAACGACCTTCACCGCTTCTACTAATGCTAATCTTGATGTAGTCAGCTGCAGATTCTTTTCATCAATTACACGATATTCGTTATAATAAGAATGAAACTTATCGGCGAGACCGATGGCATATTGCGGCAGATAATGCACCGCATAATTTTTCGAGGCTTCTTCGACTAGATCCGGAAATTTCAGGAGTTCAAAAATCAATGCGCGTTCTTTGTTTGATGTAAGCTTTCCAATTTCTAATGTTGAAGGAATGCCCGCTTCTTCCGCTTTTCGCAAAATACTCGCGATTCTCGCATGGGCGTATTGGACATAATAAACGGGATTCTTCTCGCTTCGTTCTTTCGCGAGGTCCAGATCAAAATTCATATGTGTATCGGCGCTGTGCATCAGGAAGAAAAATCTGGTCGCGTCCTTCCCCACTTCGTCGATAAGATCGTCAACACTCACATAGGTTCCAGCCCGCTTCGACATTTTCATTTCTTCGCCGTCTTTCAACACGCGGACAAACTGCGTGAGAATAATATCCAGCTTATTTTCGTAACCCAGCGCTTTCATTGCGCCCATGACTCTTTTCACATCCCCATGATGGTCCGCTCCCCAAATATCGATCAGTTTATCAAAGCCGCGATCCAGTTTTTCTTTGTGGTACGCAATATCGGAACCAAAATAAGTTTTTTCGCCTGTTGATTTAATGACCACCCGGTCCTTGTCGTCGCCAAACTCGGTTGACTTGAACCAAGTCGCGCCATCTTTTTCATAGACGCATCCCTTTTCTTTCAGCAAATTTATCACTTCATCCACTTTTCCACTTCCTTGCAATTCTTTTTCCGAAAAATAATTATCAAACTTGATCCCGAATTTTTCCATCGAAGGCTTGATGATCTCTTCGAG
>PMJF01000047.1 GCA_003157295.1 Candidatus Moraniibacteriota bacterium | reverse complement strand
CGCGATGGCTGTTCTAAAAATATGGATTCTGGGTACCCTGGCTTTTGTGGTAGCCATGGCCTGGACGCCGCTTCTGGCTTATTTTCTCTATAAATACAAAATTGGCATAAAGATCAAAGAAAATTCCATCGACGGCCAGAAGGCGCCTATTTATCACGCTCTTCATAAGAATAAAAACGGAACCCCCTTGATGGGAGGGGCTTTGGTTTGGGTGACTGTTCTATTTTTGGCCATATTTACGCACTTATTCGCCCCCTTTTTTGAAGCGAAGATAATCACCCGACTTGATTTTTTGAGCCGTTCTCAAACCTGGGTGCCTCTTTTTGCTCTTGTTTCCGCCGCTCTCCTTGGCGCTTTTGACGATATTTTCAGCGCCAAAGGCTGGGGTTCCAATAAGGGGGGCGGAATTCGATTCCTGTTTCGTTTTGGATGGTTGTTTCTAATAGCTATCATGGGGGCTCTCTGGTTTTATTTCAAACTTGATCTTCATTTCATTCATATTCCGGGAGTGGGCAATCTGGAGATTGGTTGGTGGTATATTCCTTTTTTTGTTTTTGTGTTGCTTGCTACAGCTTTCTCTTCCAATGAAACCGATGGCCTGGACGGTCTCAACGGCGGAATACTTTTGATCGCTTTCGCAGCCTTTGGGGTGATCGCTTTCGCCCAAAACAAGATCGATCTGGCGGCTTTTTGCGCCGTGGTCAGCGGATCTCTGCTCGCCTTTCTCTGGTTCAATATCTATCCTGCCCGCTTTTTTATGGGCGATACGGGATCGATCTCGCTCGGAGCCACGCTGGCCGTTGTTGCCATGCTTACACATTCTGTTTTGGTGTTGCCGATAATTTGCTTTGTCTATGTCATTGAATCCTTGTCAGTGATAATTCAGCTGACATCCAAAAAATTATTTGGCCGCAAGATTTTTTTGTCCACGCCGATCCATCACCATTTCGAAGCCAAAGGCTGGCCGGAAACAAAAATAACCATGCGAGCCTGGATCCTGACCGGCATAACGGCCAGCATCGGGCTTATAATAGGTATATTAGGGATGGGAAAATGATCGTCTCCGAGCATTAGGCAATGACCGGCCGATAAATTAAAATAAATAAAACTGATCGCAAAAACTATGAAATACCTCAAAGACATTGATTTTAAGAACAAGCGCGTCTTGTTAAGGGCAGACTATAATGTTCCGCTTGAAAACGGAAAAGTGAATGATGACTGGAGAATTCGGATCAGCTTGCCAACCATAAAATATATCTTGAAACAATCCAGATCGAAAATTGTCATCCTTTCGCATCTGGGCCGACCGGGAGGAAAAGTGGATCTTCAATTTTCACTTCGTCCGGTATCCGAAAAATTAGGCGAACTCCTTGGCCGGAAAATTGTTTTTATTGAGGATATGCTAAGTGATCAGGGAGAGGAGCTCGTAAGATCGCTGGGAGAGGGGGAGGTCGCAATGGGGGAGAATGTCCGCTTTTATCCGGAAGAAGAAAAAGGCGATGAAAACTTTGCCATCAAACTTTGCCATCATTTTGGTGTGTATGTGAACGATGCCTTCAGCGTTTCTCACCGTGCCCATGCCACTCTGGCTCAAATTCCGCGCTTTAAACCCGGATGTGGCGGTTTTCAGATGGAAAAAGAAATAGGCGAGCTGTCAAAAGCGCTAAATCCGCCAAAAAGGCCTTCAATGGCTATCATCGGGGGAGCAAAAATTGAGACCAAGCTTCCGCTGATTGAAAATTTGGCTGATACTTATGATGTTGTTTTGGTCGGCGGACGGGTAGCGGTCGAAGCGCAAGAGAAAAAAATAGCCTTTAAAAATAATGTCGTACTTCCTGAGGATTATATCGACGGGACACTTGACATCGGCCCCAAAACAACAGAGAAATATAAAATGGCCATTTCGGCCGCATCTTTTCTGGTTTGGAACGGCCCGATGGGAAAATTTGAAGAAGAAAAATATCGAAATGGAACGGCAGAAATTTATTCGGCCATCATCAGTTCAGACGCCTATAAGATTGCTGGGGGCGGCGAATCAGTCGAGTATATCAACGCTCAAAATGGCGCGGACAATTTTGACTTTATTTCTTCCGGCGGGGGAGCGATGCTTGAATTTTTGAGCGGAAAAAAACTACCGGGGATCGTCGCTTTGGAAAACAGCCTTTAAATGCTATAATAGTTGCAGTAAAACATTTTTTTATGCCAAAAATAAAGAAAATCTCGGCTTTCGAGATCCTCGATTCAAGGGGGAATCCGACCGTTCGGGCAAGAGTGCTTCTTGAAAATGGAATATCCGGCACTGCCTCTGTTCCTTCAGGCGCTTCCACCGGAACTTTTGAAGCTTTGGAGTTGCGGGACAATGATACTCGCTATTGGGGCTTAGGTGTTCTGACCGCTTGCGCGAATATTGAAAAAAATATTTCCAAAAAATTAGTCGGATTTGACGCGACCGATCAGAAAAAAATCGATGAGGCAATGATCGAGCTGGACGCAACAGAGGATAAATCGAATTTAGGAGCAAACGCCATTCTGGCGGTCTCACTAGCAATAGCCTGCGCCGCGGCCGACAGTGAAAATATTCCTTTATACAGATATCTTGCCGAAACTTTCAAGTTTAAAAAGCCAAAAAAGATACCGACGGCTTTTTTTAATATCATTAACGGCGGGGCGCATGCTGATTCCGGACTTTCCATTCAGGAGTTTCAAATTATTCCTGAGAATTTCAAATGTTTTTCAGAAAAACTGCGGGCGGCAAGTGAAATATACCATAAGTTGAAAGAACTTCTTTCGAATTCCGGATATTCGGTCAGTGTGGGCGACGAGGGTGGATTCGCGCCCAAGCTAGATAGTCATAGTGAAGCCTTTGAATTCATCACGAGAGCCATTGAAGAAGCTGGATATAAGGGAAAAGTCTCGCTTGGAATCGATGCGGCTGCCTCGTCTTTTTTCGACGCTAACGAAAACAGCTATACATTGAAACCGGAGAATATTTCTCTTGAGCCGGAAAGGCTGATCGCTCTTTATCAGGAATGGATGAAAAAATTCAATATTATTTCTCTTGAGGACGGACTCGCGGAAGACGATTTTGAAAACTGGAAAAAAATGAATGAGAGAATTGGCCAAGAATTTTTGATTGTGGGCGACGATCTTTTGGTGACAAATGTTAGTCGGCTGGAAAAAGCTTTCTCTTTTTCTGCGGTAAATGCCGCGATCGTGAAGCCGAATCAGATCGGAACGCTTTCTGAAACCATGAATTTCATAAAANNCTTTTAACGCCGACCTTGCAGTAGCCACGGGAGCGGAATATGTGAAATTCGGCGCCCCCTGCCGCAGCGAGCGCACGGTAAAATATAACCGGTTACTTGAAATAGAAAAGATGCTAAGATGATTTCCCGCATAAATAATGAAAAAGAAAAAAACGACAATATTTGCCATTCTCGACGGCTGGGGAGTCGGGCCAAATGACAATACGAACGCTATTTATCTGGCAAAGACGCCGGCCTTTTCATATCTTCAGGAAAAATATCCCTATACACAGTTGAAAGCCACCGGCCGCGACGTGGGATTGGATAGCAATCAGACCAGTGGATCGGAAACGGGGCATATGAACATCGGAGCGGGACGCATTGTCGAACAGGATTCACGAAAAATTTCCGAAAGCATCAACACGGGAACTTTTTTTCATAACTCCGCGTTTCTTGGCGCAATTTCGCATGTCAAAAAAAAAGGGTCAAACCTTCATCTCGCCGGACTTCTTGGGAATGAAGACAGTCCGCACATGAACCCTCTGCATCTTGAAGCGCTTCTGCTGCTCGCGAAAAGAAATGATGTAAAAAATGTCTTTATTCATTTTTTTACCGATGGGCGAGATTCGTATCCAAAAAGTGCGTTGACCCATCTTGAAGGATGGAAAAAGAGGTTGAGGCAGATCGGCGTGGGCAAAATTGCCAGCCTTGTCGGACGATTTTATGCGATGGACCGTGCCAAGAATTGGGATCGATTGAAGATTGCTTATGATCTCATGGTATGCGGCAAGGGGAAAAAATTTAGCCGGGCGGAGGACGCTGTTGAATATAATTATCAAAAAAATCTAACGGACGAATATATAGAGCCGTCTTTGATTGGCGGATCGGAAAAAANNCAACCTTCGTTCCGACCGAGCGAGGCAATTTGCGAAACTGTTCGTCCTGGAAAAATCAAAAGAGACGGAGCTGCCCTTGCCGCGAATCAAAAATTTGTACTTTGTCGCAATGACGAATTTTGGGCCGGATCTTCCGGTGCATACCGCTTTTCAGGAACATCCGATCAATGGGACATTGCCAACGGCTCTTGCAAAATTTTCCCAGCTCTATATTGCCGAAACGGAAAAATTCGCCCACATCACCTATTTTTTGAATGGCGGATATCCAGACGCGATTTCCGGAGAAGACCGGCTGATGATCCCATCTCCTGTGGTCGGCAATTATGCCGACCGACCGGAGATGTCTGCGGAAAAAATAACCGACCATGTCTTGAAAGCGACGCGGAAAAGCCAATATGATTTTGTTGCCCTCAATTTTGCTAACGCGGATATGGTGGGACATACCGGCCAGATGAAAGCTACGATCAGAGCGGTTGAGTTCGTTGATAAGTGCCTAGGAAGATTATATAAAGAGCTGGAAAAGTCCGGTGGCAACCTCATTATCACCGCTGATCATGGGAACGCTGATTGTATGTGGGATAAATATGCCAAGCTGCCAATGACCTTCCACACCAAAAATCCGGTGCCTTTCATTCTAGCCAGCGATAAACACCAAAAGGCCAAATTGGAAGCCGGAGGCGCGTTGGGAAATATCTCATCGACCATCTGTGATCTCTTGCGAGTTGAGAAATTGCCGGAAATGAAACTAAAAAGTCTAATAAAATAATTCATAATTCTTCAAAAATGAAATATGATCTAATTTCGATCGGTTCCGTCGTAAAAGACATGATCCTCGTCACCGATCGCGGAAAAATTTTCAAAACTCCAAAAGACAAATTAGCGCTTGAGTGGCTTGGATTTGAGTTGGGAGAAAAGATCAGAACCGACGAAATATATCAAAATATTGGGGGAGTTGCAACGAACATTGCGCTTGGGCTAAAAAAAATGGGGTTCAACTCTCTGCCTTTTTCCACGATCGGTGAAGACGCCGATGGGTATTGGCTGACGAAAGAGCTTAAAAGAGAGGCAATAAATACAGGCGGCATTATCGTTGAGAAGAACAGGCTTACGCCTTTTTCTGTCATTTTAATCAATAAAAAAAGCAGCGAAAGAATCATCTTTACACAAAGATCATCAGGGGATCTCAATCTGGCAGCGCTTCCTAAATTCAAAACAAAATACCTTTACGTTTCTTCGCTCAAGGGAAAAATAAAAGAACAAACGGAAATTATACTGAACTATTTAAGCAAAAACAGATCCGAACTGGTTGTC
>PMJF01000006.1 GCA_003157295.1 Candidatus Moraniibacteriota bacterium | reverse complement strand
GAATATTTTGGCAAATATCATAAAATATGTAAAATTTAAAAGCGAAAAACTAAAAACTACATCTAAAATCTTAAATCTAAAACGAATATATAGCAAGTGCAAAAAAATAGATTTTAGTTTTTCGTTGTGGTTTTTACATTTTATTTTTTATTTTTTAACTTGAACAAAGACAACCCAAAACAGACGACATGAGTGAACTGCCTCAAATCTCCTGTATATAAAATTATACGCAACTATTCCTGACTATGATTCTCGGAGATCTCCTGTCGTAATTTCCGGAGAATTGCCGCGGCTTCGTCTTTTCCGCCTAGGCCAAAAGCCAGACCTCCGGCCAGCGCCAGCATGGCCACTAAA
The DNA here is from genome assembly GCA_003157295.1 of Candidatus Moraniibacteriota bacterium. GTDB lineage: Bacteria > Patescibacteriota > Minisyncoccia > Moranbacterales > UBA11712 > Fen-1326. The sequence goes on along the minus strand of PMJF01000006.1, from coordinate 2,518 downwards.
CCAATAAAAAGAGTGTTGATAAGCGATGACGCGACACCTAATTGAATGAGAGCCGCCAAAAATCCAAAAACAACAATGGCCCATTTCGCGATCGTGCCTAATAGGGTTGCCGAAACTATCCCAGCCACTTTAGTGCTGCCCTTCACCACCGCAAAAACGAAATTTCCCACTAGGAACGCGACCGCTAAAATTATGGCCGCCACGATCACATTTGGGAGATAAAGTACGATGCTGTTGAGAAAGCCGGTAACCTGCGTTAATTTCAGAATATCTGTCGCCGCCATCAAAAAAACCAGAACCAAAAACCATTTTACGAGACCCCCGAAAAATTTGGCCAAATTAAGCTCCACTCCCGCTTTTTTAAACCTCCCTTTCGTTCCGGCTTTTTCCATCATTTCATCCACCTTGATCATTTTCACGATATGCTCCACAATCTTTCCAAGCGCCGCCGCCACGATCCATCCCGCCACAAAAACCAAAACCGCCCCGACCAAAGCAGGAAGAAAATTCACAAATCTTTCCCAAAGGCCTACGAGGGAAATAGTGATCGCTTCCCCCCAAGTTTGAACTGATTCCATATATTCACCTCCTTCCGAAATAATGTTTATCTGCTATAATAATTATATCCGAAAATAAACGCTAAATATACCCTTCTGTGGATAACTTGAACAAGAAAAATGGGAGCCTCTTCCTAAAAGCTTTTCTAAAAAATCCCCTTCGTACCGGATCTGTTGTCCAAAGCTCCTCCTTTTTATCCAAAAGGATGATAGAGTCGGTTAATTTCGGAGACGTAAAATGCATTGTGGAGCTTGGCTGTGGCGGAGGAACCATGACAAAAAGCATTCTCGAAAGGATGCCCAAGAACAGCAAGCTGATCTGTTTTGAAATTAATCGCCAGTTGGCCAAACATACCCGCAATAGAATAAAAGATTCACGGCTTGTTGTTATAAACGATAGCGCCGAAAAAATCGGACAATATCTTCAAGAGCACGGATTTACAAGCGCCGATTATATAATCTCAAGTTTGCCACTGGTCAGTTTGCCGAAAGTTACCTCTCAAAATATCTTGCGCCACGCGTACGGATATCTTCAATCAGGCGGCCAGTATATTCAATTTCAATACTCCCTCACAAGCTTAAAGGGACTGAGAAAAATATTTTCTGTTGTTTCAATTTCCTTTGTTTTTCTCAATTTTCCGCCGGCTTTTGTCTATGTTTGCACCAAGATCTAGCCAATATCTTCCCAGGGCAGTCCCGGTTTTCCAAAATGGCCGTAAGCAGCTGTTTTTTTGTAGATTGGCCGGCGCAGATCGAGTTTTTCAATGATAGCTTTTGGTTTGAAATCGAATCTTTTTTCGATCTCGCTGCGAATACTTTCGCCTTTCTCATTTAAGGCTTCCACCATGAGCGGCTCCGCTCGTCCAATCGCGTAGGCGACCGAGACCAGGCATTCTTTGGCCTTCCCCTCGGCTACCAGGGTTTTGGCCACGTAGCGGGCCATATAGGCCGCGCTGCGGTCCACTTTTGAAGGATCCTTCCCGGAGAAACAGCCTCCGCCGTGAGGAATCAGACCGCCATAAGTATCCACCATGATCTTTCTTCCCGTGAGCCCCGCATCTCCTTCAAATCCTCCAATGGCAAACCTGCCTGTAGGATTAACCAATATTTCGATGTCGGAAGTGTCTCCTGTTAAGGGCTTGATGAGTTTTTCGATCAATGCCTCTCGAATTTCCTCTTGGCCTATATTTTCGTCATGCTGGGTGCTGATCAAAATAGTACTTATTTTTTCTCCACTCTCGCCATCAATTGTCACCTGGGATTTCCCGTCCGGGCGCAGCCACTTTATTTCCCCGCTCCGGCGCAAATCCTCCAGTCCTTTAGCCAACTTGTGCACCAATACAATGCCTTTAGGCAAAAATTCCGGCGTTTCATTCGTCGCATAACCATACATGATCCCTTGATCACCCGCCCCTCCTGTGTCCACGCCTTGCGCGATATCTGGCGATTGCCTGACCACATTCGTGGTTATTTTGAGCTCATCCGTATAGCCTATCTCCCGATATACATCCAGAGCCATTTTTGCAAAATCAACTTCAGCTTTGGTCGTCACTTCGCCACCGACAACCAGCTGACCATGGCCTCCAAAAGCCTCTATCCCGGCGCGAGTCATTGGGTCCTGGCGAAGGCACTCGTCCAGGATCGCGTCCGATATCTGGTCACACACTTTGTCCGGATGCCCAGACGTCACGCTCTCGACAGTATAAATCTTTGGTTTGTAGATCATTTTTTTCCTAACATTCAATATTAAGGAGGCCCTAACATTGAATGTTTATTTATTAATAAAAAAACTTTCCGCCAAGGAAAGATTATTGAGAATCTTGGGCATCTTTCCACTAAGTGGTATAGAATTAGCACCTGTCCGCGGCATTCAATGCCTGGATGGTTGCTGGCAGGTCATAGGGCTATCTCCCTCGCTGCACTCTTGATACGATATTTAATTTTTAACTTACTCGTATGAT
>PMJF01000041.1 GCA_003157295.1 Candidatus Moraniibacteriota bacterium | reverse complement strand
GAAATAAAAAATATAAATAAAATTAATATGACAGGAGGTGACTTATGAGCATAAAATCATCATCAGACATTTTTTTCATTCTGTCAGTGGCGGCGGTTTTGATGGCGACTATCAGTTGGGCGGTGGAGCCAATGTGGCTGGCGGCGACCCAATGGCTTTTGGTCGGGATCATGGTTGGGGTCTGGGGAGTATATCTGCGGATTCGCGACATGCACGAAGGAAACGGAAAAAATGGAAAGAAAAAATAGAATAAAATAATGAAAAAACAAAAAAAGAAACTGGCTGTTTTTGATATTGACGGAACAATTTTCCGCAAAAATCTTCATTTTGAGCTGATCGACGAGTTGTCGTGGAGGGGCATATTTGACAAGAAGGCTCGCAATTCTTTGGTTCGGACCTATGCCTCGTGGCTCGAACACAGGGGAACTTATGAAGACTATCGGAAAGAAATCGTAAGGATTTATGAAAGAAAAATATGCGGATGTTCTCAGGGGGACATTGTCGAGGCCAGCCGCAAAGTGGCCGAATTCAACAAGGACCGAGTTTATATTTTCGCAAAAGACCTGATCGCGAAATTGCGGGCGGATAATTATACGCTGATCGCCATTTCCGGATCGCCGATCGAGATCGTGAGCGAGTACAATAAATATTTGAAACTGGACGAAGTCTTCGGAACGGTTTATGAAACCGACGGGAAAGGAAAATATACCGGAAAAACTATTTTTGAGCCTGTGAGGCACAAGGGGCATTTGGTCGGCCAATACATTGCCGAAAAAGAGATAACGCTTCAAGATTCGGTGGGAATGGGGGACACGGAGTCGGATATCAGTTTTCTGGAAATGGTGAAGCGGCCGATTGCCTTTAACCCTAATTTTAATCTGGAAAGAGTAGCCAGAAGAAGGAAATGGAAAATAATTGTGGAAAAGAAAGACGTGATCTATGATATAGGTAGCTTCAAAATCATCAATTTTTAAATAAAAAAAATGGCCAATGAATTTTCGGCGGAAAAATTATTCGAGACGGCGATCGGAAAGGTCATCTGGATATATCTGCCTTTCTACGCCATTTACCGGTTGGGAAGGGAGTTGATCCAGGAAATCTTTTCAAACGAGATAAAAAAATGAAAAAAAGCTTGTTCAGCTTAAGAGTTGTTGAGATCGTTTTGGGTATAAGAAAGGGGCAAACTTTGACGTACAGGGAAGTGGCGAGTCGAGCAGGCAATCCTCGGTCAGCTCGGGTGGTGGGGAAAATTCTCAGTAACTATTTTCGGGAATGCGAAAGGACAGGCAAAAAAACAATTCCTTGTCACCGGGTTATCCGGTCTGACGGCAAGATTGGAGGGTATGCAAGAGGGGAAAAAGAAAAAATAAGATTGCTCAAGAGTGAAGGAGCGATAAAAAAATCAGGCTGATCAGCCTGATTTTTTGAAGTCGATATTATTCCTATTTCACTTCCTCGACCAATTTCTTGAATTGTTCCGGATATTTCATGGCCATTTCGCTGAGAACTTTTCGGTCGAGGACAATTTTTTTATCGATCAGCTTCTTGATGAAAGCGCTGTATTTTTCGCCATTCATGCGAAGAGCGGCGTTCAGGCGCAGGATCCAGAGGCTGCGGAAAGTCCGCTTCTTGTTCCGGCGGTCGCGATACGCATATTTTCCGGCTTTGATCAAAGCTTCTTTAGCGGCTTGGTAATTGGATTTTCGGCGCCACATAAAACCCTTGGCCTGTTTTATGACCTTTTTTCTTCTTTTATGCGCGATGGTTCCTCTTTTTACTCGTGACATTTTAGTTGTAAGGTAAATTTTTTAAGATATTTTCGGCGTCCGTCTTGAAGACAACCGCATCCCCGCGTTTTCCGCGGGTGTTTTTCCCCGCCTCGCGGGCGTTGAAGTGGCCCTGTCCCGCCTTTCGGCGCATGACCTTTTTTCGGCCGGTTATTTTCACTCTTTTTCNNTTAAATCCTCCCGGGAATCTTTTTATTTCCTGCTCGATCTTGTTGGGAGAAGTTATCGACTTGATGAAATTATACAATGATTCCCTAGCCAGATACTGATGGGCTTTCTCTCTTCCTTTGAGGCGGATCTCGATTTTGACCTTGTGGCCGGCGGACAGGAATTTTTCCGTTTGCTTTTGCCGCACCTCTATATCATGATCATCGGTTCGAAGTCCGATTCGAAGCCCTTTGATCTCAGTTTTTTTCTGCTTGGATTTTTGCTGTTGGGCTTCCTTGGCTTTTTGATACTGGTATTTCCCGAAATCCATTATCTTCACGACCGGCGGACGAGTATTGGCAACAATCTCAACGAGATCCAGCTCTTTGGCTTTCGCCATATCAAGAGCCTGCTGGGTCTGAACAACTCCAATTTGCTCTCCATTTTCATCAATGAGCCTCACCTCCGGTACGCGGATGTATTCGTTTATGCGGACTCTGGGCCCCTGGTACTTTGGCCGAGGGCGGAAGTATCTTCTTCTTATGGGTTTTGGTGTTAAATATTAACGTGGAGATGGGGAGAATCGTCACCCTGGCGGGTGACCCCCCGTTAGGGGGAAACTCCCTCTTTGTGGAGATGATGGGATTCGAACCCATGTCCAAATTTGTATTTCAAAAAATATTCTACAAGTTTAGCCGGATTGTTTTGACTAACTTATCAAGTGTAAAGCCGGCAAAACCTTAATAAGTCGTCCTCGATGTAGTCTCGCAAGTTACCTCGAGAAAAAATAATTTGCAGAGCCTGCTATATGACACCGAGGTTTGCCTAGTAGGCGTTGGCAATTCGATGGCTATCGCGAATTAGGCAATAGCAGAAGCGTAAACAGGTTGAAATGCGTTAGCAAATGTCCGTTGCGCTTTTGAAAATAAGTTTGCACTTATGATCTTGATACAAGGTTTTACGAGGCTAATATCATGCTCGACTTGCGTATTTTGAGAGAACAAACTGTCGATGCCTAGCATCCCCGACCGCAACGCTTTTGAGAAAACGGTGCCGGCGGAACCGCCATTCATGATTTCAATGCTCTGGCTATTTTTCTGTCAGCTTCTCTTTTTTTTATTACTTGTCTCTTGTCAACCTTCTTTCTTCCTTTTCCTATGCCAAATTCCAGC
>PMJF01000019.1 GCA_003157295.1 Candidatus Moraniibacteriota bacterium | reverse complement strand
GGAAGTTTCCCCATGAGAGGCCGAAATTTTTGAGAGACTCTTTGAGGAGAAAGAAAATGATCAGGCCGGGAAAAACAAGAAAGAGAAAAAAAGAGCTCCAGAAGGTTTCCCCGAAAAGCTTGTTTGGGAAGAGCCAGCTTACCAAAACAGCCAGGAGAGCGCAAAAGCTGATCAAAATTTCCCGCTGGTTTTGACGGAAGAAGTCGCCTTTTGTTTTTGAGGGGGATAAATTTATGGGCATAGAATTTTTTAAATCGAACTAAGCGGCTTTTCGTTCCGGTTCGGCCGCGGCAGGTTGAGGCTGAGCTACCTCACCGCCGGCCTGTCCGGATTCTTTGCCCCCACTTTCCTGGTCAGAGGACATCATCATTCGATCAAAAAGGGTAAGGGCATAAACCAAAATGGTTTCTATTAGAGCTATGGGTAGCCAGCCAACCCCGGGTAGTGATTCAGCAATGAAACCGACGGACATAGTGAGTATATATTTGGCCATCCCTCTGTTTTTGAGGCTCGATCCGCTCATGAGCAAGGCCACAACGGTTAGCATTGTGAGCATTATCGCCATAATAAAGGAAACAACAACGCCCACTCCCGGAACTGCCGCCAAAGCAATATCGAAAATGTCTTTTAGGAGGGCGAAGGAAGCTACGAGAATAAAGATCCAATCTGTTCCCCACTCGATCTGTTTCACAACACTTTTTATCAAACCTATCTTTCCTAGCACGCCCCCAGAAGCCATTTTTTGTATTGCCGGAGCGGCTTTTTGTAGTTGGCCCAATGTTTTTTGCAAGGCTTTCTGGTGTTTTTCAGGCATTGCCGACGCAGGGTTGTTGAGCTTATTCACAAAATTGTCCAGCTTTCCACCAGTTATTCCGGGAGCGCTCTGGCCTGGATTTTCCGCTCTTTTTCCTTCCGGCTTTGCTCCTCGAGAGAGGCCGTCCATTGGAATGACATCGCCCATCGCTTGCTGAATTAATATAAATTAGAAATCTGTATCTTGTTTCTTCCGTGTTAATATTTGTTTAATTGGGTGTTCCGCGAAAACACTAAGGCAACTAATATTTACGAACAAAACTAAAAACAGATGGACGCATACTCTGTTATTCCCCGCCTTCTTTCTCCAGCCGCCTTTTTTCCAAAATCTCGGCCGGGTTGGAAGTGACCAGCTGATCCTCAGAATAGGAAGCGACGACCTGGATAGCTACGTGTTTGCTGCCGGCAAAAAATATTCCTTCTCCCACGTTGCTCTCAAGGAGCATGAATTTTTCCTGGTCGGTGAGGAAAAAGGTGTCCGCGATTACGTCGATGGCGGCGGGAGATTGTTTGAGAAGGAGTTGGATCGAGGAATTGGTGACGATCGGTTTTCCATATCTGGAAGTCAAAAAATCGGAAATGTCTTGGGTGATGGTAGTGAGACCGGCAAAATATTTTCGGCAGCGCTTGGCAATCGAGAACATAAAAGATCCGGCGTCCTCGTGCTGCATCATCACCCAGGCTTCGTCCACGACGATCATTCTTTTTTTGAGCTTGGAGCGGATCTCGTTCCAAATGAAGTGCAAAATGACATACATTGCCACCGGACGCATCTCTTCTTCCATATCGCGGATATTGAAAACAACCATTTGGTTTTCTAAGCTAACATTGGACTGGTTGTTGAGGAATCCGGAAAAAATTCCCTGCGTATATTTTTCGAGCCGGGTGGCCAGATCTTCTCCACCTTCCATGCTGCGCAGAACCTCATAGAGATCCGACATAGTGGGAATTTGTTCCCTGACGAAGGAGCGCAAATTTGCTTCAGCCGTGATGTCCTTCATGGCGTAAGTCTCGGTGATCGCCCGGTCCAAAATAGATTCCTCTTCGGGAGTGATGTTTCCGAGCATAATATGAAGAAGTCCGATCAAGTTAGCGATGTTGTTGCGCAAAACGTCTCGAGGATCCTCGTCTTCGGGAATGCGGGGAAGGTCAAAAGGGTTAAGATGGTAATTGGAACTCAAGGAAATGCCAATAAAACTTCCCCCCACGGCGTCGCAAAGATGCTGGTATTCGTTTTCCGGGTCAATGACGATCACTTCCGTTCCCATCATAAGAGAGCGCAATATTTCCAGTTTCACGGCGTAACTTTTTCCGGCTCCCGATTTCGCGAAAATCACCATATTGGCGTTTTCCATTTCAAAACGATCAAAAAGAACCAGGCTATTATTGTGTCGGTTGATGCCGTAAAGAATTCCGGTGTTGGAAGTGAGGTCCGACGACACGAAAGGGAAAGTGGTGGCGAGCGGCGAGCTGTTCATATTGTTCGAGATCGCTAGCTCGTCGTTGGCAAGAGGCAAAGTGGAGGAGAATCCTTGTTCCATACGGAAAACAGCTTCTTTGAAATATACCAGGCGGGCTTCCAGAATGGATTCTATGTTTCTAGCCGACTTGTCCAATTCTTCCTTGCTATTGGCATAAATCGTTATGTATAAACCATATTTAAAGAATTTTTCCGTACCTTGTTGAAGCTGGTCGCGCAAAGATTCGATATCCTGAAGCGCGGTTTCGAGCACTGGGTCGCGGACTTTCCCAGCTTCGCCTTCCATATGGATTTGGGATTCGACCTGGGTGACGGAGCGGCGCAGGCTCTTCATGATCTCAACTGTTTCAATGGGATGGACAAACATCGAGATGTCCATAGGAATGTCGAGGTTTATGATGGGCGAAAACCAGCTGGTCTGGAGGTATCGGGGATAAGTGGTCGCAAAAATAGTTTTGGCAAAAGTGTCGCCCACTTGAAAAAAAGTGCTATTGAACCGAATGGCCGAAGGCGCGATCAAATCCGTCACGGAAGAGATCCCTTCGTGATAGATCTTTTCAATGGCGGATCCGGGTGAAGACATGTCAACCTGGCCTGTCTTAGCTTTATTTTTTTTGAGGAAATCAAACATAAAATTATATTTGGCTTAGGTTCAACTTTGCTGCCTCTATTCTGTCCGCCGATCCGATAACTGTCGGGTTGAAAGCGTTGAAATAGAGTTCGATGAGCTCTTCGGTCTTGAGAGGCGCGATGCGGATGCCGCTGCCGGCCAGTCCCGACATGATATGGTCCGCTCTTTGCCAAAGCTGGTTCTTATAATTTTCAAATTCCATCTGTTTTTCAAGAATGGCCTGTTTCGGGTTGAGGGCGATCTTTATCCGATCCAAAAAACCCTCCTTTGTTCCTTCGGTGAGGGCGAAGGGAACGACAATATAAAATGTCTTGGTCATAATGCTGGCGGCGCCAACCATATTTTTGATGAAAGCGCGGTATTCGCTGATCTGCATACGCAGCAGTTCGTTTTCCTGTGACCGTTCTTTTTCCGAGAGCATTTCCAGATAAGGATTGATGTCCAGGCGGCTCGAGCTCACCAAAATTTGGATTGGGAAATCCAGTGAGTTCAGAAAGTTCTGATAGGACGCTACGATGGCCTCCTGTTCCTGCGATCCTTTGAGGTCAAAATTGATCGAGGACACCATCAACACGGCGCGCAAAGTCCCGTTTTTGAGGATCACGACATTATCCTTTATCTCCTGGATGTCAACATATTGCTGAGCGCTCTTGCCGGCGCTTTCATTTCTGGTTAAATTTTTTGAGTGAAGTTGTTCCATGGTAATTATTTTTTAGTGTCCAGCGTCCAGGCTATTTTTTTCAATTGGTCGGCAGTGGGCGCTTTCTTCACTTGGGCTTGGGGATCAAATTTTTCCCGCTGGGCGAGGGCCGCTTTTCGCAGATCGACTCCTGATCCGGAATAGCTTCTTTTCCAAACATAATTTTTGGAGCGGGTCAAAAAACGGAAAGCGAATCCCAGAAAAGTGAGGAAAGAAACGCCGTAGGGCTTCACAAAGGCCAGCGCTACGAAAATCAGGACAACAGGAATTCCGGTAACAAAAAAAGTCGGGCGGTCAAGGAGGGTATAGAGCGTCATAAGAACCGCTCCCATGCCCATCAACCAAAGCAACTGCTTCCAGGTCAGACCGAAAGCGATCTTGTCTTCGATGTCTATAAATTGAGGAACGTTGGTATACATAAATTTCTATTTATCCCCTTTCAGATCCACGATGTTCCCATCTATCTTAGGCTCCGACTGGTTTTCCCCGGTCATTCTCCCATAATGCGGCCGGATCATGTTTCTTTCCGGAGGAGTGAATCGGTAAGCTGCCGGTTTCACGGGTGATGCTGAGGTGGGTGTTGGTCTTTGGATAGGGGCCGGTGGTCTCATCGAAATAACTGGAGGCGAAGATGGCTGCATTGTCAGAATTTTTTTGGCGGAAACCTGAGAAATCGGGGTAAAAGAATTTTTTGGGGCGCCTTCCGAGAATCGAACATTGGAGATGTTGTCATTTTTTTTCTCAAATTGCGTTTCGTGAGTTCCTGGTTTTGGGTAGGGATTCGTGAACTCCATGGCGACCGATGGCTGTTTCTGGATGGGAAGAGAAACTTCTTTTCTCGGAGGAACCGGCGGGGCGGAGCTCAATATGGGTTCCGGATAGGGTCTCACAAAACTGATTTCCTGTTTTTGAAGCGGAGGAAATTGTTGCTTTGGAACGCTCGCAACATTTCTTTCAGCAGACGCGGAAGAAACGGACGGCCTATCGATATGGTGAATGAAGTTTATGGAAGGGGCGGAACTTCCCCTTATATTCCCTCCCCTAATAAGGGGGGGAGGTGGAGGGGGGGTCTGCTTTCTCACAAAACTTTCAAAGACAATCTCCTGCCTATCTCCATCGATCGGGAGGGGCGTGTTTTCGTCGAATGACTTTAATATTATAGCTAATTTTTCCCTTTCCGGCGAGGATAAAATTTTGGCGTTGTCGCTGCGGAAAAGATAAGTGGTCCGATCCATTGAGCTGTGCCACGTTTGTCCTAGATGGGAAGTATAGTCATAAAGCCAATTGCGCACCGATGGCCGGACCGGCTGGTCAAATTGCTTGAGCTTGATCGCACTGGCGGTGACGGTCTGCTCGCCAAGCTTAGGATATTTTGAAAGCGCCCCCCTGATCCCAAGCTGTTCCGAAGCATGAGCGTTTTCGCTGCTTTCTTCAGAGCGGTAGTCCGGTTCATGCGTCGTGTTTGCTGTTTCACCCAAATTTGGCCTTGTGGAAATTTCGCGCACGAAAGTTCTGTATAGCAAACTTTCGTCTGGATCCACCGCGAAGGGCGTGTAAATAAGCAATGAGTCGTAAATATGCAAAGTCTTTTTTAATTTTTCTTTGTCTCCCAGGTTCAATTGCTGGGCGAATCCATTTTCAGCTAAAAATCGCACAATAGCTGACTGGTTCCTTGTCTTGGCGTCGAAGGATTTATCAAAAGCTTGCAGCCACTGGCCAACTGTCAAGCTACCCAAGCTTTGGCTGTTTTGCAAAAAGGCTTTTTTCAGGCTCTCGCTAAGTTCTTTGCGTTCTCCGTAAGGAAGGATAAAAAGCTTTTCGGTAATCGCGTTTTCCATGGAAAAATCAATGTTGAAAGACTCCAGATAATGATGTTGAAGAATATCTTCAGACTCCTGATCCGGAAGATTCGGGAAGGCAACGATTTTTAAGCTACTGATCATCTTTTGTAGATTCTGGAAAAGAGGCGGATCATTGCTTTTTATGTCATAGGTATGGAGAAAATCAGCAAATAATCCCAAAAGTTTGTAGGCTTCGGGTGAATCAGAGAAAATGATTGATTCTTTGGCGTCTTGCGCCAATTTGTTCAGATCCATATTTTTCTAAAATCGAGAAAATTAATCAGGATCAGTTTCCGATTCTTCCGCAGGAGGCGCAACGGGTTCAGGGGCGCTTTTACCTTTCCCCTTTTCATCTTTTTCCAAATTTACTTTTCCAGTTTCCTGATATTTTTTCACTTCTTTCCAAACATCATCAAATTTAACTTTATTCGTGTCGCAAACTTTTCTGATTTTTTCCTTAATGGTGGCTACATCTACTCCTGATCTGGCTTGAACGGCGGAAATCCAGGCCATGGCCAAGGTAGCTTTATGCTTGGCCTGTGGGTCCTCTATCACTCCGTACGCTTGTTTCTTGGCGTCGTAACCTTGGGCTGTTCCGGCGTACATTTCTGAAGCATAGTCGTACATTTGATCGGTTATTTGTTCATCCGCTCCAACCTGCCGGTAGAAGTCTGGCCGGAAACGTCCGGAATGTTCGATCGCCGCAACATTGGAAGCGTAAAGCCAGAGTGCCTGCTTTCCTTCTGCGTTGAGGTGTCTATTATCTCCATTCGCATCACCTTCATCAGTAAAATGATTACGATGGAAAAATTTCGGGACTTGCTGCGCTTCACCGGAAGTCAATAATTTGCGGATGGCATAATTGGCTTCTGCCTCGTGGTCCTTTGAGGGTGCTTCGCCGGGTTCTAAGACCTTTTCAATTCTGACAAATTCGTTTTTATCCTCATCCCACTTTACCGCACCGAAGCCGACGCCTCCGTTCGAAGCAGCGATTGCGCCTAAGTCCAACAGCTCTTTGTTGACATAGCGATCATCGCCGCCGGCGGATCTTAATAACCTAGTTGCGGCGTCGTTGGCATTCTTGGCGGAAACCCTCGTGTTCTCTTCAGTAAAACCCAAATCTTGAAAAATTTTTTTATCTAAGTTGTTCCTAACATATCCGAGAAGTTCATCTTGATCCTTATTCTTCCAGGCGATCCTAAATATGCCGCACATTTTTTCCTTAGCATCGGCGGCGCTCGAGCCGACCAATCCACTCATTTGAGCTCCCAAGAATTTAAAATCCTCACTTTGTTCGGAATACTCCTTCATTTTCTTTGCTTTTTGTCGGTCAACAGCCAACGACTCATAATTGGTCCTGGCTTTATCGATCCATTTATGATATTGGTCGCGACTTGCCCCCGTTGATTTCTCCAGAGCTTCGCGATCAACCTCTTCGGCGCGCTGTTTCCAACCCTGCCAGCGGGCTCGCGGACTCAGTCCGTAAGGCATAAGCCACTTGCGTTCTCCCCACTTGAGTCCCGCTGAGGCGGCGTATTTTGCGCCCTCTCCAAGTTTCCGCGCTCCCCATCTGGCGGCGCCGTAACCCGACACGGCCCCTGCAAAGCCGCCGATAATTTTGTTCGCTTGTCCTGTGATGGCGCTCGCGAACTGGATGCCGAATTTTTGAGCGATGATGATCGAGGCGTAGAGGAAAACAAGAACAACAACATATTGCACGGCATTCCCCAATGTGATAATATTGTCGTTTCGATTGATTTTCTGAGCAATAGCAACGAAAGAAGAATTGGCTATTCGAAGGGAAAGAAAAAGAAAAAAGGCAATCACCGGTCCGACATAACAATATTTGAAAAGCGCGTCCCACCATTCAGACGAAATTTTTTTGAAGTCGGGAACGGCCATCGCTAAAAAGGCAAAAGGCGAAACGATGATGAGGAGCCAAAGAGCAATAAGTCGGATGAAAAGATAAATCGCCATTATAATTAGAGCCACGGCATACATAAATATAAAGATTATAGTGGTAATTTGCTGAGCGATTACCTGACTGTCGTCTATCCATTTAAACCAGCGCACGAAAAAACCTGGTATGTTGTTGTATGATATTTCAGCAATTTTGGATAGACTCATCACTGTAGTCTCATAATTTGTGTTAGTTCCCAGAAAATAATTCATAAGAAGCTGGGAACCGTCAAAAATAAAAATGGCGATTGGTTTCGAAAAATTGATGAGGAGCGCCATGATGATCAAGGTGAGCAGAGTTTTTTTGAGATGGTATTTCTCGATCTGCAAGATGGTGCAAAAAGCGATGAAAAGGAGAATGAGCAGAAAAAAAAGATTGCAGATGTCCCGGCATATTTTCCAGCCGGTGAGAATAACTGGCTCGCTGGTAAAGTTATAGATATCGGGTCGGAGCATGTAGCCAAGAAGCATAGCGGCCAAACTTGTTAAGGCTTTGCAAACCCATAGTATGGCGTTTAATACTCCGATAATAGCTTCTCCTCCAAGCATGGCATGGGCGGGGCGAGGCACAAAAAGAAACAGGGCGATAACCAACGTCGCCAAAACAAAAAACGGCCGCGAGCGTTTTTGGGAGCGGAAAAAAAATGATTTGAATATGGAAATTATTTTAGCTTTTTGTTTCGTCAATTTCATTAGTTCAAAGCTCAAAGCACAAGGCGGAAATTTATTTTATCCCTTTCTGGATCTGGCTTTGGATATTTGGAATGGCCACCGAGTTCGCCGCTTGATTGATCTTCATTGTGGCCATATTGAAGCCCTTGTTGAGCATCTGGGTGAGCATCGATGTGACCATGCTGGCAACGACGTCCGGGATGGTTCGGGCCATCGAGATCGCATCAATGGGCATGCTTTGGACTTTGGTGACCATATCTTTGGCGGATGAACCCGGCATGGTGATTTGTTCGGACGAGCCGCCGTTGGTTCCTCCGGAAGAAGTGGTCTTCTTGGTGCCTTCGTATCCGGCGCCGGCGACGCCTTCCGCTTTTTTCACCTCTGCTTCTTGTGCAGCCTTTGTGTCTTTCAATTGCTTCCCCATTAAATACATGCTAGCCATATTATTTTGAGGCGCGTCTGCCATGATCCAAGCTGCCTGTGGATTCTGCGCCCAGCCTTGCCGGAAGATCATATCCGCCCGGCCTTCCCGGACGTAATTTTGAAGATCGGGTTTTATATTTTGGTATGCGTCAATATTTGTAACGTTATTTACCGCTCTTTGAGCTGGAGTGATGATCCGGCTGGCCAGAGGCGACGGAATGCCGCTTTGCATCCCGCGGAAAAAGTCATTGGTGGCTTTCATCGAATAGGTCGTGGCCGCGCCGTAAATGAATTGTCGCCAGTCGCCGATCACCTTCGGACCTCCTGCTCCGCCCGCGCCCCCAAAAATGGACATTAGCCGGGTTTGGATGAGACGCATGGCCATCATTCGGAGATTGGCCACGAGCGTTTGCTGGATCTTATTGTACATTTCTTCAAGCGTTTGCTTCAGAAACATCGCCCCGTATATGCTTTCGCCCCAGATGTCGGCATGGGCGGGAGCCGGCAATGTCGCGGTGAAGAGAGTCAGAATGAGAAGCACGACCACGAATTTTTTTGACGCTATTTTCATCTTTTTATTTTATCGTTATGCCCGTGATCCCATATTGGTCAAGAATGGTTTGAAAATTTTGCTGAAGTTGGAGGACAGAGGCTCCCGTCGACTGAAGAGAGCTCAGGGCGGCCAGGCTCTTGGCCGGATCGCTTTGGTTCAAGGCCAGGTCATCCTTGAAATCGAGCGTATAGATGGCCAGCTGGAGGGCGGACTTGTCGAGGTCTTTCATCACAAAAGGAACTTCGATTTTTTTTATCTGGTCTATTCCCGTCCTTGTTTTTTGGGCGTAGTCGTCAATTTTTTTCTGGTCTCCGGAGGCGATGGCGCTGAGGAGATTGTCCGATTCCTTGCTCAAACTGGTTGAAAGATTGCTGGTATTGTCAACTGAAAAAGGAGAATTTTGCGCCAAAACAAAAGCCAGCGAAGAGAGATAGGTTTCTATTTCTTTTTTTTGCGCCGCCTTGAGCTCGTCCGCGCTCATTTTCTTGTCATCTACCGGAGGCAGAACTTTTATCTCGCTGTCGCTGATCTCGGGCATCGGTTTTTGGACATTGGCGGTGGTCAGGGAAGACTGGACAATTTGATTGAGATCATCCTGGGAAAAAGATGGACTGATGGTTGTATCCGTTGAATTTTGGGATTTGTCGATGGTTTGTTTCAGAAGATTACCCACCATTTCGTTGGTGAGGTTGGGATTGTTTGGATCAGAGGAAAGGTCGTTGACGATATCGCTGGAAAAATTAGCGCCAGCCAAGCTCGCTAGCTGGTTATTTTGATCGGAAAGAGAAGTTGGAATTACTGTGCCAGCTGGTGAAGTCGCGTCAGCGCCACTGGCGGATCCGGATGGTGCCACTTCGGCCTTATTTTGACTCACAGCGGCGGACGAAGGGAAAAGCTGGTCGCCGGGAGCTGGTTTTAGGGGATCATAGCCGCTGCGGACCTCTGCTCCGTCGGAATATCCATCACCATCAGTGTCGAACTTGTTTGGATCCGTTCCCAAAGCTTTTTCTTCCTGGTTGGTCAGTCCGTCCTGATCGGAATCGAGAAAAATATTGTTGCTGTTTTGATTCTCGGCCATGGCAAAATATGTCACGGCAAACATTGCCAAACTCGCGACCAAAGCCGCTACGGTTTTTATTTTTATTACCTTCATATTGTTGGCTGAATTATACCATAAAATATTACTGTCAACAAAACCAATATGTTGATAAATATTAATTTTGTGTGCTAAGTTAAAATCAGCGCAAAACGCAAAGCTAAAAGCGCAAAATCACAGCGTAAAACGCAAAATTATTGGATAATTCGCTTTTAGCTTTAAGTTGTGGTTTTGAGCTTTGCACTTTACGCTTTGAGCTTCGACAGATTATGCTTCAAAAAATCCAAAAAATCATCGAAAAAATTGAAAATTACCCTCTCTCGATTTCCCAATTCCTCTTGGGATTTTCGGCTATCATTGCCGTTCGAATATTGGGGGAAAATTTGCTGCTGGGCCTTGCTGATAAATCTCTGGTCTTTTTTATCGGTTCGACGCTGGCCGCGTATCTTTTTTTTCTTTTTTCTTATCTTCTGGCGCTGCTTTTCTTGACGGTTTATCTCAAAGAATATCTTCAGAAAACCGCCAACGTTCTTTTATGGGGTTTTTGGCTGGTTGTGCTTCCTCCAATTTTGGACAAAATATTGTGCGGAGCCCAAAAATGTTGGAGTTTTTACGCTTTTGACAGTCCATCGGGGCTCGTTAAGCGGTTTTTCACTTTCTTTGGATCGGATCCGACGCTTGGGATAACCTACGGCGTGAGGATCGAAGTAGCGCTGGCAGTGATTTTTGTGACTGTATATATCTTTCTCAAAACTAGAAGTGTGCGGAAGTCTGCTATTGGCGCAATTTTGCTTTATATAATGCTTTTTATCCTTGGCTCTTTCCCTTCCTGGCTCACATATTTTCTTCTCGCGCCGGCAAAAAGCCCGTTTTCGGTCCAAGGCTTCGATGTGGCGGGCATTTTTCTCTCCCCGGCACGGTATTTTTCCGCTTCAGAGGGCGATATCCTGAACTCGCTTAACGTCAAAATGAACCTTATATATGGCTTTTTAATGGTTTTTTTGCTCACCTTCTCTTTTTGGAAGCATTACCCTGAAAAGTTTTGGCTGATCGCCAAAAATGTCCGTTGGATCCAGATTTCAATGCATATTGGGATAGTCTTGGTCGGAGCGGGACTGGGTGCCTTCTGTTTCCCAAATAATCTGACTATTGATGCTTTTTCTTTTCTTGCGCTGGCTAATCTTGTTTTGGCGGCCGTTTTTGCCTGGCTGGCCTCGGTTTTCTGGAATGACCGGGAGGATATTGCCATTGACCGGTTGACGAATGCCAAGCGGCCTCTTGCCAGCGGGAAAATGGAAAGAGAGGAATACGGCCGTCTTTTTTTGGTGGCATCTATCGTTTCGATAATTTTGGCGCTCACCGTGGGAGTCAAGTTTTTTTTGCTCATTCTTGCTTACCAATTCATCGTCTGGGCTTATTCGTCTTTCCCCTTTCGCTTGAAAAGATTCCCGATTTTGGCCACCTTTCTCTCAGCTTGGGCGTTTGTCATCCTTTCCTTTTCCGGATTTATTTTGATCAGTGACAATCAAGATCTCTCCGGGTTTCCGGTGAAATTAGTTTGGCTGCTGGTTGTCGCGCTGACGTTGTCACTTCCGATCAAGGATTTGAAAGACATTGAAGGGGATAAAAAAGACGGAATTTGGACGGTTCCGGTCCTTTTGGGAGAAACGTGGGGACGCTTCGCCATAGGACTTGGAATTTTCGCGTCCTATGGCCTCAGCGTGGTGCTCCTCAACGCCAAAGCTTTGTTTTTGCCGGCGATGCTCTTGGGCGTGCTTTCTTTTTGGATTTTGCAGAACAAAAAAATATCACCCCGAAGGGTACATATTTTTGTTTTTGGGTTGTTGTTTGTTTATGTTTTCTTGATAGCGTATTTGGTTTTTTGGCCGGCAATAAAGATTTGACCTTAGTAAAATCGCAAGAAATTGAAGTTTTTCAGGCAGGCTGGCCCGCAATGAAATTGCGGCCTAACGCAATCCCTTCAAAACTTCAATTTCTTGCTTCTCAAGAGTCTCGTTTAATTTTATCCAATTCTCCACTTCCAACTCTTGCGCTCTTTGGGTCGGCTCCAAGCCGGCCTTTTTCAGTATTCGCGAGACGGCATCTTTGGGAAGATTGAAACTCGTCGAAAGGTTATTCAAAAGCATTTTTCTTTTTGAAGAAAAACCGGCGCGGACAAGAGAGAAAAACTTTTTTATATCCGCCCTGGATAGATCTTTCTTTTGTACGACCCTGATCACCGCAGAATCCACTTCCGGAATCGGATCAAAATTTTCTCGGGGGACAAAGAAGAGAATTTCCGGGTCGGCGTAGAATTTGACGGAGATGGATAAGATGCTTTCTTTCCCGCTCGGCGCGCAGATTCTCTCCCCGACTTCTTTTTGGACCATCAAGATCATTTCAGTCGGCGGATATTTTGTCTCAAGCAGCAAGCGGATGATTTTTGAAGTGATATAATACGGAAGATTGGCGACGACTTTATAGTTTTGAAAATTATTTTCTTCCAGCATTTTTGGGAGGTTTATTTTCAAAATATCGCCTGTAATGATCTCGGTATTTTTTTGATCATTCAATTCTTTTTTCAAGGGAATTATCAACGCCTTGTCGATTTCAACGGCCAAAACCCGCCCGGCTTTTTGGGCGAGAAGCTCTGTCAAAGCTCCCTGCCCCGGGCCAATTTCAAGAACATTATCGGTTTTTGATAAATTGGCGGAATCCACTATCTTTTCGGCGATAGCCGGATCGGTGAGAAAATTTTGGCCTAATTTCGTTGGCATACTTTTTGTTGTCATTTCCGCGAAAGCGGGAATCTAGTTTTAACTCATTAAGTTTTTTAATTTCTGGATCCCTGTTTTCACGGAGATGACGTCGCTGCAGCGACGTCAATTCAAAATCTCTTCCACTTTCACATTTATCACCCCTGAGCCAAGGTCGGCAATTTTTTTGAAGGCGGGCTTATTAAGGTCGATAACCCTTCCTTTTCCGTAAGGGCCGCTGTCGTTAACCAGCACGATCACTGATTTTCCGTTCGTTCGATTTGTCACGCGCAGATATTTCCCATGGGCGAAGTCGAGGCTGGCGCAAGTGAGATCGTTCCCGTTTGCGTACCAGGTGGCGTCTCCCTGCTGGGTTTTTCCGACGATGATCTTTGTGCCGACCACGTCAATTTCGGTTATCGGAGGCTGGGTTATGGTCGCTCCGATCAGCACGCGATTTGTTTCTTTCCCGTTCGTATAAGTCACGCGATATTTTTTTTCACGGACGCCTTTCGTCCCTGCTTGTTTCACCGCGTTATGTTTCCAGAGAACAGTATTATCTTCTTTCTGCACTGTTTGAAAAGGGATATCTTCGTTTGCCGTGATCTCGGCAATATTGATCCTAGTCACAATGATTTTTAAATTAGCGGACAGCGTCGCAGATATGCCGGGAACAATTTTATCAACCGGGCTTAACGTCAGGCCGGCTTCGGTCAGAGCATCGCCGACTGTTTTTCCGGTAGTGTTGAGCGAAACATCTTTTCCATCGGCGGAAATGACAACCGGAATCGCGTGCTGGATAGTGATGCGGCTGCCGGGAAAAATTTTAGCGCTTGGATCGGGGAAAATATAATCTTTGTTTCCTAGAGAAATATTTTTTTCCTTGAGAAAATCGGAAACAGTTTTGGAATTTGTGGCGACGGAAAAAATGGCTCCATTATCCGAAAGGCTGACAGTAAAAGATTTATCGGCAGCAAAGCTTCTCTTATGAAACGGCCAGAAAAAATAAAGCGCGACGAAAACAACGAGAAAAATAGGAAATAGTATAAGTATTTTTTTCATATATAAACAGCCTAACCTAACTGTATACTATATACTATTTCAATAATAAAGAAAAAGCAGTTCTTTTCAGGCCTGCCTCTGCCTGTATTGGATCGCTTCGGCGATGTGCCCAGACGCAATGTCTTCGGAGCCAGCAAGGTCGGCGATGGTGCGGGCGATCTTGATGATGCGATGGTAGGCTCTGGCGGAAAGATGGAGCTGATTGACCGCACGCCGCAGAAGGTCGAGCTCTTTTTCGCCGAGCGGGCAGAATTTTTTGATGTGCTGGCTGCCCATTTCGGAGTTGGTGATGAGGCCGTCAATATTTTTGAAGCGTTCCAATTGCCGTTCGCGCGCGGCGGTAACGCGCTTTCGGGTAGAAATGCTGCTTTCGCCTTCTTTGGATTCGGATAGCTTTTCGAATTTCATGCGGGGAACTTCGGCGTGGATATCAATGCGGTCGAGAATGGGTCCGGAAATTTTTCTCTGATATTTGATGATCGCAGACGGACTGCAGCCGCAAAGCCTCTCCGGGTCGGTCGCGTTGCCGCAGGGACAGGGATTCATGGCAGCAATAAGAGTGAAGCGGGCCGGAAAAGAAAGAGTTGCTTGGGCGCGCGAAACGCTGATCTCTCCATCCTCCAAAGGTTGGCGAAGGTTTTCCAAAACCGAACGGCCAAATTCGGGAAACTCGTCGAGAAACAACACGCCGCGATGCGCGAGACTGATCTCGCCGGGTTTTGGAAATTGCCCTCCGCCCACGAGGGAAACAGCTGAAGCGCTGTGGTGGGGAGAACGGTAAGGGCGTTCGGAAATGAGCGATATTCCCCGCGAGAGTTTTCCGGCGATGGAAAATATTTTGGTGATCTCAAGCGCTTCCGGAAAAGTTAGTGGCGGCATGATCGAAGGAAACGTGCGGGCAAGCAAAGTTTTTCCCGATCCGGGCGGACCGGAGAGAAGCACATTATGCCCGCCGGCCGCAGCGACCTCAAGCGCGCGCTTAGCGTATTCCTGGCCTTTGACATGCGCCATATCGGACAGATATTTTTGGGGATCGAAAAATTTTTCGAGATCTTGCGGAGGTTCGGGTTCGATGATCTTTTCTCCAGTGAGATGCGCGATGAGCTCCTGAAAACTTTTGGCCGGAATGACGCGAAGGCCCTCAACCACCGCGGCCTCCTTGGCGTTCTCAAATGGCACGATTATTTCTGAAATTTCTTTTTCTCTAGCCATAATGGCAATCGGCAAGACGCCGCTCACCGGACGAAGCTTCCCATCAAGAGAAAGTTCTCCGACAAAAAGTTTTTTTTGAACGTCGGCTTTTACTTGTCTGGTGGCGATCAATAATCCCAAAGCGATAGGAAGGTCGTAAAGGGGCCCTTCTTTTCGGATATCGGCCGGAGCGAGATTGATCGTGATATGTCCGCATTGATGCGGCGGCTTAAAACCGGAATTTTTAATGGCTGAGTCTACTCGGTCGCGCGATTCCTTGACGGCCGCGTCAGGCAGGCCAACGATGGAAAAAATATGTGTTCCGGAATGAGTGTCGGCTTCGACTTCGACGATGTGGCTCGCCAGACCAAGTGTGGTGGCGCTCAAGACTTTTGAAGACATAAATCGAAAATTTTAAATTATAAATTTGAAATTACAAATCAATTTTAAATAAAAAAATGGAAAAATTTTAAAACTTTTAAAATTTAATCATTTAGGATTCATTTGAAATTTTAAATTTATAATTATTAACAAAATTATTCCAAACGTAATATACATATCAGCTAAATTAAACACGGGGAATATTTTGAGGTCGATATAGTCGACGACGCATCCCAAATGAATCCGATCGATCATATTGGAAACAGCTCCGGAAAAAATAAGAATTAGAAAATACTTCTGATCGATAGGCTTTGCGTTGAGGAATGCGTATATCAAAATGACAATGATCACGACCCAGAGAAAATAAAAAAAGCTTGGAGCGATGGGAATGCTCCAAGCGATGTTTTTGTTGCAGATGGAAGTCGCTGAAAAAGAAAACTTAAAAACCTGATCAACCGAAACAAGGAAAAAGAATAAAAATATAAGCCGAAGATAATTTTTCATTCATTTTTATTTTTGGTCCCATTAGAAAATTTCCAATGGAAAATGTGTTTTGCGAAAAGGGCGCGAAAAATTTTTTCTCTAACGAGGCAAACAATCAAGGCACGTATCAGCCTGCGGGTAAGCCCGGAGTCGCTCGAGAGGTATTTCCTTTTGGCAATTCTCACAAAATCCGTAGGTTCCCTTTTCCATGGCGGAGAGAGCTGCCTTCACTTTTTTGAGCTCATTTTTCAGGGTTTCATCGGTGGCTACGTTACTTTCATACATCTCCATTTCATCAGCATTGGCCTCTTCATCCCTTTCGATCTCCGAGAAAGCGGTCTGGTATTCCCTGTCCAGTTTCTTCGGGGACGATTCAAGTCCAGCTAGATTTTCCTCCAAACGTTTTTTTTCTGCTATCAATTATTGTTTGAGCTCCTCCTGAATTTTTTGGTCGAGCATAGTTTTTTGATTAGTATTAGGCGATATAAAGTATAGCATTAATAATATATATATTTCAAATGCCGAAGCTTGGCTTTTCGTTTTGCCATATCCATCTCGATCGAAATCGCGTCCAGCCGATGCGGGGAGTCTTCCAAACGATTTTGGCGGAGATACCGGCCGAGAATGAGCGTGAGGCGCCGGTATTTGGCACGAGTGATAGCCAGCTCTGGATGCGCTGATCCCGAGCTCCCCTTTTGGCGCGTTTTCACCTCGACAAAAGCGATTTCGCCTGTACTCTCTTCGCGGGCGACAATGTCCAGCTCTCCGATTCGGTATCCAAGTCTATTCTCAAAATTCATATCCAAGATTCGGTAACCATTTCTTTTCAGGTAATTCGCGGCGATGATTTCGCCAGTCCGGCCAATTTTTTTATTTTGCTCCCGGTCCATTGTTTCCATTATAGCAGAATAGGACAACAAAAAAACCGCCTCTTCAAAGCCGATCTTCTTCACCTGTATTATATAAGTTGGTCAATCCAGCGGGCTCAACGCCCAAATTATAATAATGTGGCGGAGCCCGCTGGCGTTAGACATGTACCAACATGCCATGAGTATTGCTAGCCCGGGTGAAAGGCATCGTAATAACATTCTAGCATGTAGTTTGTCTACATGTCTGATATTCGCATAACCTTTCCGCGGTTTAAAGAACCTTTTTTTGATATTTATTTTTTTTCAAAAATATTTATTTTTGTTTTTCTTCCTTCTCGTTGGAAGGAATAGAATAATACGGAAAAGTTTACGAGTTCCAATCACAAATAGGGGGAAATTGTGATTGGAGCTCGTAAACCTATGGAATATTAACTTTTCAAGCTACAAGTACAGTATAGCAGATTTTTTAGGAAAGGTCAAACCCATTTCGGTAATTTTAAATTTAAAATTATAAATTTTCAAATAAAATCCCAAATTTGAATGACTAAACAGCCAAAATTCCATTTTTAATTTTGATGTTCAAGACCTGGATATTATTTCCCCCACATAAAGTCTAGAATGGATCGGATGGTGTTTTTGGAAGTGCCGAAGATAAAGTAGCCGTTTTGCTTGTCGGTTAGGATGGAATAGTCGAGGGAGGTATTGGAAGGCTCAGGAAAATTGAAATATCGGATATCGGCATTCTTATATTTGCTGGAATTAAAGCTGATCATTGTTTCAGCCGGCACCCCTTTTAGGTAAAAAGGAAGCAATTGCGAGGGAAGGGTTTTCTCCTGCTGCCCGAGCTCGTCGAGCAATCCAACTGTGTCTGAGAGTTTGAATGCGGCGCCTGTGCGAACTTCCGAATTCTCCCTTTTTATGAATAGGCTAAAGTCGTTGGTAAGATCCAAGAGCAGTTTATCGGGTAAAGAAAAACCAAGACTGGTTTCAATATCTTTTGACGTGATCGGTTGGTTGTCTTTACCAAGTATTTTGACCTCAGCGAGATCATTTTCCGCCGCGTTCGACAAAAAATTTTCGGCCAAGCTCTGGAAGGCTTTTTGATTGACTTCTTTTCCAAGGCTTATGTCGATGTTGAGATAGCGCAGATTTTTGTTGCTCGGCTGAACATTCGGCGGCGGAACTGGTTTTGTTTGGACTGGTTGGGCTGGGGGCTGGACATTATTTTGAACAGGCGCTTTTTCTATAAAAAACCAGTAATAATAGCCGCTGCCGAGAATTGCCAAGGTGATCAGGGAAGAAAAAGCAATGACCAAGGTCTTCCGTGATTTTCTTTTTGGCGCCGCTTCAACTTTTTTTTGTGGCAAGGCAGGCTGAGTCTCCTCCTCAAAAGGAGACTTTCCGTTGAAAAAGGATTGTGACCCAAAAGGGCTGGAAGCTTCTTTCTCCCCCCTCTTTTCTTCCTTGGGAGGAAGAAAAGCAGGCCGCTCCGGCAGCTTAGGCGGTTCGGCCATGGGACGGGGAGCCGGTGCTGGAATTGGAGCCGGCGCCGCGGGCAGAGGGTTTACCGCAGCGATATCTTCGGATAATAGCTCCTGCTCCTTTTTGATCTTTCCACTCTTCATTTCCTCAAAGTCATCTTTCAAAGTCCGGACTTTGCCGTGGGAATTTGGCAAAGCGGTATTGGGATTGACATTAGTCGGATTGGGATCGGAAAAAGAAGTTTTTGTGTTGAATTGGAACATTTGTGTTTCTCTGCCCGACTCGCCTGACTTGCGTCAAGCGAGTCGAGGCGGGCGAATTACAAAATCCTAATAAAAAATTCGAATTTCGTAATGGGCAGTATATTATTTTTTGTGTTTATCGATGTAAATTTATTTTACACTATTTTCCAAGCCTCTCATAGTGAGGTTTATTCTTCCGAGATTATCGATCTCCTTCACTTTCACGGAAACCATATCTCCTATCTCAAGAACATCTTCCACTCGGTCGATCCTTTTTTCCGAAATTTCTGAAATATGAATGAGTCCTTCCTGGCCGGGAAGGATTTCCGCGAAGGCCCCAAAGTTCATAAGGCGGGTCACACGGGCCTTGAATATTTCGCCGGCCTTGACCTCATGCGTAAGGTTCTCTACCCATTCCCGCGCTTTATCCCCCGCTTCTTTGTTGGTTGAAGTGATAAAGACATTTCCGTCATCTTCTATGTCAATTTCTACGCCTGTTTCGTCAATGATCTGATTAATAACTTTTCCGCCTGGTCCGATGACGGAGCGTATTTTTTCCGGATTGATCTTGATGATAATAATGCGAGGAGCAAAGGGAGAGAGATCCGCTCGGGGCGCGCCGATCGTCTGGTTCATGATCTCGATAATGTCCAGGCGGTTTTTTCGCGACTGCTCCAGAGCGTCTTTTATCATCGCTGATGTAAGTCCGTCCACTTTGACATCTAGCTGAATAGCGGTAATTCCCTTTTCAGTGCCGGTAATTTTGAAATCCATTCCCCCAAAATGGTCTTCGGGTCCCTGAATATCGGAGAGCAATTTATATTCGCCGTTTTCCGAAACTACGATTCCCACCGAAATTCCGCCAATGGCAGATTTTACGGGTACGCCCGCGTCCATAAGCGCCAAGTTGCTGGCGCAGGTGCTGGCCATTGAGGAAGATCCATTGGAAGAGAGCACTTCACTTACCACTCTGATCGTGTAAGGAAATTTTTCTTTGTCCGGCATCATTGAATCAAGCGCTTTTTCCACCAAAGCTCCGTGTCCGATATCTCGTCGGCCGGGGCCGCGCAATGGACGAACTTCTCCCACGGAAAAAGGAGGAAAATTATAGTGATGCATAAATCTTTTTTTCTCGTCGAGCTCCATCGTGTCAACGACCTGCTCCATGCCGGGCGCCCCCAAGGTCACCACGGAAAGAACCTGCGTCTCGCCGCGAGTGAAAAGACCAGATCCGTGTGTGCGGGGCAGCAATCCGACTTGGCAGGCAATAGGCCTTACTTCATCCAGCTCCCGTCCGTCCGGCCGTTCATCATTCTCCAGAACCGATTTTTTGAAAATTCTTTCCATCTCAGTGTCAATAACGAGAAAGGCCAGTTCTTTTTTCTGGCTGTGATCGTCCGGATAGGCCGTTTTTATATGATCGGAAACTTCCTTGAGAAGCTCTTGATGCGTGGCAGTTTGGACGGCGTAATCTTTTTGATAAAGAGCCGGCCTTATTTTTTCAGAAAATTTTTGAAGGATTTCTTTGGTAAAGCTTTCCTCGGCTTTAAGAAGAAGAGGCCCGGTTTTCGGTTTTCCAATTTCCTTCTGGATTTTCTTGATGAAGATGACAATTTGGTCTATGGCTTTCTGCCCCTCGACAAAAGCCTCAAAAATTTTTTCTTCCGCAATTTCCTGGGCGCCGGTCTCGATCATATTGATCTTGCCCTCGATTCCGCAGGCCATAATATTGAAAGAACTTTTTTCGAAGTCATCGTTCATCGGATTGATCGTAATGCTTCCTTCTTTCTCTCCGATTCGCACTGCTCCTACCGGGCCGTTCCAGGGAATATTGGAAATAGAAAGAGCCGCTGAAGCGCCGATGATCCCGACGAGTGCCGGGTCGTTCTCCTGGTCAATGGAAAGAACTGTGACGACCACCTGGACCTCATTTCGCATTTGTTGGTCGAAAAGCGGCCGCAGAGTGCGGTCAATAAGACGGGCGTTAAGAATAGCTTCATCAGTGGGCCTCCCTTCGCGTTTGATGAAACGGCTGCCTTTTATTTTTCCGGAAGCGTAGAATTTCTCCTCATAATCCACCATGAGAGGAAAATAATTCACGCCTTCTCTGGCTTCTGGGCTCATAACAGTGGTCGCGAGCACCATCGTGTCGCCGTAGCGCACAGTGACGGAAGCGTTGGCCTGGTTCGCCAAAAGGCCAGTTTCAATGACCAGTTTCCTTCCGGCAATTTCGGTTTCAAATTTTTTCAGTTCCATAGAGATGTTTTTCCCAGCCGCGCTAATAGACGAATGACACACAGATAACACCAATTTTTGGTATTATTTGTGTGCGATTGGTTATTAGCATCAACCGGGTGATTAAATTATATTAAAAACTTTCTTTTATTCTCGCTTAAGTTTATGAAGTCGTCGGCGGCCTCGGCCAGTTTCCCCGAAGCGGATTCGGAAAAAGCGATCACTTCAACGCGGCAGCCTTTGGTGTTTTGAAGATACTGGACAAGCGGTATAAAATCTCCGTCGCCGGTGACCAAAACCACCACATCGAGATGCCCCGCGAGCTTAATGGCGTCAACGGTGATCCCCACGTCCCAGTCCCCCTTTTTGGCTCCACCTGGGAAGATCTGAAGGTCCTTAGTGCGAACCTCATAGCCGGATTTCTCGAGAGCGTCAAAAAAATTTTTCTCGAGTCCCTCAATGGTTTTTATCCCATAAGCAATGGCCCTGATAAGCTTGCGGTTGGCCACGCCTGTTTTCAACACTTCCTTAAAATTAACCTTCTTCTTATAGAGAACCTTGGCCGAATAATACATATTCTGGATGTCGACCAGAATTCCAACACGTTGCTCTGGGAATTTGCTTGTTTCCGTAGGCATAATGAAAATCTTGAAAATTATTGTTCTTTGAGTCCCAGGCTGGTGATCAGTTTTTTATAGCGCTTTACGTCCTTGCCCTTCAGGTAGCTGAGTAGCTTCTTTCGTTTAGAAACCATTTTCAAAAGCCCCCGGCGGGAGTGGTTGTCCTTCTTGTTTTTCTTGAGATGGCTGGTGAGACTCTTGATTTTTTCCGTGAAGAGAGCCACTTGGACTTCCGGAGACCCGGTATCTTTTTCATGGGTTTTGGTAGTTCCAATGACCTTTTCTTTCTTTTGCTTTGTTAAAGCCATAAAAATATCGCTTACTGATTATTCAAGCTAATTTAATAATACTATTAAAAAGGACATTTAGCAAGGCTACGATTCCCCTTTTTTCACAATTAGACTATTATACATATGCTATGGAAATAATCAAGGATCAGCCGGCACTTCTCGCCGGCTTAAACGACGAACAAAAAGAAGCGGTCCTGACAACAGAGGGGCCGGTTTTAGTGATTGCTGGAGCCGGATCGGGGAAAACGCGGCTTTTGACGCATCGCATTGCCTATTTAATCAAGGAAAAAAAGGTCTCTTCCCGCAGTATTCTGGCGGTGACCTTCACCAATAAAGCGGCTCAAGAGATGAAGGAGCGGGTAAAAGAGCTTTTGGGCGGCCAACTCAATTACCAGCCCTGGATGGGAACTTTTCACCATATTTGCATGCGGATATTACGCACAGAAATCGATAAAATCGGATATAAAAAGAACTTTGTGATTTATGACGATTCCGACCAGCTAGCACTCATGAAAAAAATAATGAAAGAGAAGGAAATCAGTCTGGATCAGTTCAACCCCCGGGCGATGCTGGCGGTAATTTCAAAAGCCAAAGGAGAGCTGCAAAGTGTCGAGGATTACATCTCCGGCGGAAGTTATTTCGAAAGGGTCTTGGCCAAAATATACGAAGCCTACCAAAAGATACTTAGCGAGAATAATGCTCTTGATTTCGACGATATTATTCAGAAAACGGCAGAGATTTTCCAAAAGTTTCCGGAAGTTCTGGAAAAATACCAAGATCTTTTCCATTATATTCTTGTGGACGAATATCAGGATACGAACCGCGCCCAATATGTTCTGGTAAATCTTTTGAGCCAGCGCCATCGAAATTTGTGCGTGGTGGGAGATGATTGGCAATCCGTTTACGCTTTTCGGGGAGCGGACGTGCGGAACATCCTGAATTTCGAGCAGGATTATCCGGAAGCCAAAGTGGTGAAGCTCGAACGCAATTATCGCTCTACTCAAAAAATTCTGGACGCGGCTCACGGAATTATTTCAAAGAATATTCATCGCAAGGATAAAAAACTTTGGACGGACAATGTCGGCGGGCATGACATCGTCATTTACGAAGCTCGCGACGAGCAGGAAGAGGCGCAATTTATTGTTTCTGAAATAGGTCAACTGGTTGAAGGCGGCGAAGCAGATCTCAATAATTTTGTGGTTCTTTATCGCACCAACGCTCAATCGCGGGCCATTGAAGAAGCATTTCTCCAGGCGGCTATTCCTTATCGGGTGGTGGGAGGAGTGAGGTTTTATGAAAGGCGCGAAGTAAAAGATTTTTTGGCTTATCTGAAGTTCATCAATAATCCGAGGGACGAAATGAGCCTAGCGAGAGTGATAAATTTACCCCCGCGAGGAATTGGAGGCGTGACATTGGGAAAGTGGATCAAATTTGCTAGGGAAAACGATCTGGATCTTGTCGGCGCTGCGCGCCAAGCGGAAAAAATACCAGGCCTCAATTCGTCCAAAATTGACGCAATTTCGAAGTTTGGAGCTCTTGCAGAACGACTTGGGATAGAAGCGGAGAGGGTGAATCTTATTGATCTTATGGAATCAATTCTGGCAAAATCAGAATACCAAAAATTGCTGCTTTCCGAGGGTGAAGCGGGCCAGATCCGTTACGAAAATGTCCGCGAGCTATTTACGGTCGCAGAGAAATATAAAGACGAGAAAGGGGTGGAAGGCATGTCGTTGTTTCTCGAAGAAGTGGCGCTCGTTTCTTCGACGGACAACATCAATTTCGAGGGTGGCGCAGTGCATCTGATGACCCTTCATAGCGCCAAGGGGCTGGAATTCGACAATGTTTTTATGGCCGGGATGGAAGAGGGTCTGTTCCCTCATTCGCGGAGCCTTCTTGACCCGAAAGAGCTGGAAGAGGAAAGGCGTCTGGCGTATGTGGGAATCACTCGAGCCAAAAAAAGAGTCTATCTTCTTTGGGCGGTGTCCCGGAATATTTTCGGATCAGTCCGCATCAATGTATCTTCACGTTTTCTGGAGGATATTCCGGAAGAATTGCGAAGCGATGGGGAAAAAATTCGGCCGTCTTGGGAGAAATCTGCCTTCAGCCAGAGAGAAGATTCGAAAAAAGAAAAAAAAGTTTATGACTTCAAGGACGGGCAGAGAGTTTCGCATAAAATTTTCGGAGAAGGCGTGGTGATTTCAACTAAAAAAGACATAATCACAGTTGCTTTTATGAAAGCGGGAGTGAAAAAGCTGTCGGCCGAATTCGCGGAACTGAAAAAATCGTAGATCGGCCTCCTTGTAAAAAAAGATCCGACCTCGAAATCGAGAAGGTCGGATATCCATAGAAATATACCTAAGTATCTTAATATATAAAACCTTTGACAAAGCCGCTGCCGGCGGAAAGAGTCCGGGTGCTTTTTTTGCCGAAACCGGCGTAGTTCATTTCAGAAATTGTGAAGCTGCTGCCCTTGACGGACTCCACCACAGCCACATGGCCCCAACGGGATTCGCCGCTGACCATGATCGCTCCCGGCTTCGGAGCGCTTCCTGTGGCTTTTCCATAGGCCTTAGCGTTCGACAGCCACGAAATAGCGTTGCCGCCCCAGGGGACATATTTTCTCTGAGCCACATACCAAGTGCAGTATCCGTATGGGAAGCGATGGCCGGATCCGGCTCCAGCTTGGGAGGTATACGCTTGATAGGAGGAAGCCGGCGTGTAAGTGGAGGACGGCTGGCCGGCTAAAGCCAGGCGAGTTGTCGGTGCGGCGGGAGCTGTCGGAGATGAAACATATCCGTCAGGCAGGATTAATGCTTGCCCTTCTCTTAATTTTTCATCAGCCGGAAGGTCATTATAAGCCAGCACTTTTTGTTTGTCGGCGTTATATTTATTTACGATAGTTTCCAGAGAATCGCCTTTTTGAACTTTATATTTAATACCGGTTATCGGCAAAACCGTCAGCTTGTCTCCCGGCTTGATAACTGAGGTCTCTGTTAAATCGTTCGCCCATAGGATGGTGTTGGCCGAAATGCCGTTTTTCGCGGCGATCAGGCCCACTGTGTCCCCGTCTTTCACTTGATAAGTTTTCATTTCCTGTCGGCCTGT
The DNA here is from genome assembly GCA_003157295.1 of Candidatus Moraniibacteriota bacterium. GTDB lineage: Bacteria > Patescibacteriota > Minisyncoccia > Moranbacterales > UBA11712 > Fen-1326. The sequence goes on along the minus strand of PMJF01000019.1, from coordinate 6,875 downwards.
ACTTCCTGCTTGAGGATTATAGGTAGCTAATAAAACTTGGCTTTGGGCAGTCGGCGTAGCCATAGCCATGACCTCATAATCGCCGGCTACATCTTGTCTTTCGGCGGATAAAACGGATACGTCTGCCAAGTATCCCGGCCCGGAAAGAGGGGCGGTTGCCAAATTGTTCTTTTTCTCATTTTGAATAGCGAGTTTGCTCTTGAGCGGATCCGGGTTTTGCGGTCCAAGGGCCAGGGAGCCAAAAATAGAACCTCTTGCGCCCTTGGCCGAAGAGAGGTTGATAAAAGCCACCAAAAGGACACAAACAGCCACGACAATGGTCGCCGAGTGTTCCCTAAACAGGGAAAGTAATTTTTTGCCTACAAATCTTCTTTTCAAAAAAGAAGACATTTCTAGTTGAAGAGAATGGATCTTAGAAGAAACAAATTGAATGTTTTCTCCCTTTAGCACAGTTCGCAGTCCCCTCCAGAGGATCCGAAGGAAGCTTTTGAAAAAGTTACTAATAGGTTTCCCCTTTCTGTTGGATNNATCCCTAATTATTAACACGAATATTAGGTTATCACAGGCAAAATATATGTCAAGACGGAGTTGTGGAGAAAAGCAGAGTTAGCCTATTTTTGCTTTGAATAAGGCATTTATCGGCAATATTTTAGAATGAAATATAAAAAACTTAATTAGTCGTCGCGAAGCTCGGAGGATGGCGATAATTAGCGATTGCGGTCAGTTGTTTGCTATAATAACAAGCGTCAGACTTCAAAAATTATGGATCTCAAAAAGCTCAAAACCCAATACTTGGAACATCTCGAGATCGAAAAGGACCGGTCGCAGAAAACGATCGAAAACTACGACCATTATCTCGCGAGATTTTTGGACTGGGCGAAAGTGAGCTCTCCTGCCGGCATTACCGATGAGCTGGTAAGAAGTTATCGCTTGCATCTCAATCGCTTCTCGGATGTAAAAGGAAAATCACTCAAAAAAATCACTCAAAACTATCACGTTATCGCTCTTCGAAATTTTTTGAAGTTTATTGCCAAGCGGGACATTAAAACTCTCTCGGCGGAAAAAGTGGAGCTGGGAAAAAGGGAAGATCGCCAGATCGATTTTTTGGAAATGGAAGAGGTGCAGCGCTTATTCGAAGCAGCGGGAGGAATGGATCCCAAATCTCTTCGGGACAAAGCCATTATTGAACTACTGTTTAGCTCTGGCCTTCGGGTTTCGGAACTCGTGAATCTCAACCGCGACCAAGTGAATCTCAAAACCGGCGAATTTAGTGTCCGGGGAAAAGGCGGAAAAGTGCGGGTGGTTTTCATTTCCGATCAGGCGAAATCGGCGCTGGAAAGATATATAGAGAAAAGAATGGATGTCGATCCGGCTCTTTTTGCGAGAATTGGAATAAAGCATTTGGAGAAAAAAAACAAAGCGGACAATTTGCGAATCACCCCGCGCACGGTTCAGCGAATTGTGAAATATTATGCCCTGAAAGCCGGCATCGTGAAAGACGTCCATCCGCACACCCTGCGCCATTCCTTCGCCACCGATCTCATTCAAAACGGCGCCGATATCCGCTCCGTCCAGGAAATGCTGGGGCATTCCTCCGTCACCACGACACAGATCTATACTCATGTCACAAACAAGCAGCTCAAAGAAGTGCACAAGGCGTTTCATGGGAAGAGGAGGAAATAAAAAAAAATCCTTCTCTTCGATTAAGGAGAAGGTTGGAATGAGGTTGACCAGAATGAAGCAACTTATTTCTCTTTTTTCTTTTTTACCCGCTCCACGATCCTAGTCAACCTATACGTGACCAAAACCACGGCGGCGGTGATGACCGCCGCGTAGATAAACATCGCCGTGATATCCCCGCTTCCCTGCGTTCCAAAAACACGCTCAAAAAGTTTGCGAATGGCGTCGTTCCAGGCGAGAGCCGCGACAAGTCCCATCGCGCCGGTCATCAAGGTCACGATTTTTTCCACTAAAAGAATATGGACACTTTCCTCTTCTTTCTTCGACAATTTTTTATTTTCTTTTTCTTCGGGCATAAGCATTGATAATAATTCATGATGCATCACTGATTTTCTTAATAATAACGGATGGGAGAATATGTGTCGAGTCATTGACGCAATCCGCTTATTTAGTTACGATTTAGAAGCGAAAATATTTCAAAGATAAATATTGGCGTCGACGGGACCATAGCTCAGTGGTAGAGCACTCGACTCATAATCGAAGGGTCGTTGGTTCGATCCCAACTGGTCCCAATGGGCAATTANNCACCCACACTCTCGCCTTTTAGTGTTGTTGGTGGTGAAGCCGGCCCACCTAGACTTGGCGAGGCTGGCGCGGCGGAAATTTCTTTTTCGGAGACTTTTTCCGCTGCTTCCGGTTCGGCTGTTTTGGCGATTTCCTGGAAAAAAAGAGTCCAAGCGGTTTTTTTCCAAGCGATGAAAATGGAAGCGAGGGAAAGTACCGCGGCTAGGGCGACCAGAATTGCGATTCCGATAAAAATACCAAAAACAATTTTGCTGAGGCTATAGAGAAGGAGGCCGGTCGGCGCGCCGATAGCCAGAGCCAAGACGATAAGAGGCAAAAATAGGAGGCTAAAGGCCATTCCGGCCGNNACGCCGATGATGAAAGCGAGCGGAATGAAAATAGCGACGGCCAAAAGAGTGAGAATAACAGCGCTTATCCAGGACTTGATGATAAAAAGATATACGGCGGGCGTTGCCAGAACCAAAAGGATTATAACAATTGCAACACCCATCAAGAGACCGAGCAAAAATAATTTTCCCAAATATTTCTTTCCCTCTTTCCAACCTTCTTTGAAGTCCGCTTTCTTGTCCAGATTTATTTTATATACAGATCTGATGAGACCGGCTTTGGCGATCAGGGAAAGAAGAAAGAGAATTATTCCCAAGGCGAAAAGCGCCAGCGCCGTGGCCAAGGCGGCCTGCCAGTGATCCTTTAGGGCGCCGACGAGTTGACCGCCTTTTTCCATCTGGTTATTACTGCCGGAATAGTTGAAGCTTCCCGGCGAACCAAGGGCAATGAGAAGTCCGAACCACCACAAAAACTTATTCTGCCAAACAATGGCAGCGGATTTTTTCAAAATTTCCAGATAGGGAAATTCTCTTTTGGGACTTGTTTTTTCTTTTTCGTTCATAAAGGTCCGATTAAGCCGGTTTATTTTGAGGAGCGGGAGGATCTTTTTTCGGCTCTTCTCCGACTGCTGGTTCTTTTCTCCCAATGAGTTTCAAGAATTCTTCGTGCTCAATAGTTTCTTTCTCAAGAAGCGTTTGGGCGATCTTTTCGAGAAGAGGTCGCTTTTCCAGAATGATCTTCTGAGCGGTATCGTATGCGTCGCTGATGAATTTCGAAACTTCCTTGTCGATATCTTTGGCAGTCGCTTCGGAATAATTTTTTTCTTCGCTAATTTCTTTTCCGAGGAAAATGAGCTCTTCTTTCCTGCCAAAAGTGCGCGGACCCAAGTCACTCATCCCATAGCGGGTGACAAGTTTGCGGGCGATATCGGTCGCCCGTTCCAAATCGTTGGAAGCGCCGGTGGTCACATCGCCAAAAATATTTTTTTCGCTGACATATCCTCCCAAAAGAACGGCCAGCTCATCAAGGAAGTAGGAACGAGAATAGAGTCGCTTGTCTTCCTGCGGAACATTCAAAGTATAACCGGCGGCTTGTCCGCGGGAAATGATCGAAACTTTCTGGACTTGATCGGCGTTGGGGAGGGAGGAAGCGATCATGGCGTGTCCGGCTTCGTGGTAAGCGGTAATTTCTTTTTCCTTGGTGTTGAGAACTTTGCTTTTTCTTTCGGGACCCAGGATCACTTTTTCAATTGAAACTCGGAGTTCGTCATCTTCAACGATTTTTTTCCCGCGCCGGGCGGCCAGAATAGCCGCTTCATTCACGAGATTGGAAATATCGGCTCCGGAAAAACCGGCCGTGCGGGCTGCAATTTTTTTGAAATCAACCGTCTTTGCCACGGGCATATTTTTTGTGTGAATTTTGAGAATAGCTTCCCGTTCCCGAATATCGGGAAGATCCATAACCACTCGTCGGTCGAATCGCCCCGGCCGAAGAAGGGCGGGATCCAAGACATCCGGCCGGTTTGTGGCAGCGATGACAATAACGTTTGTATCTGTCTCAAAACCATCCATCTCCACCAAAATCTGGTTGAGCGTCTGTTCGCGTTCATCGTGTCCGCCACCCAGTCCCGCTCCGCGATGCCGACCGACAGCATCAATTTCGTCTATAAAAACAATGGCTGGCGCGTTTTTCTTGGCTTGCTTGAAAAGATCCCGTACTCGGCTGGCTCCCACTCCCACGAACATTTCCACGAACTCGGATCCGGATATGCTGAAAAACGGAACACTAGCTTCGCCCGCGACGGCTTTGGCAATTAGAGTTTTTCCGGTTCCCGGAGAGCCAAGCAGAAGAACGCCTTTGGGGATCCTAGCCCCGAGATCCAGAAATTTCTTCGGGTGCTTGAGAAACTCAACAATTTCTTTGAGTTCTTCTTTGGCTTCCTCGGCGCCGGCGACATCCGCGAAAGTGATCTTCTTTTTTTTGTCTTTTTGAGGGATGATCATTCTTGCCCGGGAGAGGCCGAAAGACATCGCCTGACTATTTCCTCGTTGGGCGGAACGCATCATAAACCACAAAAAGGCGCCGATAATCAAGAACGGGAGAAGGAAAGGGACGATCGTATTGATCCAAAAAGCGGCTGTGGCCGTGTCTTTTATGCCGATGCTGACGGAGCGCAATTTTTCCTGGTCAACGCCGTAATTTTTCAGCGATTCGGAAAGCGAGGCCTCAGCTTCCTTTTGGGATTTTTCTTTCGTATTGTCCGCGAGAACAATGTTGAGCTTTTCCCCTTCCACCTGGATTTCCTTCACCTTTCCATCGTTGATTTGATTAGCCAGCTCGTTCAAATTGATGTCGCTTATTTTCTGGACCGGAGTGTTATAGAGCATTACGATCCCCGAGATGACAAAAAAAACGAGGAGCACGATGGCTAGGTTTTTGATAAAGTTTCTCATGAATTTCTTTATGGATTATTTCTTTTCTATAATTAATGTATCATTTCTCCTTTCAATTTTCAAGCCCTTTAGCGCAATTTTCTGCCGCTTATTCTTAATACTCTTCACTATCTTCAAAATTTCGTCGATATGCGCCGATTCGATTTCCCTGAGACCGGGATTGTGTTTTTCGATAGCGAGGCGCAAAACCTCTCTCTTGATGGCGGGATGCAATTTACCGAGCCTTGAAACTGGCAGATTCTGGTTGCTTTTCAGCCACTCTCGGGAGAAGTTTTTGATAAAAGCATAATCTTCTGAAACGGATCGCGACAGTTTATATAAAGTTTCTTGGATATTAGGATTATAATTTTTTTCAAGGTAGGGAAAGAGCCGGTTTCTTATTTTGTTCCGGGTAAAGATTGCTGCGAGATTGCTCCTGTCAATGCGATAAGCTAATTTATTTTCTTTCAAATACTTCAAAATTTCATTTCGGGGCATGTTAAGCAGCGGACGGATAATTTTATCGTTCCTGAATTTTATCGCGCTCAGTCCCTTAAGTCCCGAGCCTCGCAAAATTCGCAGCATGACCGTCTCAGCCTGATCATTGAGATTATGCCCGACGGCAATATGGTCGGCTTTGTATTTCGAGCTGATCTTTTCAAAAAAGGCGTAGCGAATGTCTCTTAATTTTTCTTCGGAATGGCTGGTTGATGTTTTTCTTGATTTGCTTTGCAAAATTTCAATTGGCAGAGAATATTTTTTGGCCAGACCTCCCACAAATTTTTCGTCGAGCTGAGAATCTTTTCCGCGCAGTCCGTAATTTACGTGAGCGACGATAAGGGAAAGATTATATTTTCCTTTTAAAGCGCAGAGGACATCCAAAAGACAAGCTGAATCCGGTCCGCCCGAAACCGCGACCACAATTTTCGCGCCGCGCGGGAAAAGCTCGTGATAAAAAATATTTTCTTGGATTTTTCTAATGAAACTTTTTATGAAAGTGTTTCTATCCTAATTAGTACTCTTGTTGATGAAATCGATCACGCGCTCAAAAACTTCTTCGCGCGCAAGTTTTGTCGTGTCCAGGAAAAGATCATAGTTTTTTGGATCGCGGATGTTTATCCCATAATATTTCTTGTATCTCAGGTCATCGGTTTCTCTCCGCCGCCGGATATTTTCAAGAACATCCTCGGGCGTACTCACTTTTTTTATTTCATTTCTTGAATTATCAGCCTCTTCCATAAGCTGCTTGAAAATTCTTTTTGCGCCTTCCCGTTCGTCAACTTTGAGATATATTTTCAGAGAATCAGGGATCAAGTGCCAGGCCGTTCTGCTTTCAACGACAAAATTAGCCTCTTTTTTTCGAAGACTCAATAAATAATCGTCCACTTCCTTATCCACATTTGGGTCTTCTTCGCCTGATTTTACGTATTCGGCGATAGTCATACCTCTTTTCTTGGCCATATCACGAAAAATCTGTCCCATATAATATCTGGGGTAGCTAAGTTCTTCAGCCACTTTTTTTGCGATAGTGCTTTTCCCCGATCCCTCGTCGCCATTAAAGGAGATGATCATGATGAAAAAAAATTAATTTCGTAAAATCGGGAGAATTAAATTTCCCCGAAGATACACTATTTCTCAAAACAAAATAACTAATCCTTTTTTTCCTTTTCTTTTTTCTCTTTTGCTTTTTCACTCACCAAAGCCAGTCCCATCCGATGTTCCTTGGATTCGATGGAAAGAATTTTCCACTTGTAAGTATTTCCCGTTTGTATGATCTCTTCGATATTTTTCCCCGGATGGGCTTCGAGAAGTTCGCTCACGTGAGCGAGGCCGTGGATGTCGTCGTCAAGA